>CAYPOV010000083.1:0-14990 GCA_964412385.1 uncultured Geminicoccaceae bacterium
GCGAACTTCCGGGCGCTGACGCACGCCCAATGCTTACGAACCAGGAGGCCGGCCCGAAGAGTTTGAGGAGGCGGTGCCTCCCCAGGAAAACCCTTCTTTTGCTCCATCTTCTGAGCCTTCCGGCATGGATGAATCCAAGCTCTCCCGCCGGCAGCGTCGCTATCTGGAGCGGCAGGCCCGCAAGGCCGAGCAGCGTGCCGCCAGAGACGCCGAATTGGCCGAGCGCAAGGCAGCTCTGGAGGCTAAGAAAGCCGAGCGGGAAGCCCGAAACGGTGCCAGCCGCGTGGCTTAAAGGTACGCGTCGATTGGCGTGAGGGGTTCGATGGAGTATGCGTCTTCAAGTCAGAAGCACTGATTGGGGGCGGTATGGCGACGCGCGAACAGACTGAGCCCGCGAGACGGTCTACAGAGGGCATGGTGGATTACGATCGAAATTCGGCCATGCAGCACCATGCGGTTTTGAACACCGAGCAGAGGCTGAGGCGCTTGGTGGAGCGGATAGGCCGGGTCGAGCCTGAACTCCGGATCATGGATTATGGTTGCGGGCCGGGCATGAGCGCGATTGATGCGGTGAGGCCTTCGGTCGAGGCCTACCGGTCCTTGGTACCGGAGGGTGCCATTGTGGTGTGTCATGCCGATCAGCCGGGCAATGACTGGAACTCGCTTTTCGGCCATGCGAGCGGTCCCGAGGGCTATGCGGCGGTGGGTGGCTCGATCAGGACCGAAGCCTCGATCGGCTCGTTCTATCAGCCGATGGCGGCACCGGGCTCAGTGGCACTGGCGACGTGTTTCGCGGCAAGTCACTGGCTGAGTGTTGGGATGCGCCTCAATGCGCCCGGCACGATCTGGTTCGCGGATCTCCAAGGCGAGACACGCGCAGAAATGAGGCGCCAGGCCAAGACTGATAGGACGACATTTTTGCGGTGCCGGGCAAGGGAATTGCAGCCCGGTGGCTTCTTGTTGGTCAATACGCTAGGCGCGGTGCCGGACGCTGGTGAGGCCCACGGCACTGCCGTTTCAGCACGCGGTCTTTATCGGGCCGTGCAGCGGGTTGCGCAAAGCATGGCGGATGACGGAATGCTCGATTCCACCGTGCTCGATCATTTTCTGTTTTCTTTGTGGTTTCTTTCGGCCGATGAGGCGCGCCAGCCCTTGCAGGAAGAAAAGGATCTGGCGGAGGCCTTCGAGATCGAGACGATCGAAGTCCTGCCGGCCGCTTATCATTCAAGTGATGTTTACGCCGATCAACTAGGTGACCCTGAAACCTACGCCCACCATTACACGGGTTATCTCCGGGGTTTCGGCGATTCGACGTTTCGCATGCATCTCTTTGGCCCGTCCGCCAAATCGGATACCGAGATAGACGCGTTGGCCGAAGAATTTTACCGGCGGTTTGAGGCACTTTACAGAATTGAACCCGGCAAGCACGCGTCGGAGACCTGGATCCTCACCGTGCTGTTGCGCAAGCGTTGATGATTGTGTGCACCCGACCAAGGCTTTGTTGTTGAGGCGATTGCGAAGGGGACCGGGAAGCCCCCTTCGCGTGCAGGGTTAGCCGAGGCGGACCAGAGCGCGGAGCTCGATGCTTTGGCGCGGCTTGGCATTTTCGGGGCTTGAGGGATCCTCGAAGGAAGCGTGGGCGACGAAGCGCACTGGGCCGTCTTCGGCACTGTCATAGGTCTTGATGAGCAGAGCTTCCTCGGTGGTCATATTGGGATAGTAGTACCATTTATGGGCGGCGCTGGCGGTGACCCCATAGATCTCACCCACGCGATCCGGATAAACCAGATCGATGGCGACAAAGTCCTCGGACCAGGTGGTCTTGCCGTCGGCGAAGGCAAGCGGCGAACGCTCGACATTGTGGCCAATGGCGCGCCAGAGATTGACGATGGCAAAGCGTCCGTTGAGCCACTTGTCCTGTTCCTCCGCCGGCACCAGATCGCGCACCCTTTGCGGTCCGGATTTGACGGTATAATCGCTGTGGATGCGCCGGACAGGCTTGCGCTTGCCGGTTTCCTCATCGCTTTCGACGCGGATCGTGGCATCGAAGATGACGACATCCTTGGCGCCGGCATGTTTTTTGAGGAGCGCTTCGGCCTCGGGATAGAGAACTTCTTTGACCTCGTTCTCGTTGAAGAAGTCGTGGACCCTGGAATTGTGCTCGATCAGCTGGAAACCATTGCCATCGAGAGAGAAGGTTTCATCGAGCTTGCGGGCGTTCTTGACCTCGACGATATGGGTTTCGTTTTCGATCTCCTGTTCGTCGCGCGTGCCGTTCTCGTTGATGAGGATGCGCGGGCGCGCCTTGCTCGGGGCAAGATATTGGACGGCACCGCGAACCGCGAGCGGTCGATCGTCGCTCGAACGAAGCGGGGCGTCGGTGTCATTCACGGGTGTTTCGGTTTGGGCATCAAACATTGTGGCTCACTCCGGTTAGCTTGAGTGTTGCTCTTGCTGATCACGCTGTGCGTCAGCGCTTGACCGGAAGATAGGTCATGCTTTCCGGGATTGCGCGCGAATTGGCTGCAGGCTAATATGAATGGCATTCATACTAAGAGAAGGCGGAGTAGGTCGCGATGAGTGTCAATCTACCGCCATTCCCAGCTCTTCGGGCGTTTCGTGCTGCCGCCTATCACGGTCAGTTTCGCGAGGCGGCGAGGGATTTGGGGCTGAGCGAGTCGGCAGTGAGCCATCAGGTTCGGCGGCTTGAAGATTTTCTGCATGTGCAGCTCTTCGAGCGCCATGGCCCCAAGGTTGACTTGACTGAGGTGGGCCGACGCTATTTCCGTGAGATCGATCCAGCAATCGCGCGCATCGGGGCTGCGACCGAGGCTTTGCTGGGTCCTGTTGACCGCTTCCGCGTGGCGCTGACCTTGCCGCCGACACTCGCCATGTTGTGGCTCATTCCGAAGCTTGCACGACTGGAGGTCGAGCTTCCCGCGATCGAGCTGCAATTGATGACGACGACGCGGGTCGTGGATCTCCGCCGCGAGCAGGTTGACCTCGCCATCCGTCACGGTCAGGGCAATTGGCAAGACGTCGAAGCGGAGTTCTTGTTCGAGGAGACAGCGCGGCCAGTCTGCCGTCCCGGCTATATTCTGTGCAACGGCGATATGACGGCAGCACTCGCCGGCAAGCGGCTCTTGATCAGCAATTACTTTGTCGATGAGTGGACGGAATGGGCGCGGGCGCGCGGAATCGAGCCGCCATCCACCAATGGGGCCCTGCGGCTCGACAGTCAGGAACAGATCCTGGCTGCAGCCGAGGAAGGACTTGGCGTTGCCATCGGACGCTCGCCTTCGGTGGATGACCGTCTTGCCAATGGACGTCTGGTCGCACCGTTCGGCGAAGCGGCGTTTGGCGATGCGAGCTATTATCTGTGCCGGCCATTCGGCGATATCACATCGAGTGCCCGCAAGATCGCTCACTGGTTGCGTGAGCTTGCTCACGGATAGCAATGCAGGGCTGATGGCCTATAGACAAGGGAGGATTGCCAGATGGCATCGATGTTTAGCGAAACGCCTGTTCAGCCGGATCTGAGTACGGAACGCTTACGACGGGTGATCATCAATACGGATGCCAAAAACGAGGCTGACGATCAGTTCGCCATCGTGCACGCCATTTTGACACCGATGTTCGAGTTGCACGGCATCATCCCGGCGCATTTCGGCAGTCTGAAAACAGCGACCAGCTTGCAGGACAGCCACGAAGAGGTGGAGCGTCTGCTATCTCTGATGGATCTTGAGGGGAAGGTTCGCCTTGAAGATGGTGCTAGAGGACCCTTGCCTGACGAGACAACGCCCATGCCCTCACCCGGCGCGGACTTAATCATTGAGGAAGCGATGAAGGACGATCCGCGGCCGCTTTTTGTGGCGTTTTTGGGTCCGCTCACCGATATGGCTTCAGCCCGGTTTATGGAGCCGAAGCTCAATGAGCGGAACGTTGTGTGTGTCTGGATTGGCGGCGGCCATTGGCCTGTCGGTGGAAGGGAATACAATCTCTCGAATGATAATCACGCCGCCAATCTGGTGATGCGTTCCTCGATCGAGGTCTGGCAAATACCGATGCGTGTCTACCGTTTGATGGCGATAGGTTATGCCGAGCTTCGGGAACGGGTTTATGACAAAGGGCCTCTTGGTGAGTACCTTGTCGATCAGCTTGTCGATTGGAACAACCGTTGGAAAACCCACGGTCCCATCGAGCATCGATCGCTCGGCGATTCACCGGCCATCGGCGTGATGATGTATCCCGAGTGCGGCAATAGTCAGTGGCGGCCCGCACCAGAGTTCAGTACCCTGATGAATTATGTACACACAGGCAGGAACCGGCCGATCAAGGTCTATGAAGATGTCGACCAGCGGTTTATCCAAGAGGACTTCTTCGCCAAGTTGGCACGGTTTCATCGTGACGAGCAGGCATTCGCGCGGGGCATCGACGCTTCGGCCTAGTACACCTTTCTCTGGCGCATTCGAACAGGAACTGTCTGAATGCGCCGTTGCACTAGGACTAGAGACGGAGGGTACTAGGCTGGGACGGCCATAGGTGGTTTCCATGCCTGAACGTCACCGGCCTGGCATGGCTGAGCACAAAAAAAGCCCTGTGCTTCGTCGCAACCCATGTCACGGAGTGTGTCGAACTGGTCCTGGGATTCGATGCCTTGACCCAAGACCCTGATGCCGAGAGTGTGGGCGATCGTGATGACCGCGCGAACCAACGCCCGATCGACGGGGCTGGAGATGATGCGCCGGATACATTTACGGTCGATCTTGATCCGCTGGAGGGGATATCGGTTGAGATCCCGCGGAGACGATGGACCCCGCCCGAAGTCGTCAAGCGCGAATCCGATTCCAAGATCGCAGAGACGCTCGATGCTATCCGTGGTTTGTTGCTGACTGCCGAAGAGAGTCGTTTCCGTCATCTCCAACTCGAGACAATGCGGTGAAAAGCCATTTTTGATGATGAGTTCAGATACACGATCGCAGAAGCCGCCCCGGAGTTGATAAGGGGTCACGTTGATCGCTACGCGTGGTACGTCGATTCTTGCAATCTGCCAGGCTCGAACATCATTGCAGACTTGATTAATGACCCACGCACTGAGTTCGGAGGCGAGACCACACTTCTCTGCTATCGGCACAAACTTTGACGGAGATATTGTCCCCATTTTTGGATGATGCCAACGGATCAAAGCCTCGAAGCCTATTCGTGAGCCGGTCTGCACATCATATTGCGGCTGATAAACGAGGTAGAGTTCGCCATCGTTGAAGGCTTGCCGCAATTCGGTCTCGAGCAAGACCCGCTCATTGACGACGTCTCGCATCGACACTTCAAAGAGTTCGAAGCGGTCGCGCCCGTACTTCTTGGCGCGATATTGCGCGATATCGGCATGTTTGAGCAGTGTAGCCCCATTATTGGCGTCATGGGGATAGAACGCAATTCCGATGCTGGCTCGAATCTCGATCCGGTGACCCTGCAAGTTCAGAGGTTGGCGCAAGGCGAGGAGTATATTGCGCGCGGGACGCAATATCTCTTGCTGGTGGTTGATGTCTTCCATGATTAACAGGAACTCATCGCCACCTAAGCGCGCAACTGTGTCGACCTCACGGACAGTCGACCTCAGTCGACGGGCTACCTCCACCAAGACTTCATCGCCTACCAAATGGCCAAAGTTGTCGTTGACGGTCTTGAAATGATCGATGTCGACAAAAAAGACAGCAACGCTGGTGTTGCGCCTGCGGGCGACCTTGATCGCTTGCTCGAGGCTGTCACCGATAAGAGCGCGATTGGGGAGACCTGTGAGAACATCATGTGTAGCTTTATATAGAATCTTGGAGTGAGCCCGCACTTGTTCGCTGATGTCTCGAACGGTTGCTATGATGTGTTGGCGACCGTTCGCAGCGACGCCCTTCATTGTAATGCTGACGTGGAAACAACCCGAAGAGCGTCGGCCCATGGAGCGAATCTCGGACGCGCTCGACAGCGGGTTCAATAAGAAGCCAGAGATTGCATTATCATCGCTTGTTTGAAACAAACTCTCAAACTGCGCTCCGATTAAATCTTGCGCACTATGTTCGAACAGTTTCTCTGCCGCATTATTGATGGTTTCAATTCGACCTTTTGTGTCGAGAACAGCAATACATTCACCTATGTTGTCGATGATGAGTCGAAGTTGAGATTTTTCCTCGAGGATTTTCAGTTCTTTCGACTTCAGCTGTGTCACGTCTCGATAAACAGAGACACATCGGCCATCCAACAGTCGCCTGTCCTCAATGCGAAGCCAACGCCCCTCCTTGAGTTGGATATCAAACTCTTTGCTGCCGCACAGGAATTTTTCGCAGCGCCAGCGCGACCATTCCTCGACCGATGGAACGTCCCGATGAACCATCTGTTCAGCAATCCATCGTGAGATTTGCTTGAACGATTTGCCGACAATCGGCCGTTCGGCTAAGGCGTGATGAAATTCCAAAAAGCGTTCATTGTAAAAAATCAGATGCCCCGTCGCACTCCAGACGGCATACCCCTCTGTTATCGCCCCGCTGCCGCATAGGCAGCCTCGGGCTTTCCGTTGAAGATTCCATTGCGATCGTCCCGCGATATTGTAGGGCGGTTCGGAAGACTCATTCACCATCGACGCACAACGGATAGGTTGCTCGAGCGCGCAGCCAACATCCCGCTCGATAGTTCGTTTCTTTGTGGCAATGAATTGAGGCATCGCCTTTCGGAGCAGGCGGTCAATCCAAGCGACGATCAAGGTCTGCAATGAGTTCGCGTCCGGATCTTTTAAGGATTTGCGTTCGCTTTGCTTCTCTTTCGGTGAAGGTAGGGACAATCAACACCGTTGTACCAGAACTCTATTGATAAGATCCGGCCAACAATCTGCCAAGAGGATAATTTAATACCATTCTAGTCAATCAAAACGAGATACGCATTCTTAATCGACATCTCTTCAGTGGGTTGATCTTGATTGAAGTGTTCAATCGACACTGATTGACGTCTGGTATAATGACTGCAACAGTAATACGGCTCGTGTTGAGCGCGCTGGAAGGCGTTTCAATCAATAACGGCAGGGGTGCTCTGCGTGAGTGAACGAATACACGCCACGTATCTCATTGAAACGGCGAGCCAACTGGAACAGGCAGCCGCGGAAATGGCGGGCGAGCAATCCAGTGGCACATTCGTGGCTGTTCCGGGCGAAACACCTGAGCTCAAGCAACGCTCTGGCGCCACAGTTGAGGATATCGATCCTCTCGAAGCGGTCACAACGGCTTCGCTACCGGGAGCTCGTCAAGCGCTTGGAGATGGCGGTTGCCAGCGAGCCAAAGTGACACTGTCATGGCCAATCGACAATTTGGGGCCGTCTTTGCCCAATCTGATGGCAACCGTGGCTGGCAATCTCTTCGAGTTGAAGGCATTTTCCGGGCTCAAGCTCCTGGATATCGAACTCCCCGACGCATTTGCCAATGCCAATCCCGGGCCAGCTTTTGGGATCGATGGCACACGACGTCTGACCGGTATTTTTGAGCAGCCGCTTATCGGCACCATTATCAAGCCGAGTGTCGGTCTTGATCCACAAGCAACGGCCAAGCTCGTCGACGAGCTTTGCGCTGCAGAAATCGACTTCATCAAAGATGATGAGCTGCAATGTGACGGCCCGCATTGCCGGTTTGAAGCCCGTGTCGACGCTGTGATGAATGTCGTCAACCACCATGCCGACCGCATTGGCCGTAAGACGATGGTTGCGTTCAATCTCACGGGCGAAATAGACGAGATGCGTCGCAGACACGATTTCGTCGTAGCCAAAGGTGGCACCTGCGTCATGGCCAGCCTCAACTCGGTGGGCCTCACCGGATTGCTTGCACTCCGGCGCCACAGCCAACTGCCAATCCACGCTCATCGCAATGGCTGGGGTGCACTATCGCGCCATCCGATGTTGGGTTTCTCCTATGTAGCCTGGGCCAAGTTTTGGCGTCTTGCCGGTGCAGATCATATGCACGTCAACGGTCTAAGGAACAAATTCTGCGAACCGGATAAGAGCGTCATTGCCTCTGCGCGGTCCTGTCATACCCCGATGTTCGAATCAAAACCCTGCACTGTCATGCCGGTATTCTCATCCGGTCAAACTGCCAAACAGGTGCACGATACCTATGCTGCGCTTGGCTCGCGGGACCTGATTTACTGCTGCGGTGGTGGCGTCATGGCCCACCCAAGCGGCGTGGCGGGTGGTGTTGTGAGCCTCAAGCAGGCATGGGAGGCTGCAAGGTTGGGCGTTTCGCTGGAGAACCATGCGCGTACCCACAGAGCGCTCAAGGAAGCGTTGGAGACGTTTCGTTGAGCGATGCTCTGTCAGGTGGCCCTTTGCTGGCATACTATGGCGATGACTTTACCGGTTCTGCAGCGGTGATGGAGGTGATGACATTTGCCGGACTGCCCACCGTGCTGTTTCTGAACCAGCCCACACACCAGCAGCTACGGGCGTTTTCGAGTTATCGAGGCCTAGGTATCGCCGGCATCGCACGATCACAAAATCCATCCTGGATGGAACAACACCTTCCCCCGATCTTCAGCCGGCTTGCCGCACTAGAAGCACCCATTAATCATTACAAAGTGTGTTCGACTTTCGATAGCGCACCTCATGTCGGTTCAATCGGCAAAGCCGTTGAGTTGGCCGCGCCCGATCTCGGCGGCACTTGGCACCCCCTGTTGATTGCTGCCCCTGCTATCCAGCGATATCAAGCCATGGGCAACCTTTTCGCGATCGCCGATCGCCAAGGCTTTCGGCTGGATCGCCATCCGACCATGAGCCGTCATCCAGTCACGCCAATGGACGAGGCCGATGTGAGGCTTCATCTTGCACGCCAGACATCGATACCCATCGGCCTTGTCGACTTCGTGGCTCTGAAAAACGGCAACGGCGATGTGGCACTTCATGACTGTTTGCAACAAGGCGCCACGATCATCGCCCTCGATGTGATTGATGATCAAACTCTCGCCGAAGCGGGCCGGCTGATCTGGCAGCATCGCGGCGCACAATGCTTGGCGATCGGCAGCCAGGGAGTGGAGTACGCGCTTGTTGCTCATTGGCAGAACGAAGGACTTGTCGAACCAGTGGACTCTGCCTTTCGAGCAGAAGCGGTTGATCAAGTCGTTGTTGTTTCGGGCTCATGCTCGCCGGTGACGTCGGCGCAAATCTCGCGAGCCGTCGAGCAAGGATTCGAACCCATCGAACTCAATCCCTTGGCAGCGCTTGAAGAACCCGCCTGGGAGGCGGCCTTGGACGCAGCGGCGCTCTCCGCGTGCCATGTGCTCAAGGAGAGCAAGAGCCCCCTCATCTACACGGCTCGGGGCCCCCATGACCCGTCCATCGTCAAGCTTGGCAAGGCGATGCGTGAAGGCAAGCACGATCCCTCCGATATCAATGCCCGGCTCGGCGGCGGTTTGGGACGACTTCTCAATCGGCTCATACGAGAAACGGGTGTCAGGCGCGTCGTCATTGCGGGCGGCGATACATCGAGCCACAGCATGCGAGCGCTCGACATTTATGCGCTCACAGCGATTGCATCGATTACACCCGGCGCATCGCTCAATCGCGCCCACAGCGACGATCCCCTTCATGACGGCTTAGAGATCGCATTGAAGGGTGGGCAGATGGGCGAGCCTGACTATTTCGCGCAAGTTCGCGCCGGAAAACGCAGTATTCATTGATGATCAGGAGGACGACATGACGAAAATTGCCCTGCTTGGCGCCGGCGGTAAAATGGGCGTACGACTTGCGACCAATCTTCAAGGCTCGCGCTTCTCGGTGGATCACGTGGAAGTCAGCGAGCCCGGCAAGGCACGGCTGAAAGACACGCTAGGTTTCGACTGCGTGCCCCATGATCAAGCCCTCGCCAACGCCGATATTGTCATCATGGCCGTGCCCGATGCATTGATCGGCAAGATCCTCACAGGCTTTGTCGAGAAGCTCCGTCCCGAAACCATTGTCATCATGCTGGATGCCGCCGCACCGCATGCCGGTGTCCTGCCGGAGCGCTCGGACGTTACCTACTTCATTACCCATCCCTGCCATCCGCCACTCTTCGATGACGAAACCGATCCCGAAACCCGCCGCGACTTTTTCGGCGGCGTCAAGGCCAAGCAAAATATTGTCTGCGCGCTCATGCAAGGACCCGAAGAGCACTACGCACTGGGCGAGGAGGTTGCGCGCGAAATCTACAAACCTGTCATGAGTTCCCACCGTGTGACCGTGGAAGGCATGGCGATTTTGGAGCCGGCCTTGTCGGAAACCGTAGGTGCCACCTTGGCACTTGCGATGCGCGATGCTGTCGACAAGGCCGTGAGCTGCGGCGTTCCCAAGGAGGCCGCCATGGATTTCATGCTCGGCCATCTCAATATCGAGCTCTCAATCGCCTTCGAGGCGTTCCCCGAGGGCAAATTCTCGGACGGCGCCATCAAGGCGATCGATGAGGCCAAGCCGATGATTTTCAAGGATGGCTGGCTCGATCGAATCTTCGATCCGGCTGCGGTCAAAGCCAGTGTTCAAAGCATCTGTCAGGGCAATAGCTGAGCCATGACTTCCCTCAAGGGCCGGCGCCCCAACATCGTCATGATCAATACCGATCAACAGCGGCGCGACTCTGTCGGAGCCTATGGCAGCCCGATCTGCAAAACACCGTCGACCGATCAGTTCGCGGCGGAAGGCATGCGCTTCGACAATGCGTTCACGCCGACCGGGCTTTGCTCGCCGGTGCGTTGCTCCCTTCTCACCGGCGTCTATTCCCACGCCCACAAAGTGTTGACCAATGTGTCGCTGCATCCCGTGCGCGAGGAACTCGATCCGGGTGAAGACCTCCTGGCCAATGCGCTCAAGGCCAGTGGCTACCGGCTCGGCTATGTAGGCAAATGGCATGTGAGCAAGCAGGAACCGCCGGTCTTCGGTTATGATCGCTACGTCTCGCTTGGCGATTTCGTCGATTTCCGGCGTGATAAAAGCCTACCGCTCCCAGAGGAATTCTTCGACTACACGAAACAGGTCTGTGCCCGAGATCCTGCCGATCCTGAGTATTCGAGGCCGGCATTTCTTGCCGACAACGCAATCCGGATCATCGAGGATCTCCAAGGCGACGCGCCCTTTTTCGTGCGCCTCGAATTTCACGGGCCCCATTTTCCAAACGTCGTGCCCGAGCCCTACTTCTCGATGTATCCGCCGACCGACATCCCTCCTTGGCCCAACGCGTCCGACAATCTCGAGGGCAAGCCTTCCGTTCAGCGCATCAAGCAGCGCCACTGGCGCACCGAAAACCTGCCATGGTCCGAATGGCAGAAACTGATCGCCGCCTATTGGGGCGAGATCAGCCTGATCGATGCGCAAATCGGCCGAGTGTGCGATGCCCTCGATCGCATGGGCCTTGCTGACAATACGTTGGTGGTTTGCACTACCGACCATGGCGACACGATCGGCGCCCATGGAATCTGCAACAAAGACTACACCATGTATGAGGAAATCTATCATGTTCCTATGGTGCTGCGCTGGCCCGGCGTGATCGCAGCACAATCCTCGACCCAGGCTTATACGCATCATTTCCTCGATCTCTTCGCCACCTTCGTCGAGCTGTCGGGGGCGCCATTGCCTGAGCCCTGCCACGGACGGTCGCTGCTCGACGTCATGGCGGGCGAGCCCTTCGAGGATAGGCCAAGAGAGGCATTCTGCGAATTTCACGGAAGCCATATGGGCCTCTATTCCATGCGGCTTCTGACGGACGATGACTTTGCCTACATCTACCATACCAATGACATTGACGAGTTCTACGACCGCCGAAACGATCCTCACCAACTGACCAATCTTGCGGAAAATCCAGGCGTCCACGCGGCCACACTCAACGACATGAAACGCCGCATGGTCGGCCACATGGCGCGAACCGACGACCACATCTGGAACGAGTGGACGGTCGATTGGCTCACCCATAATCCGGAGTTGATGGCCGCGGCACCCGGGCGCCGCAAAACCAAATGGTGAGCAGCGCGGCTCATCGGACATATTGTCTGATCGTGTCAACATGGCGATGGCAACCGGTAGCAAGATAAGGATCAACGCCAATCTATCGGGCTGAGCGCTCGTAATCTGGCGGGCACAAAGACCACGGAGCCCGCGTCTCCATGAGCGATGAATTCGGCCGATCATTGTTGCACGGCCTAAGAGCAACACCCAAGTTTGCCGAACCCAAATGGTTCTATGACGAACAGGGATCGGTGCTCTTCGACGAAATCTCCCGAACCGAGGACTATTATCCAACTCGCACGGAGATTGGCATTCTCGAGCGCGATGCCCGTGCCATAGCCGAGATGCTCGGACCGGACATCGTATTGCTCGAGCCGGGCGCCGGCTCGGTCGTCAAGGTGCGCTACCTCCTGAATGTCCTCGATCAGCCCAGAGCCTATGTGCCGATGGACATCTCGGGCGATCATCTGGCGGCCAATGCCGCAACCTTCCACGATACCTACCCCGATCTCCGGATCGAACCCTTCGCCGGTGATTTCACTAAGACCATTGCACTTCCCGAGACCGTCTCGAGCGACAACGTCACCATCTTCTTTCCGGGTTCGACGATAGGCAATTTCGAACCTGTTCAGGCGCGTGCGCTTCTCACCTCATTCGCAGCCGTGCCGGGAGCACACCATCTCATCCTCGGCGCCGATCTCCGCAAAAACGAAGCTACATTGCTGCGTGCCTATGATGACAGGGAAGGAACCACAGCAGCATTTAACCTCAATCTCCTGGCCCGTGCCAATCGCGAGCTTGGCGCGGATTTCAACCTCAGGCAATTCGCCCATCGCGTCCGCTATAACCGCGAGCACCACCGGATCGAAATGCATCTTGAAAGCCTCGGCGATCAGGAGGTGACCATCCTCGGCGATTGCATCTGTTTTGCAGCCGGCGAGACGATCCACACCGAGAACTCCTACAAATACGATGAGGAAAGCCTTTCGGCCATCGCCACTGCTGCCGGCTGGAGTCTGCGCCAACGCTGGCTCGACGATGACCGGTATTTCGGGATCTTCCTGTTCGAGCACGATCGTGCCTAGACCGCCAGCGCATCGGGCTTTCTTGCAGCAATCTCCTTGGAAAGTTCCTGGCAACCAGACTGCGCAACCATAGTCAGGCTCGCTCGAATCCGCGGCGCACCTCCCAATCGCTTACATGGCGATCACATTCCTCCTGCTCCCAGCGAGCCGCTCGCACATAGTGATCGACCACCTCCTCGCCGAATGCCTCTCTGAGCATCGAGGAGCCATCCAGTGCATCGGTCGCATGCCGCAAGGTCTTAGGTATTTCCCGCCCCACACCGCCATAGGCGTCGCCAACAAACTCCGGCTCCAGTTCCACCTTTTGCTGAATACCCGCCAGGCCCGCGGCCAGCATTGCCGAATAAGCCAGATAGGGATTGAGATCGGCGCCGCCGATCCGGCATTCGATCCGAATATCAGGCGAGCCGTCGGCGCAAATCCGATAACCCGCCGTACGGTTGTCATTAGACCATACAGCCTTGGTCGGTGCGAATGTGCCCGCCTGATAGCGCTTATAGGAATTGATATAGGGTGCGAGAAAATAAGTGATCTCCGAGGAGTAGGTCAGCAGGCCCGCAAGAAACCTCTCCATTGTACCGGACATGCCGTAAGTTCGGGTCTTGTCGAAGAACAGCGGCTGATCCTCGCCGTCGCGGAGGGACAGATGAATATGGCAGGAGCTTCCGGCATGCCGCGTGCTCCATTTGGCCATGAAGGTCAGTGCCCTCCCATTGGAAAAGGCAATCTCTTTGGCCCCGTTTTTCATGATGCTATGGCGGTCGGCCATAGTCAGTGCATCTGAATAGCGTACATTGATCTCTTCTTGACCCGCCTCCGCTTCACCCTTGGTGTTCTCCACTGGAACATCCGCTCCGGCGAGGCCAAGCCGGATCGACCTCATGACCGCTTCTTCCTTCGTCGTCTGAAAGATATGATAGTCTTCATTATAGGAACTTATGGTCTGTAAATCGCGGTAACCGCAGTCGTCCGCTTCTTCAAATGATTGCCGGAACAAGAAAAACTCGAGCTCGGAGGCTGCCATCGCGGTCCAGCCATGCGCCGCGAGCCGGTCGACTTGGCGCTTGAGCACCGATCGTGGCGCGTGCGGAACCTCGTGATGGCCATGATGATCAAGCACGTCGCACAGAACCAGCGCCGTCCCCTCGAGCCAAGGAATGCGGCGCAAGGTCGAGAGATCCGGTTTCATGACATAATCGCCGTAGCCCTTGGCCCAACTCGTCGCCTTGAACCCGTCGACCGGGATCATCTCCATGTCGGTGGCGATTAGATAATTGCAGCCATGTGTCTCGGCACCGTCGGATTGGACAAAGTGCTCGGCGTGAACGCGCTTGCCCATGAGACGGCCCTGCATATCCGTCTGAGCGACCAACACTGTGTCGATCCCACCATCAGCGACACATTTTTTTAGGTCGTCCAACGTTAAACTACCCGCCATGACCCGATCCTCCATTCCCATCACCACTCTCTCGACCCATACCGGGCCGATCATTTCCCGACAACCGCGCCGAAACACCGTCCTTCGATGAGGACGTTTCTGATTCTGGGGGCTTTTTGCCCACGGTGGTACGAGTTTGATGGAGCTTTACGCTCCGTCAAACGACTTGCGCACCATCGATTCCATGATTGGTGGATCCTGCGCCGACAGACTTGTTTTCAAGTCTGGCGGCCAATCCACCAAGCCCCCCCATACCTTGAGGTGACGGGACTTTGGGTTTGGTGGTGGCTGAAGGGTTGGTGAGCCTCAGCTCGAGCGGGTTAGCTAGCGATAACCCGGAGGTCCGCGTTTGTGATGGGCAGGGACTTTTTCGGGCCGCCAATAGCAGTGGTTGGGATCGGGCGGGTTGGCCGAATTGGTGCCGATAAAGACGTTGCTCTTGAACTTCTCGGCGAGCTTGTCTGCAACATGGGGC
>CAYPOV010000084.1:0-14980 GCA_964412385.1 uncultured Geminicoccaceae bacterium
TGGCCTGGTGCCTGATGCCCAATCATGTGCATCTTCTCTTGCTGCCGGAGACCGAAGACGGGCTCCAATTGGGGCTTGGCGAGGCGCATCGGCGCTACACCCGCTACATCAATGCACGCAACGGCTGGACCGGCCATCTGTGGCAGGCGCGTTTCGCCTCCTTCACCATGGATGACACCTATCTTCCCTTGGCGATCCGCTATGTCGAACTCAATCCCGTGCGTGCCAAGCTCGTGAACCAGCCCGAGCAGTGGCAATGGTCGAGTGCTAAGGCGCATCTCGCCGGCGCAGGTGACGGCCTGACGACAGATGCAGCGATTCTGGCAGGGATCCTATCCTGGCCGGAGCTGCTTGCCGAAGAGACGGATGAGGGAGCCTACGAGCGAATTCGTCTCTCCTCGCGCACAGGGCGTCCCTTGGGCTCACCGGAATTCCTCGACAATCTCGAGGCCACGCTGGGCCGGAGGCTTCGTCCGGGCAAGCCGGGACCCAAAAGCAAACTGCATCCCATTTAGCAACGTCTAGTCATGCTCCTCGGCGGCGACCGAGCGCGGATCGAGGAGCATGGCTTCGGGCGTGGTCCGGGCAACGGTATCGGGTACCCAGGCGGATTTCTCACTCGCCGGCACCGAGGCGCGTCGGGTCATGCGATAGACGGCGAAGACGGCAAGAGCCCCGTGCGCGATCGCCGTCGCCAAAAAGAGCGCATTGGGTCGAAACGCTTGCATCGCAAGTGAGGCCGCAAAGGGACCAATTGCGGCGCCGATACTCCACAAAAGGAGAAAGCTGCTGGAGGCTTCGACGAACCCTTCCTGTTCGACAAAGTCGTTCATATGGGCGAGTGACACGCCATAAATGGGGTAGGCGAATGCGCCATAGGCCAGTGATGCCAAGATCCAGGATGTCGCTGATCCAAGATCGATCATAGCCATCAGCGGATCGACAGGACCTTCGCGGTCCGATGCCACCATCCAAAGCCCGATGAGTGCCGACGTGATCGAGAGGGCAATGATCACAAGTCGTCGGTCGATCCGGTCGGAAAGATATCCCGCCGGGACTTGCATGAACGCAGCACCGATCACGGCAGCACTGGCAAAGAGGGCAATCTCGAACGTGCTGAAGCCGAGCCTGCTGACGAATACGGCACCCATCGTCCCGAATGCTCCTGCGAACACACCTGTGACAGCGGCGCCGGCAGCGCCGACTGGCGAGACCGTGAGAATCTGTCCAATTCGGATCCGGACCTGAGTGATTGGGGCTGGACTGATCACTGTCGTCATGGCTACGGGGATAAGCGCCGCGCAAAGACCAATCGCGGCCCAGGCGAAGAGGGTGAACGTCTTCGGGTCACCGAGCGACGCTGTCATTTGCCCGCCAGTGGCCGCCACGTAGTTGACGATCAGATAGGCGCCGAGGATCCTACCGCGATTGGCATTGTCGGCGCGCTCGTTGAGCCAGCTTTCGACCACCATGATCAGACCCGCCATCGCATAACCATTGGCGACCCGAAGCAGCAGCCAGGCCAAGGGATGTGGGGCGAGCTCGTAAAACAGGACGGAATTGGCTGCAATGGCGGCAAAAATCGCGAAGGCACGGATATGGCCGACCCTTCGGATGATGAGTGGTGCATAAAGACAGCCACTGACGAAGCCCAAGGCAAAAGCTGTCCCGAGTAGCCCAAGAACCGGTGTTGGAAACATCTCGGCAACGCCGCGCAGCGGCAGAACGATCGACAGCAAACCGTTGCCCGAATAGACAAGCCCGGCACTCAACAGCACCGCGCCGACGGCAACAAAAATGGCGTTCATGGCACCCCCGCTCGTGACCCACACGGATCCGCGCAGGCGTGCTACACCGATTTTTTGGAAGTGCAAGAGCGCAGAACTGCGCCGGGAAAAGGCTCTAGTCCTGCCTGGTGTCTAGAGCAGGTAGAAGGATCTCGCCGATGATGCTCACGGGCACGCGCCAGGCATCACGCTGATTGTAGTTGCCGGCGAGAACTACGATGACGAGACCCAGATCGGGAATAATGACGAGGCGCTGGCCGCCATTGCCGAAACCCGCCATCCAATCATAGCCGTCGCCGCGTCCTTTGCCGAGCCACCATTGATAACCGTATACGAGCCCATCTTCGGAAGGAACGGTATTCTTGAATGACGCTGCGAGCCATTCTGAGGGCACGATCTGCTTTCCGTTCCAAAGCCCCCGATCGAGCACCAATTGGCCGATCTTCAAGAGATCACGTGCGCGAAGCCGCAATCCGGAAGCCGCAGCAGGCTCGCCATTTGTGCCAAGAACCCAATCGACACTCTCGACACCCAAGGGGCCGAAGAGTTTCTCTTGGGCGAAATCCAAGAGGGGCCGGTCAGTCCCTTTAGCGATCAAATGGGCGATAAGTGCCGTTGCCCCGCCACTATAGACCCATTGGCTGCCAGGCGCGGCGACAATCGCCCGGCCGAGAATGAAGCGGTAGCGGTCGTCCGCCATTTCCATGGCGATCTCGCTATTGCGGGGATCGTCATAGGGGATGGTCTCGTCCCACTCCGTGCCAAGTGTCATGGTGAGCGCATGTTCGACCAGCATCTTGCGGCGCTCGGGGTCTGAAGCGAGGTCGTCATAGCCAAACTGATCGACAATCGGGGCGTCGAGCGGTGGAACCTTCTCGTCAGCGAGAGCGATGCCATAGAGGACGCTAACAATACTCTTGGAGACCGAGCGAAGATCGTGGAGCTCGTCCGGTCCGTGTTGGCGGACGCCGAGCGGTTGTCCCCATCTCTCGTCCGGGCCTTCGAAGTACTGTTCGAGCACGAGCTTGCCGTCACGTGCCATCAGCACGGCATGTAAATTGGGAAGCTCGCCCCGCTCGAATGCTGCGAGCAAATGGTCGCCAATATCCGGAGAGAATCCAGCTTCGACCGGCGACACCGTTTTCCAATCCGTCATGGCATCTGCCTCGGTTGCAATTGGAACGGCCGTCAGACCGAGCAGGAACAAAAGAGATTTTGGTAACTTCAACACAGATTCCAATTCAATGCGGTTGTCACATGCGATGGCTTTTTGCGATTTCTGTTCTGGCGTGTCGTCCTCGAACGTAATCGAGGACAGCTTGTTAGGGCAGAAAGGGACATGCAGGCGGCATCGATTTCTCTCGCAGTTTCAGCGAGCTCGCTGTCATTATTGCTGGCGATCCACCTCGCAACGCTGAATGAGCGTGCGCTGCACGCACCCATGACCCTGGCGACGATATTTCTTCTCATTTCAGCTCAGGCGGCGCTGCTGGCGGCTTTGGTCGGCACTGGAATGACGATCATTGTGCCCATTCGAGTGTTGATTGCAGCCCTGATGATCCCGCTCTTCTATCTTCTGTTCGCGAAGGACCCGTTCACGCGTGCCAAACTGGCGTCCCATAACGCCATTCATATCTTTCCCCTGCTGCTTGTGACGGCGTCATGGATTAGCGGCCTGCAAGCCGCATTTGATCCGATTCTTGTGGCAACCGAGGTTGTCTATCTCGTCTTACTCGCTCGTCTTTGGCTCGATGGGCTACGCGATCCGTTTCTTGCGACATCAATCTGGTTTCTGTCCGCACTCATCCTATTGGATGGTGTGCTTGCGCTGGAACTGGCATTCGGCAGGGAATTGCCGGCAACGATGTCGCTAGCGTTTGCCGCGGCATCCCTGGGAATACTTGGCGCCTATGCAATCTTCGGTGCCCTCGGACGAACACCTCTTTTCGAAACGCTATTGGAGACAGCAGAGGTACGTGTCGCTCAAGGGCACCAAGAGCCTCCGAGCGAAGATGATCGAAGGCTCGCCGCGCTCATCGTCGCTGAGCTTGGTAAATTTGAGGTGATTGGTGACGAGGCTCTCAATCTGCAACGACTAGCGAGACGCCTGGGCCAGCCACAGCGACGTGTCTCTCAAGCGATCAATCGGGTACATCGTATGAATGTTTCCGACTTCATCAACATCCACCGGATCGCAAGGGCACGAAGCTTGATCGATCAGGCTCCCGCTACCGAAATTTTGGACGTCATGGCATCAGCAGGATACAGCTCAAAGTCCAATTTCTATAAGCAGTTTAAGCGCCATGTGGGATGCACGCCTGGCGCCTACGCTAGACTTCGTCGGAACTAGGACTTGATTGACTATGAGAAGACGAAGGGATTACTGGACGCCACTCCACTTTGCGTGCTTACGCTGACGTCGACGATTCCCAGCGGCGCTGCATCTCTTCTGGTGACACATCTTCGATTTGTTGTGAGAGTGTCCATTGATGACCAAATGGGTCGAGCACGAGGGCACTACGCTCGCCGAAACTCTGGTC
This sequence comes from uncultured Geminicoccaceae bacterium, assembly GCA_964412385.1. Lineage (GTDB taxonomy): Bacteria > Pseudomonadota > Alphaproteobacteria > Geminicoccales > Geminicoccaceae > JBGSYN01. The sequence continues at coordinate 4,328 of CAYPOV010000084.1, forward strand.
AGCGGGTTCGCGTAGCAATGTCGCCCCCGCTTCGACGGCGCGCTGGACATCCGCATCCACCGAACAGCTCGAAAGATGGAGTGTCACTGGCGTGCCACCGATGGTATCGGGACTGACCGCACCGAAGTCTGGATACTCGTCAGCCAGGAAAATCCTACTGGTGCCAAATCGCAGCTCAGCGTGACCGATGCGTCCATCACCTGGATCCACGAGCCGGTACTTTTCAGTCGCTCCGAATGCATTCTTATAGAACGTGATCGCATCTTCCGCGCCGCGCACGATCAGATAGGGGATAAGACCGGGATCGATGTCTGCCATATCTTGCCTCATGGACCATATTACGTTACGAACCGTAACATAATGTGTCATGAACCGCAACCTAAGAGAAGGTCTCCGGGCCGTCCGCTGAGCCAAGTTGCGCGCCGCAGGGCCCTTGTCGCAGCCCATGACATCTTGGTCGAAGAGGGGTTCGGCCGTCTCACCATTGAGGCAGTCGCAGTGCGTTCTGGCGTTGGAAAACCGACGATCTATCGGAACTGGTCGAATGCCAGTGAACTCGCCATGGCAGCGCTTATGTTGGGCTTGCCCGATGAAGACGACGTCGACACGGCTGACCTCGAGCGGGGTTTACGTCAGCAAGTCGTCACCCTCGTTCGAACCTTCGCCTCCACCCGAGGACGCCAGATTACCATGGCCCTTGCCGCAGCCGATCCCGAGAGCGAGTTTACGAAGGCCTTCCGGAACAGAGTTATTCTCTCAAGTCGGCAAGCCGGTAACCAACTGATCGAGAAAGCGATCACGCAAGGCGTAATCGTTAGACCGGTGAATTTGGGGATTGTTCTCGACATGATCTATGGCCCGCTATTCTTCCGTCTTTTAGTCGGCCATGGACCTGTCAATGAGCAGTTTGGACATGCGCTTGTTGAGTCAACGCTCTGTCTCTTAGGACTTAAGCCTCCAAAGTAGTGGCATGACGCCAATGGTTGACTGCCTCAATCCACGAGAAACGACTCGACGAATGCAACTATAAGGAATAATTGCCATTCATTTCTGAGCGCAAAGGTAGAATGACGATGCAGATGAACATGACGGACGAGGAGAAGATCCGCGCCCGTGCCTATCAGTTATGGGAAGAGCGGGGTCAGCGGGAAGGCGGTGCAATGGACCATTGGCTTGAAGCCGAGCGAGAGGTCATGGCATCCGAGGCGCCTTCCAAGAAGCCCAGGAAGCCGCGGTCGACGGCATCCACCAAAGCCAAGTCAGCGAGGGCTTAACCGCCGGCGACGTCATCGAGCCGCCGGCGCTCATCTATGAGGTCTTGAACCCCTCATAGCCGTTTTCGACGATGCGTTTACAGTGATCGATATAGCTGGGCATGCCACCGAGATAGGGCATGAAGAGGCGCGGTTTGCCGCTGATGTTTTCGCCTGTGTACCAAGAGGGGGCATTGGCCTTGAGGGTAGCGTTCCCGACCTCTTGGACGTGGTCATCCCAGGCGCGTTCGGCAGGCTCTTCGGCCTCGATCCGGGTTTTGCCGGCTGCGCGCAGATCGTGAAGACAGTCGGCGATCCAATTCACATGCTGTTCGATCGTGGGCAACATGTTGGTGAGCACTGATGGACTGCCAGGGCCCGTGACGGCAAACAGATTGGGAAAACCGGCGATCATGAGGCCCAGATAGGTTTTTGGGCCCTCCGTCCATTTGCTCTTGAGCGTGATCCCGCCAACACCTTCCATGTCGACATTCAAGAGGGCACCCGTCATGGCATCGAAGCCGGTGGCGTAGACGATCGCGTCTACATCAAAGCTTTGATTGCCCGCTTGAATGCCGGTTGCGGTGATCCGTTCGATCGGCTGTTCTCTAAGATTGATCAGATGAACATGGGGCTTGTTGTAGGTGGCGAAATAGTCGGTATCGACGCATAGCCGCTTGGCGCCGATGATGTAGTCGGGGCAGAGTTTCTGAGCTGTTTGCGGGTCCTGGACCAAGCTCCGGATCTTACGGCGCACGAATTCGGCTGCGGTGTCGTTGGCGCGCTCGTTCTGCATGAGGTCCGCAAAAGCACCCATGAAAACCAGGCCGCCATGCTGCCAGCGCGCTTCGAACGCTCTCTCGCGTTCCTCCGCCGAGACGTCGAGAACCTTTTCAGTGCCGAATTCCATGTCGATGACATTGGGGTTTAGCCATGCGCGTTTACGCATCGTCGGGTAATTCGCTTTGATACGCTGCCGTTCGGCGGCATCGAGCGGCCGATTGTTTGCTGGCACGGAATAGTGGGGTGTGCGCTGAAAAACGAAGAGCTGCTCACACTCGCGGGCGATAAGCGGGATCGATTGGATGCCCGAGGAGCCTGTGCCGATGACCGCGACGCGCTTGCCTCGAAAGCTCACCGGATGATGCGACCATCGTCCGGTTTGATAAACCTCGCCCTCAAACGTCTCGCGTCCCTCGATGGATGGCATATTGGGAACGGAGAGGCATCCGGTTGCCATGACGACCCAATTGGCCTCAAGCGCTGCACCATTATCGGTCTCGACGGTCCAGCGATTGGTCTCATCGTTGAACGCGAGCTTCTCGACTTTGGTGTCAAACACGATGTCGCGGCGAAGATCCAAGCGATCGGCGACATGATTGGCGTAAGAGAGGATTTCCGCTTGTGGCGAATAGCGTTCCGACCAGTCCCATTCCTGTTGGAGCGCGTCCGAGAATTGATAGCAGTACTGCATGCTCTCGATGTCGCAGCGAGCGCCCGGATAGCGGTTCCAATACCAGGTTCCGCCAACGCCTGAGCCTTGTTCCAGAACACGCGCCTTAAGGCCGAGGCCGCGGGCGCGGTGGAGCATGTACATGCCAGCGAAACCGGCACCGACGATGACGAGATCGAATGCCTCGCCGCTCATGGCAATCGCTCGAGCGTGTGCATAACGCCTCGAAGCTCGGCGAGGCCTCGCAGGCGGCCGATGGCGGGATAGCCGGGGCGGGTGTCCTTGGCGAGGTCGTCGAGGAGACGATGGCCATGATCGGGGCGCATCGGCAACTCGCGTCCGGTTTGGCGCTCGGCTTCCAAGAGGTTCTTGATTACCGAAACAATATCGGTGTCGAAATTGAGATGCGACGATTCGTGAAAGCTCTCTGGATCCTCTTCGCGCTGCGTGTTGCGCAGATGGGCGAAATAGACCCTCGAGCCGAAGCGCTTGGCCATGGCGGGAAGATCATTGTCGGCCCTGGCACCGAATGAGCCGGTGCAGAAACAAAGACCATTGGCGGGTTCGGGCACGCCTTCGAGCAGCGCCTCGACGTCGTCGGCTGTACTCATCACGCGTGGTAGGCCAAGAAGGGGGCGAGGCGGGTCGTCGGGATGGATCGAGAGCTTAACGCCGGCTTCCTTGGCGATGGCTGCCATTTCGCTGACGAATTCGATCAACCGCTCGCGCAATGTCGCGGCGTCGATCTCCTGATAGGGCGCGAGCGCTCGATTAAAGGCATCGAGCGTGTAGCTGACATCGGTCCCGGGGAGGCCCGCAATGATCGTCTTAGTGAGATTGTCTTTGTCAGCTTCACTCATTGCCTCGGCACGCTGGCTGGCACGCTCTTTTCGGGCGTCGTCCCAGCTTCGCTCAGCTCCTGGTCTTTCGAGGATATAGAGATCGAATGCCGCAAAGGCGTCGATGTCGAAACGCAAGGCGAGGGCGCCATCGGCAAGCGGATAGTTGAGATCGGTGCGCGTCCAATCGATCACCGGCATGAAATTGTAGCAGACCACTTCGACACCGGCCTTGGCGACGTTGCGCAAGGATTTGGCCCAAGCGTCTTGATGCTCCCGCCATGGTCCTGTGCGGGTCTTGATGGGCTCGGTGACAGGGATGCTTTCGACCACGGACCATGTGAGGCCGGCTTGTTCGATCATGTCACGCCGTTTTTCGGCTTCTTCCAACGGCCATGCCTGGCCGAGCGGGACATGGTGGAGGGCCGTTACGACTTCGATTGCCCCTGCTTGCCGGATATCTCGAAGAGACACCGGATCATCCGGACCGAACCATCGCCACGCCTGCCGCATCACTGCCTCCTTCGTTGCTGCTATCAACCGTACCGCCAATCCCGCGTTGATGAAACGGTGCCATTCACTTAGGCCTTGGCAAACTGATTGAAGGGATGGCGGCAGGTACGACTATATTGTGATCGGCGGCGGCTCGGCCGGATGCACAATTGCTGCGCGGCTGAGCGAGGTGCCGGAATTCCGTGTGCTGCTCCTTGAGGCCGGCCCGCCCGATACCTCTGCCGACATCCATCGGCCCGTGGGTTTTTATAAGATGACGAAAGGGCCTTTGACGTGGGGCTATAAGACGGCACCCATGCAGGGAGCCGACGGGCGCGAGTTTATTTATCCGCAAGGGCGCGTGCTCGGCGGCGGCAGCTCGATCAATGCCATGGTCTATACGCGCGGGCATCCCCAGGACTATGACGCCTGGGCGCATGAAGAGGGGTGCGAGGGTTGGAGTTATGACGAGGTCCTGCCCTTCTTCAAGAAGGCCGAGGACAATGAGCGGTTTTCGAATGACGTTCACGGCAATGGCGGGCCGATCGGCGTCTCCGATCTCATCAGCCCGCATCCTTTGAGCAAGACCTTCGTTCGCGCCGCCCAGCAAGCCGGAATCCCCTACAATCCCGATGTCACCAGCCGCAATCCGGCCGGTATCGGGCTCTATCAGGTGTTTCAGCGCAATGGGCGGCGCTGCAGTGCGGCCGTCGGCTATTTGGGGCCGGCCAAAGGGCGCCGGAACCTCGAGATCATCACCAACTGCCATGTGTCACGGATCGTCGTCGAGAATGGCAGGGCGGTCGCTGTGGAGTATGCGGTGGAAGGGACCGAGGGCACCAAGCGTGCAGCGATCACGGAGGATAGTGGCGGCGAGATTATCCTTTCGGCCGGAGCCATCGGCTCGCCCAAAGTGATGCTGCTTTCGGGAATAGGCCCAGGCGGGCATTTGCGCGACCATGGTCTCGAGGTGGTTCATGATCTGCCGGGCGTGGGGGCCAATCTGCAAGACCATCCGGATGTTTTTGCGATTGCCGAGCTCAACGCACCGATCAGCTATGATGTCTACAAGAAGCCTTGGAAGCAGCTTCTGGCCGGGATTGAGTATTATGCGTTCGGCAGGGGTCCGGTGACGTCCAATCTAGCGGAGGCCGGCGGGTTCTGGTGGGCCAATCAGGATGCGCGTTCACCCGATATTCAGTTCCATTTTCTGCCGGGTGCCGGGCTCGAGGCGGGAGTCGGCGGCGGCGAGCTTTATGGCTGCACCTTCAATAGTTGCATCTGCCGGCCGAAGAGCCGCGGCTGGGTCAAGCTCAAATCTTCCGATCCGCGCGCGGCCCCTGAGATCAATCCCAATTATTGGAGCGAGCCCGAAGATCTTGCCACCAGTGTCAAAGGCTTGAAGCTCGCGCGAAAAATCATGTCGCAGGAGGCCTTCAAGCCCTTCATCAAGAGGGAGGCCCTGCCGGGCGCCGAGGTCCAGACCGATGACGAGATCACCGAAAACGCCAAGAAGCACGGCAAGACCGATTACCATCCGGTGGGAACGTGCAAGATGGGGACAGACGCGATGGCGGTGATCGATCCGCAACTGCGCGTGCGCGGCATCGAACGGCTCCGCATCGCAGACAGCTCGGTCATGCCGGCGCTCATCAGCTCCAACACCAATGCCGCCTCGATCATGATCGGCGAGAAGGCAGCGGCTATGATCCGCGGCAATCGGTAGGCTCGCGGTTTCTTCGCTCAGGGTTATGCTTGAAGGTATGGGGTCAACGAGGAAAAGGAGACGATCAATGATTTTTGATGTTCGCACCTATATGTGCAAACCCGGGACGATCGCCAAGCAGATGAAGCTTTATGAGGAGCATGGCATGGCCGCGCAGAAGCGGCATTTGGGTGAGCCGATATTCTATGGCCTCACAGAGACGGGACCGCTCAACGGCTATATGCATATCTGGGCGTACGACAATGCCGGCGATCGCGAAACCAAGCGTGCCGCTATGCAGGCCGATCCGGACTGGCAGGCTTTTCTTGCGAGAAGTGCCGAGGCGGGCAATTTGGTCTCGCAAGAAAACCGCATCATGACGCCGGCACCCTTCTTCACGCTCAAGCGATAACAAGCATGAAACTCCTCAGTCTAATTCTGCTTGGCGGTTGGGCTGTGTGCCTCGTCCCGAACGGTGCCGAGGCTCAAAATGAAAAAACCTATGTCGATCCCTTCGCCTATTGCGAGGCCAAGGGTACGACCGACAAGCCCGGCCCGGAATGGATCGGCGATCGGGCGCCTTTGTCGATCGTCCAGGGGCTGCGCCGGCGAGCTCAGCTTGGTGATGCGATGCCCGAGGAGATGCTGGCGGGACAGACGTTCTGGCGCTGCATGGGCGGGCACGTCTATGCCTGCTTCGTCGGCGCCAATCTGCCTTGCATGGAGAAGGCCGAGGCTAGCCGCGAGCCGACAGCGGCGATGAATGATTACTGTCAATCATACCCCTCAGCCGACAGCATTCCGGCATCGACCACCGGCCGGGCGACAATTTATCAATGGCGCTGCAACGGCAAAGAGGCACAAGCGACCGATCCGATTTTTCACGCAGACCAGGCGGGGTTCATCAGCGAGTTTTGGTATCCGATCATGCCGAATAGCTGAGCATTCATGGGTGAGGTCGTCCGCGAGACGATTGCCGGGATCGAAGTTGAGATCGCTGAGGATCGCAGCCGGCCTTTGATGTTTCTCTTGCGGATGGCCGGCCCGTCTTCGGGCCTTTGGTCGAGTGTCTGGCAGCCGATCGAAGCGCGTTTCACGCCAGTGACTTTTGATCTCCACCAGTTCGAGGCCGCGCAACGGTTGGACGACGCCAAGGAGATGTTCAAGGTTTCCTCCGATGCATGCGCTGCCATCGCGGATGAACTCGGCGAGAAAATGTTTCACGTGTTCGGCTGGAACGGTGGCACCCACATCGCCCTTCGGGCTGCTGCCGACTACCCTCAACGTGTCGCGTCTCTGATTCTTCTGGATGTGTTCGCTGAGCTCCCCGACATGCGCCATGTGGACAAAGCGGTCGCCTTCAAGAAACTCCTGTTCGAGCAGGACCGCGAACTCTACGCTTATTATTGGACCATGGCCGGGCTCAGCGACAGCTTCATTGCCAACAATTTCGACAAAGTCGAGACAATCGCAAAGAACCGTCTCAAGAATGACCGCTTCATCAATCAGAACACCGATGCCTACATGCGCTGGGTCAATGCGCTGAGGCGCGATAGTCTCGAGCCGGAGGAATGGGAGAAGATCAGAGCGCCCACTCTTATTCTCGCCACCAAGCTGGATCGTTGGAATGCGGGTCCGTCTGTCGAAATGGCCGAGATGGTGCAGTCAAGATTAGGCAACGCACGCCTCGTTGTTCTCGAAGGCGTGGGCGGGCATTTTTTGATCGAAGACCCTGACCGTTTCGTCGAGGTGTTCAATTCCTCAGACTGGATGCTCTAATAACCGTCGAGTTGGTTGTGCTCGGCTTTAAGCGGCCAACGGATCACGTCCGGCGGTTGCACATGGCCCGCCCATTTGCCGATGACGGCTTTGTCCGCATGACGGCGCTGCATCAGGCGCGCGATCGCATCCGGGTCCCAGTCGGCAAGGAGTTGCGCCAGGAGTGATTGGCGGATTCCCGCATGGTCGGGGTGGTCTTGAAGATCTTGCACCTCGCCGGGATCGCTTTCGAGATCGAAGAGCTGCGGGCGATAGCCGTGATAATAGACAAGCTTGTAGCGGCCGTCCCTGATCATGCGCTGCTGCACCGCCATGCCGCCGGTCCATGCAGGTGTCGGGTCGGTGCAGTATTCGGAGAATGTCCGGTTCACCCAAGGCGCGTTGGGATCCTCGAGAACATTGCGCAGGCTGCGGCCGGAGGTGTTGGGAAGGGCTGGTGCACCCAAGAGATCGATCAGAGTCGTCGAAACGTCGATCAGATTGGTGATGTGACTGCGGCGTTCGCCTTGCGGCAGCCGACCGGGCCAAGAGACGATCAGCGGGACTTTTGCACTGTCGTCGAAGAAGGTGTGCTTCCACCAGAGGCCCCGTTCGCCGATCTGCTCGCCGTGATCGGAGGCGTAGACGACGAGCGTGTTTTGATCGAGGCCGGTTTCTCGGAGCCTTTCGAGGATCGCACCGATCATACAATCCATGCGGTAGGTGAGCGCAAAATAGGCGGTGCGGGCGCGCGTCGCGTCGTCCTCCGGCACGCTCTCGATGTTTCGTGCACGGCGCCACCAGGCGAGCCATTCATGCTCGCTATTGTTGCCCGGTGCAGCGTGTTTGGGAGGCGGGACGCGACCATCGAAGCGCGCAAAATCCTCCCTTGAAGCCACAAAGGGTGCGTGCGGCAGCATCAGGCCCACGGTGAGGGCGAAGGGGGAATTGTCGCCGGAAGCGCCGCGCTGGTCGAGCCATTCAAGCGTGCTCTCAAGCGTTGCGGTATCCAAAAGCTCATAGGCACTCTGGCCGGTTCCCGAACGGTCGATGCTGACCCGGTCTGGATTGTTGGTCTCGTCGAGGACACCCATGGAATGGCGGGGAATGCCTGGCCAATTGGGTGAATGATCGCCGATATGGCGCTCAGCATAACCGCGCATCTGATCCGGACCCATGGAATGCATGCGGCCGATCAGCGTAGGCTTGTAGCCATTCCCGCCGATGGCATGCAGCCAGGTCGGGATGTCGGAGGCGAGCATGTCCTCATTGGTCCAGCATTGCTGCTGACTTGGGTAGCGGCCAGTGAGCATGGCCATGCGGGCGGGCGTGCAGATCGGAGAGGGTGTGTAGCAATTGTCGAAGACGATGCCTCGGGCGGCGAGGCGATCGAGATTAGGTGTTTGCGCGACCGGATCTCCATAGCAACCGGCGATGCGCGGGGCATGCTGATCGGAGAAGATGAAGAGTAGATTGGGCTGGGTCATTGGCGCCTCCGCTTGCGCATTCTGTGCGCCAGCTCACTGTCAGAGATGACGTATCTGCCCTATTGGCAGGACGGGTCGAACGCGTTCTATTGGGCCTATCTGCGCCATCCATGAGTGATTGTCGATGCAGCTCATCAACACCACGGCGATGCCGGCCGCCTACACCATGGGGATCGAGCCCTCGGCGCGCGAGCATGTCGTCGTGGCGGTCAAGGGGACGTTTGTCATTCCGGAAAGAAACGGCGAGGTCGCCGAGCTGGCGGACAAGCAAGTGCCCTTGGTGATGGCGGATCTTTTTTGGGGTGAGCCTGGTTTGTCCGCACCGCGCTATGAGGTCGATTTTGCGCTGCGCAAGCCCCGGTGTGATATCTTACTGAATGCGACGGCTTATGCACCCGAAGAGACGCCGGTCCCGCGCCTGCGCGTCGGGGCCAAGATCGGCAATTGGTCAAAAGTGTTCGATGTCACCGGCGAGCGTTATTATGTGCAGCGGGGTGCCTCGGTGGCGCCGACCGATCCCGAGCCTTTTGTGAGCCAGCGCATCACTTACGATGTGGCGTATGGCGGCATCGACGATAGCGATCCCGAACGGAGTGAGGCCTGGATGGGCAATCCGGTCGGCATCGGCTACGGCACGACGCGGTCGGGCGAGCGCATGATCGGGCGGAAGGCACCGCAGACCGAGGATCCGCGCCAGCCGATCGAAGCTCCTTACGGCCGTTATCATGCGATGAGTTTCGGCATTGTCGGCAGGCATTGGCGTGATCGGGCAAAATATGCGGGTACCTATGACCAGCACTGGCAAGACCATGTGTTTCCGTTCCTGCCCGAGGATTTTGATGATCGCTACTATCAGGCGGCCCCCGAGGATCAGCAGGTGGCTGCGATCGAAGGCAGCGAAGAAGTCATGCTGATCGGCCTGACACCTGAAGGGCGAAAGATTTTTTATTTGCCTGAGGTGGAAGTTCCTATTGTCTTTTTCAGACGCGAAGAGGATGACATTCATCTCGATGCTGTTGCCGACACGTTGGTGATCGAGCCCGATTTCGGCAGGCTGACGATCACATGGCGGGCGAGCGTTCCCTTGAAAAAGGATATGTTCGAGGTGCCCGAATGCCTTGTGGGTCGGCAAACGCGAGGCTGGTGGCGGGCGCGGCGCCTGGGCAAGACCTATTATTCTTCTCTCGGTGCTGCGGTGAAGGGCGGTCGTGATGAGGACGAGCCTTGAGTTTCCGTCCTCTTCGTGTCTTGGGCAGTGGTGCCATGACCGGGCTGGGACTGGATGCCCCTTCGACCTATGCCGCTCTCAGGGCACGGATCGATGCCTTCAAAGAGACACGGTTCATCGCACCTGGCGGGGCTTGGATTTTTGGCAGCGACGTGCCGCTGCCGGAACCCTGGCGCGGGATCACGCGGCAAGCGCATTTGCTGGCCGGAGCGCTGAGGGAATGTTTGGCGTTGATCGGCAGCAATCCGACGGATGAAATTCCTGTTCTCTGTTGCGTGGCGGAACAAGATCGGCCGGGCCGGCTAGACGGTCTCGGCAATCCGCTCTTTCACGAAGCGTGCGAACTCTTGGATGTGCAGTTTCATGAGGAGTCTCGTGTCTATGCCGATGGCAAGGTAGCGGCCGCTGTGGCCCTGCATCATGCCGTAAAATTGATCC
>CAYPOV010000085.1:0-14977 GCA_964412385.1 uncultured Geminicoccaceae bacterium
ATCTTGGCCGCACGCTCGCAATCGTCGCAGAACTCGAACATCGCTTCCTTATGCGGAATCGTGACACAAAAGCCACCGAGGTTTTCCCAGGCACGAAACCCGTCGAACATTGCGGCCATTTTATGTGGCCGGACGTGGATCGGCACGAGAACGGCATCGATCCCACGCACGCGAAACAGCTCGATGAAGACCTCGGGAGCGCGCACATGACTGATCGGATCGGCGATGACGCCGAAAATTTTTGTCTTGCCGGTGATAGTCATAGTCATTCCCGTCGTCGTTCGATGCTGGACCGCCTGTGCCCGGAGCCATTAAGCATGGACCGGCACCGTGACCAAGTCGTTGAGGCAACACGGTCAGAGTCGATTTTGGGTCAAGGAGTTGAAGCGATGGCTGTTGCGCTGTCAGAAGAGATCGCGTTTGTCGGACAAACGGGCGACGGACCGCCCGATGTCCTGGTTGAGATGCGCGGTCCGTTGCCAACTCTCGGTCCGGGCGAGGTCCTCATTAAGACCTGTGCGGCCGGTGTGAACCGCCCGGATTGCCTACAGCGGCGAGGCGGCTACCCGCCACCTCCTGGGGCCTCGCCTATTCTAGGTCTCGAGCTTTCCGGAGAGATTGTTGCCTGTGGCGAAGGTGTGCCCGAGGATGCACTCGGTCGGAATGTGGCGGCGCTTGTTACTGGCGGTGGCTATGCCGAATATTGCGCTGCCGCCTATGAACTCTGCCTGCCGCTGCCTGAAGGCATGGATCTGCTCGAGGCCGCGGCCCTGCCTGAGACCTATTTCACCGTCTGGACCAACGTTTTTCAGCGCGGCCGCCTGCAAGCGGGTGAGACCATGCTCATCCATGGCGGCTCGAGCGGTATCGGTACCACGGCGATCCAGCTCGCCAAGGCCTTCGGCGCCCGTGTGTTGGCAACGGCCGGTTCTCAAGAAAAATGTGCCGTCTGCGAGACGCTTGGTGCCGAACGTTCCATCAACTATCGCGAGGCGGACTTTGTCACCATGGTCAAAGAGGTGACTGGAGGAGAGGGTGTCGATCTCATTATCGATATGGTCGGAGCACCTTATCTCGAGCGCAATATCGAAGCGCTGGCTGTTGAGGGGCGGCTCGTTCAAATCGCCTTTTTGGAGGGCAGCAAGACTGAATTCAACATGGCGCCCGTGATGCGCAAACGTCTGACGATTACGGGATCGACCTTGCGGCCCCGCACCGTTGCACAGAAAAGGCTGATCGCCGAAGATTTGCTCGAGAAGGTCTGGCCGCTCTTGGGCAAGGGCCAGTGCCGGCCGATCATTCATGAGACGTTTCCGCTTGGTGAGGCCGCCAAGGCACATGCGCTCATGGAGAGCAGCGCTCATATCGGCAAGATCATGCTGCGGGCAGGGTCTTGAGCATTTCTGCGGCACCGCCCGGCCTTGAACTCATCTCCTATCTACCCGATCAGCCAAGCCAACATCCGGCCGTGCTTTTTGTCCACGGCAGCTGTGTCGGCGCATGGGTCTGGGAAGAAACCTTTCTTCCGTACTTTCGCGACCATGGATTTCCCGCCCACGCGGTCAGTCTTTCCGGTCACGGCCAGAGCGATGGCCACGATGACATACGAACACTCAGCCTACGCGATTATACGCGGGACGTTCAGAACACCATCCATCGTCTCGGCCATCCTCTGGTTATTGTCGGTCATTCTATGGGAGGTGCTGTCGCTCAAAATGTCATCCGAAGCGGAGGCGATGCGCTGGCTCTCGTTCTCATGGCATCCGTTCCGCCGCATGGGCTGGGGATCGCTTCGGCCAATATGATGATTCGTGACCCCGCCCTTTGGCATCAGCTTGCAGTCTTCAACGGCCTCCAATCCGGTGAGATCGACTTGGCAACACTGTGCCGCGGCCTTTTTTCGAACCGCATTCCCGTTGAGTTGTTTCGTGAGAAAATGCATCGCACGCTGATCGAATCGCCACTCATCGGCATGGAACTCAGCATGCCGGGTTTTGCGCCGTTCCCCTGGCAAATGCCGCCAGTTCTGGTCATGGGCGGAAGCGACGACCGCTTTCTTCCCCAAGTCGAAATCGAAGCGACCGCCGCCTATTTCGGCACCTCGCCTCGCATTATCGATGGCATGTCTCATACCTTGATGCTCGACCCCGATTGGAAGATTGCGGCAGACATCATCATCGACTGGATTGATAAGGGAGAGGACGGATGAGCGGTGACCAAGCTCAAAGCTATCAAGCACGATTCGGTGTCGCGAAGGATCACGACTGGCCAGAGGAGGCCTATCAGGCTTTGCGACCGCTCTTGGAACGTCGCTCGATAAGAAAGTACAAGAATGAGCCGATCAGCGAAGGCCTGCTCGATCTTATTCTCGCTTGCACACAATCGGCACCCGCCAAGTCCGATCTTCAGCAATATTCGATTGTCGTGCTGAGCGATCCGGCGCGCATCGCCGAGATCTCCGAATTTGTTCCCAGCAATGCCTGGATTGCGGGAGCACCCGTGGTGCTGGTGTTTTGCGGTGACATCAATCGCAGCCGCCGGATCTGCGCCATGCATGGCCGAAGCCATATCAATGACAATGTCGACAGCTACACCAACACGGTCACTGATGCAGCGATCGCCATGGCTACTTGTATCCGCGCTGCGGAAACTGTCGGCCTCGGCTGCTGCCCCTTGAGTGTCATTCGCAATGAGGTCGATGCGGCATCATCCCTCCTGGGTATTCCCAAGGGTGTATATCCATTGGCCGCGCTCGGTTTAGGCTGGCCGGACGAGACACCCAAGGTATCGATGCGCTTGCCGCCATCCGCGGTGATCCACTACGAACGATACGACGATACGGGATTGGAGCATGGTCTTCGAGATTATGCCGAGCGCCGTCACGAGCGCCAGCCGATCCCGGAGACAAAACAACGCCACCCGCATATTTTCGGCCGTAGTGACCATTGTACCTGGACCGAGAATGTGTCGCGCCAGCTCGCGCGCCCGGAACGCCCCGATCTCAGGGCTTTTCTCAAACGCCAAGGCTTCTCGCTGGACTAAGAATTTTGGCTTGGCCCTCAAAGAACAACGAGAACCCTGGTATGTCGAGCGGTGTCTTGAGGATCTCCGAAATCGGAGACCTGGATGCTAGTCAGAAACTCGTCAATGCAGGTATCTGCTGTCGAAGCTGACGAATCAGCCTTCGAGCCTGAGAAAATCGCGCTTGCCGAGCGGAACACCGATGTGGCGGAGAATGAGATAGGCGGCGGACACATGAAAATAGACATTCGGCTGGACGAAGCTCAAGAGGTAGGCTTGCCGTGTTAGGGTCATTGTTTTGCCGCCGCCGAAAGGAAAGCTCACCTCTTTGTCCGGATCCGCGTTGATCCTATCCTCTGGGAGAGCCTGGACGATGTCGCGAGTTCGAGCCACTCGGGCTTTGAGATCGGCGAAGCTTGCTTCGGTGTCGGCCACTGATTCCGGCTCGATACCAGCCATTCGAGACATGCCACGGCGCATGACGTCACAGCCGATCAGGAACTGAGCGCGAAACGGCAGCATGGTGGGATGGACCCGCCACTGGAGAATGGTCTCTTCGGCAATGCCATGTTCGTCGGCATAGGATCTGGCGGTATCCAAGAGATAGTCGAAGGTGTTCAGCATACGTCCGAACCCTTCGTTCAAGATTGTTGTGGCCGTCAACGTCATCCGGGTCGCTCCTTCGCGGAAGTTCGTTGCCGGTCTCCTGCCCGGAATTGACCACAATATCAAAACTTATCGAAATTCACGCCTCAATAAGGCTTGCTGCCGAGGGTCACGATCCGGTGCATGCGACGCCGTTGGTCGGCAGGGAAATCGTCGCGGCGATGCATGGTGCTGCGATTGTCCCAAATCATCATATCGCCGGGCTGCCATTGCTGATGCCAGGTATTGTCTGGCAGTGTGCCGTAATGCCAAAGATCGTTCAAAAGCGCTTCGCTTTCCTCAACAGGGAGCCCCATGACATAACCGCCGAAACGCCGTCCCAGGTAGAGTGCTTTGCGTCCGCTGTCGGGGTGGGTTCGGACGATGGGATGAATTGGTCCTGGTAAGACAGTGACATCATCCGGGGCCAGGTCCTCATAGCCGTGCCGCGGCTTGCCTTGTGCGTCGTGACTGCGCTGGTGCTTGATCCTTAGGCCTTCGACACGCTCTTTGAATTGTGCTGGCAGGCCATCATACGCCCGATACATGTTGGCGAACCCGGTATTGCCGCCGGTTTCGGGAACCTCGAGCGCGCGTAGCAGGCTAAACGCAGGTGGTACTTCATCGAAGGCAAGATCGGTGTGCCAATTGAGCTCGAGATTGGCGAGCACGCCAACAGTTTCACCATTCTCGGCGATATTGGAGATGACGGTGATCTCGGGATATTTTTCAGACCAGTTGAATTTCTTGGAGTAGCTGACAGAGGATTTAACGAGTGCTCCGAAATACCGGCCAAGCTCGACTTGCTTGTCATCGTCGAATTCGTAGCCGCGCAGCCGCACGACGCAGTGATCGAGCACGGCTTGCCTGATCATCCGGATGTCGGAAGCGCCGAGATTGTCGACGTCAAGACCGATGATCTCTGCACCGATCGTATCGGTTATCGATCGTACCTCAGGTCCTGTCGCTCGCGGTGGAGGATCCGCGAAGGTTTGGCTTTGCAAGGATGTGGACATGATGCTTTGACTCCCGAACCAGCAATGCGGGTGCTAGTTGTGTATTACAAATTTGTCAACAAATATGACATAAGCATTGGAAGCGATTCTTGACCACGATCATCGTCTGGGAGTTGGTGCGCTGAGCGATTTGATGCGAGAGCGAGACATGCCGGCCGGCGTCGATGGTTCCGAGTCTGAGCTATCGTCAACTATCGCCAATGACACGACCCAACGATCTTTTCTCTATGAGGAAGTTCATCGCCAGCTTGTTCGGTTAATCGAACGGCAGGAGTTTCTGCGAGGTTCCAAGCTTCCAACGGAGATGGAGCTTGCGGAACGCTTCGGTGTTTCGCGCCCGATCGTGAGGCGCGCTCTCGATATGCTGCGCGAGGGCGGTTACGTTGCCACACGCAAGGGCTCGGGGACGATCGTCACACATGGACGAACAACGGCAGGGCCCCAATTTTCGCCTCTGACTACGGTGGCGGATCTCCAGCAATTCTATGAATACCGCATCGGTCTCGAAGGGCAGACGGCGCATCTTGCAGCCGAACGTCGAAGCGATCAGGATCTCGAGGCGATCGCCAAGGCTCTGGCGCGGAGCGAGGCGGCGCTCGAGCACGGCGAAAGCCGGCTGGCGATGGATCTGAACTTTGCATTTCACCGGGCAGTGGCGGTTGCCTCCGGTAACCGGTTTTCCATCGCGACATTGGAGGCATTGCCCAATTTCGTCGGCAATGTGCCGCTGAAAAGAGTTATTCAGGACTCGCATGGCGCTGACTATGCATGGCAAATTCACCGTGAGCACCAAGCCATATTGGACGCCATTCGTGATCGTGACGGGCAGCTCGCACGGGCCTTAATGGTCGATCACATCTCTACCGCTATGCGCTATGTGTTCGCTAATACCAAGGTGTAATGCGTCATAGGGCAAATGGCGCGATATTTAAGTACAAATATGTAATAGTATTTGACAGAAAGCATTGCTCGTTGCATCCCTCAGCAGCGCGGCAAGGCCGCCGAACAATGCAGGGAGACCGATCATGCTTCGACCAATTTGCTTGCTTGCAGGCGTCGCTGCCGTAGCGCTCGGAGCGCCATTCGCAGCCCAAGCGCAAGATGACAAGCTTGTTATCACAAGCCATGCCGTGCACGAACGCGTGCTTACCGATGGTGAAGGCGGGAACATTGTCAAGGATTGGGAGGATAAGACCGGTGTTGAGGTCGAGTTCCTGACTTTCGGTGTGAGCGAGGCACAAGAACGTGCGTTTCGCGAGGCATCGCTTGCCAACAGCGAAATTGACTTGAGCTTCATTCTAGGCCGTTATGGCGGGCCGCAGATCGCCGGCTTGTTTGCGGATTTGGGAGCACATCAAGCGAAAGATCCGATTGAGGACATCGACGAGATTTCGCCGGGCATGCGCGCCGCCCACACTCATGACGGCAAGCTCATCGGCATCCCCTTCCGTCACGCCACACATGGTCTTCTCTACAATAAGGCCCTTCTCGAAGAGAAAGGCGTCAGCGAACTGCCTACGACATTCGACGAGGTGATCGAGACGGCGCGCGAACTCACCTTCACCCGCGACGATGGGACAAAAGTGCACGGCATGGTCATATCGATGGAGGATCCGTCAGGTGTCATGGACTGGATCCGTGCTTTTGGCGGTGATTTTGTAACCTCGGACTATGAGGTGGTGATTGATTCGCCGGAGGCCGTCAAGGCCGTGACGGCGTTGCGCGATCTCGCTCAGGAAGGGGTTTTTCCGAGCAACGTCACCTCACTCACGACCGAGGATGTCATTACCTTCATGCAGCAGGGTCGCGCTGCCATGACCAACCAACCGTTCGGACGCTATAAGAATTTCAATGATCCCGAACAGAGCCAGTATCCGGGGGAAATCGAGGTGATGCCGATCCCGATGGCTGAAGGTGTCGCAGGACCGCATGCCGCCAAAACCTCCGTATGGGCGATGACCATTCCCGCCAACGCCTCCAATCAGGATCTCGCCTGGGACTTCATCAAGCACGTTGCATCCAAGGACAGCACCATTCGGGCGGCGCTTAACGGCAATGGTCCGGTAAGGCAGTCGGCCTACCAGGATGAAGGGGTTCGCGCCAAAGTGCCCTATGCGGATGCCGAAGCTTCGGCACTCAGCAGTGCGCGGCTCGTTGTTCCCGGCTTCGAAAATGGTGCGAAGGCCATGGACATTCTGATGGAAGAGGTTGAGGCGACCATGATCGGCCTTAAGGAGCCCGAGCAGGCCCTTGCAGATGCTAAAGCCCGTGTCGAGCCCCTGATGCCGCAATCCTAGTCTTCTCTCGCTAGCGACCCCGCTTTGATTAACCACGCCGGACCGCCCGCAGCTTCTCGTGATCAGCCGCGCGGTCCGGCGCATGGACCTTCTTTCTAGGATCAACTAACGATGGGGCCGGTTCGGATCGCGCACTATGCGATGGTGGCACCTGTCCAGGTCCTGCTGCTCACCTTTATCTTCATACCCTCCCTCTATGTTGCTTGGCTGAGCCTGCACCAGTCCTCCTACGGTCAAATCCCGACTTTTGTCGGGCTTGCGAACTACGCTGCCATCACGGCCGATCCGGTATTTTGGCGCGCTTTTTGGAACACATTCCTCGTCGTCAACATCATCGTCTATGGCGAGATGATATTGGGCCTTGCCTTGGCGGTCTTGATGACTGGCCCGATTGCTTGCAAGAAAGCGATCATCGCCATACTTATCGCACCTTACGCCATCACCGAGGTTACGACTGTGGTGATGTGGCGCTACATGCTCGAGCCCGACGTCGGCATGATCAACTATGCGCTCGAAAGTATTGGCTTGGGCCAGCTTCAATGGTGGCAAAGCCGATTTCAGGCGCTCGGTGTGGCTTCAGTACTTGCGATTTGGCAGCATCTGCCGCTAACCTTTCTCATTCTTTACGCAAGTCTCTTGACCATTCCCTCCGAACTCAAGGAGGCAGCGCGTGTCGACGGGGCGACGGCTTGGAATGAATTCCGTCATGTGCTGCTACCCCTTGTAATGCCCGCCTTATTGGTGGCGCTGCTGTTTCGTTACATCACGGCGACCCGGCTGTTCTCCGAGATCTGGCTCTTGACCGGAGGTGGACCGGCCCGTCTTACCGAAGTCCTTGCGGTCTATCTCTACCGCCAAGCATTCAGCTACCACGATTTTGGGGCCGCCTCGGCGACCGGCTGGATGATGCTGCTTCTGTCGATCACGATCGCCATTCCCTATCTCTGGCACATCTATCGGCAGATGTTCAAAAATGCCTAGGCCGAGCCTCACGCAGCAGCTTATTCGCCATGGTCTGGTCCTGCTCGCTTGCGTGTGGTCGCTCGCTCCGATCGTTCTCGTCGTTCTTTCATCCTTCAAACAGCCGAAAGCGATTTTTCAGTTTCCGCCAAGTCTGTTCTTCGATCCAACATTCGACAATTATTTCAGGCTCTGGGCACTCTGGCCCAGTTTCTTCACCGATTTGGCCAACAGCCTGATCATCACCATCGGCGCCACGTTGGTGACAGTGATTTCGTCGTCGCTCGCAGGCTATGTTTACGCCCGCTATTCGAACGCACTTCTTACGACCTCGGCTTTCATTATGGTGGTGGTCCGCATGCTACCACCGATCATCATCACGCTGCCGCTGTTTCCGGTGGTCAACGCACTTCACCTCAATGACACGCACATTCTGCTCATTCTCCTCTACGCCACCTTTTTTGTGAGCTTGAGCACGTGGATCATGCGCGCCTTCATCAGCCAAATCCCCTTCGAGCTCGAAGAGGCTGCGGTGATCGACGGCGCTTCGTTGCGCCAGCGTCTCATCATGGTGGTGTTACCGGTGGCAGCACAGGGCATTGCGGCTGCGGCCATTTTTGTTCTGATTTTTTCCTGGAATGAGTACATCTTTGCGCTGATCTTCACCACACGGGACGCCAAGACAGCACCTGTGACAATCGGTGAGATGTTGGGCACGGCCGAGGGCGTTGAATGGGGGGTCTTGTTTGCCGCAGCCTCGATACAGCTTCTGCCGATTCTGATCTTCGTGCTACTGGTGCAACGCCTTTTGATTGCGGGCCTGACCGCTGGCTCCGTCAAGGGCTAAAACCCACTTTCAAGGCTTGCCCCATTGCCGAAGATTGATCGTCTGAGCCTTTGATCGGCCTCGAGTTTTGGAATCTCGCCGTCATGCTCATCGGCGCCTTGGCGGCCGGATTCGTCACAGGGCTCGCCGGATTCGGCAATGCATTGATTGCGTCGGGCTTCTGGTTTCACGCCCTGCCGGCCGTGGCGGTTCCGCCGCTCAACATCGTCAGCTCGGCGATCGCACAGCTCGCCAGTCTTCACGTCGTTTGGCAGGTTTTCGACTGGCGCCATGCTCTTCCCTACCTTGTCGGCGGGCTTTTGGGGGTTCCGATCGGTGTTTTTCTCTTGAGCCAGGCATCGCCTGAGCTGATCCGTGGCACGGTCGGTGTCTTCTTGATCGCCTATAGTGCGGCACAGCTTTCAGGTCTTGTCCGCTTCAACATCGGACGTTGGGGCGGTAGCAAGGCGGACGGCGTGATTGGCATGACAGGCGGTATTCTCGGCGGATTTGCCGGTCTTTCAGGGCCCGCTCCCTTGGTCTGGCTGCAGCTTCGTGGCGGCTCGCCAAGCGCGCAGCGGGCTGTTTACCAGCCTTTCAATCTCACCATTCTTACAACCGCAACGGTCGGCGTGATCGTAAGCGGCCAGTTTACCTGGCACGTCCTGCAGCTTCTTCTCTTGTGCCTGCCTGCCTTATTCTTGGGCTCATGGCTCGGTGTGCGCGCCTATCGGAAGGTCGATCCCAGCCTTTTCCGCCTGATTGTCTTGGTGTTGCTGGGACTTTCGGGCGTATCGCTTGTCGGCCGCAATCTGCTGGGCGGTTGAGCGGCCTCGCATTTGTGATAAAAGGATTGTGACAAAAAATTTGCTTGAACCCACGCTTCTCTTGGCCATTCTGTCTAGACCTTGTGGTCCTGCGACCCTCGACCTACTAGAGATAGCGAACGAACGTGCAACTTTGCGAAGGCCTCTCGGGCCGGCCCTGGATTTTGAGAGAAGCGGATCTGACACAGGCCTTGGCGATTAGCCAACGTTTGGGCCTGGAAGAGATAATCGGCCGGGTGCTTGCCATTCGCGGGGTTGATGTTGCCGATGCCGAATCCTTCCTCGCACCGCGCCTGAGGGATTGGCTGCCCGATCCGTCTCATCTCAACGATCTCGATCAGGCGGTTGCGCGGTTGGCCGACGCGGTTCAAGCGGGCGAGACTATCGGCATTATCGGGGATTATGATGTCGATGGCGCGACGTCTTCCGCACTGGCTGCTCACTATCTCGAAGTCATCGGTATCGTCACCTCGATCGAGATCCCGGACCGCTTGGCCGACGGCTATGGTCCCAATAATGGCGCATTCGAGCGGCTCAAGGCCCGTGGCTGCTCATTGGTGCTCGTGCTTGATAGCGGGACGACAGCGTTCGAGCCCTTGGCGCATGCGCGTCAACTGGGCCTCGATGTCATCGTCATCGATCATCACAAAGGTGAAGAAAGTCTCCCCAAGGCGTTGGCGGTCATCAATCCCAATCGGCTCGATCAGGATTCGCCCCTCAATGCGCTTGCCGCAGTTGGCATGACGTTCGTTGTTCTCGTCGGCCTAAATCGCGAGCTGCGCTTGCGCGGCATGTTCGGACCCGGTGCCGGCAAGGCGGCCCCCGATCTTTTCGGTTGGCTCGATCTCGTAGCACTCGGCACGGTCTGCGATGTCGTGCCGCTCACCGGCCTCAATCGCGCATTCGTCGCTCAGGGTCTCAGGGTGATGGAACGAAGTGCCAATCTGGGTATTCAGGCATTGGGACGCATGACCAAATCGGCACCGATCGCCTCCTCATTTCAGCTCGGATTTCTCTTGGGGCCCAGGCTCAACGCAGGCGGACGCATGGGCGAGAGCAGGCTCGCCGTCGAGTTGCTGCGGGCGTCGGACCAAGCGACGGCCGAAGCGCTGGCGGCACGCCTCGATAGCTTGAACGTCGCACGTCAAGCCACAGAACGCGGCATCACGAGAGCAGCACTCGATGCGATCGCACCGCAACTCGATGCGGACTGGCCAATTCTTGTTGCGGTTGGGGAAGGCTGGCATCCTGGGGTTTTGGGCATCGTCGCAAGCCGCCTGGTCGATCGCCACCACAGGCCTGCTATCGTCATCGGAACCGAGAACGGCATCGGTAAAGGATCGGGCCGTTCGACCGGCGATTTCGATATCGGCGATGCAGTGATCAGAGCCCGTCAGGAAGGGTTTCTGGTGAAGGCGGGCGGTCACAAGGCGGCGGCAGGGGTCACCGTCGAGGAAAGCCGACTGCCCGATTTTCTAGACTTCATGAGATCGCAGGCACAGGCAGCGATCTGTGCGGCGGGACCCGAAACCAAACCGCTGACACTCGACGGGGAACTTGCGGTTTCAGGGGTCACCGCCACTATCGCCGAAACGCTCGACAAACTCGCGCCGTTTGGAGAGGGCAATCTCGAGCCCCGTTTTTGCCTTAATGACAGCATGGTCGTCGAACGTCGCCGTGTTGGCGACAATCATGTTTCTTGCGTGCTTGCCAATCCCGCCGGCGGTCGTGTGCGGGCCATCGCGTTCCGCAGTGCCGACACACCGATCGGCCAAGCTCTCTTGGAATCGAAGACACCGTTGCGCGTGGCCGGAAGGATCAAGCTCGAAACCTACCAGGGCAATCGCCGTACAGGCTTTCACATCGACGATGTGGCGCGCGTCACGTAAGCTTAAGCGAAGAGTGCGAGCAGAACCGCCATTGCTGTGACCAAGCCGAAAAAACCTATCACGCTCGCAGCAACCATCCGCCAAAGATCATCGTCTTTCTTTCTGGAGCCCTGGCGACTGGTGCCGCCAAGCGCGGCGGCCTTGTGGTCGATCCAACTCCGGTCGATCTCGGCAGGCGACGTGGGCTCATCCTTGCGCGGCTCATCGAAGAGCGATGGCTTGAGTTCGTGTTTCTCGACCAGGCGCTCGAACACGGTGAGGGACGCTGCTGCATCCGTTAGTGTGTTGACGACCTCTTTGGTGACGCGAACACCATCGCATTGCCCGAGTTGAAGCGTGTTGCGCGCTTCACGGATGGCGATGTCGCGGTCTTTGCAGATCGCATCGATTATCCAGCGCGCACCACGCTTGACTAAGACCTCGTAATGCACCTCACGATGCGCCATCGATGAGGACAAGGAACCTTCGGTCTCATGGTCATCGGCGCTGCTTGCCACCGCGGATGCCATGCTCGTCTCCGGTGTTGGGTTGCTGACAACGCCGAGAATAGCCGCATTATGCTTATCAATTCGTTAACATCGTGCGCTATCCATTGATTTCCGTACCTATAGTCGCTACCTCTTCGGCCGTTGTCCCCATCGTCTAGCGGTTAGGACACCACCCTTTCAAGGTGGAGACACGGGTTCGATTCCCGTTGGGGATGCCAGCACTTGGCCCTCATCACGAGCAATTGGGTAAGCGCAGGGTAAGCGGCGTCGCATCATTGTGTGTTGGATCCGCGTCGTTCGGGGCGTGAAATTCGATGGTTACGAAACTCCACCTACCGCCTTCAGCACAGCCATTGCACTCCTGACCGCGTGAGCGCTGTACTCGCCGTAGTCCCATTGCAATAGCTCGACGATGCGGAGCTGGTAATGCGCGCCCTCAGTGGTCATCGCAGTTGTGAATAGTACCTTTTTACCAAGGTCATCGATCACATCTCTCTGCCTTCAAAGTGCGATCGCTACCAAACTCATCGATTGAATTCCAACGTCGAACGATCTTATCGGCCTAGTCCCAAAGAGGGTCTACGTGATTAAGTCGTGCAGCCGTCGCTGGCGCGGCGTCGGCAACCAATATTTGGTACCGCTCCGAACACGGGATCCTGTCATACATCTGTCGCAAACGCCTGCTTCCCGCAGGGCATATTCCGGTCAAGAATTGGGAGTCCAAGGATGACTTTTGTACAGCTCAAAATAGGCACGGTGGCTGGCGTACTCTTGTGTGCCGCTACTCTTCCCGCAGCCGCTGAATTCAAGCTCGACCCGCGTTTTACTGATGCCGACGGTGATCTGATCGCCGACATCCCCAGCGATGCTGGCGAGTTGGTCGACCCCGACACGCTGATCTTTGCCTACACCCCGGTTGAAGACCCAGCCGTGTACAAAGAGGTCTGGGCCGGCTTTCTCGACCATATGGCTGAGGTTACCGGCAAGGAGGTCCAGTTCTTCCCAGTGCAATCCAACGCGGCGCAGCTCGAAGCGATGCGTGCTGGCCGATTGCACGTCGCCGGCTTCAACACTGGCTCGAACCCAATCGCGGTTGCTTGTGCGGGCTTTCGCCCATTCGCCATGATGGCCGGTTCTGACGGCAGCTTCGGCTACGAAATGGAGATCATCACCTACCCGGATTCGGGCATCAATACTGTTGAGGACATCAAGGGCAAGACTCTCGCCTTCACCTCCGAGACCTCGAATTCGGGCTTCAAAGCGCCGTCTGCCCTGCTCAAGGCCGAATTTGACATGGTCGCCGACCGCGACTTCGAGCCGACCTTCTCCGGTAAGCATGACAATTCGATCCTGGGTGTAGCCAACAAGGACTACATGGCAGCCTCGGTCGCGAATTCGGTGAAGGCCAGGATGATCGAACGCGAGGTCGTCGAAACCGACGATTTCGTCATCCTCTACACGTCACAGACCTTCCCGACGACCGGTTATGGTGTCGTCTATAACCTCGTTCCCGAACTGCAGGATAAGATCCGCGAGGCGTTTTTCTCATTCCCTTGGGAAGGCAGCGCTCTGGCAGAAGAATTTGGCAAGAACGGCGAGGACCAATTCATCGAGATCTCTTTCAAAGACGACTGGGCGGTTATCCGGACAATCGACGAGGCCAACGAAGTCGTTTATGAGTGTAACTGACGATTGACGTTCCGCCGGCAGTGAACTCTGCCGGCGGGTGCACCTCAGGTTTACATGCTTTCTATCGACCGGCTCGAGAAGCGTTACCGTACCGGCGATCGCGCCTTGTGCGGCGTCTCCTTCACCGTACCATCGTACCAGATTGTTGGGCTCATCGGCCCTTCGGGTGCCGGTAAATCAACTCTGATCCGCTGTATCAACCGGTTGGTTGAACCGAGCGGCGGCAGCGTCCGGCTCGGTGACGTCGAAATCAACCGCCTCAACGGCCGTGAGTTGCGCCGTATACGTCGTCGCATTGGCATGATCTTCCAGGAATACGCGTTGGTCGAGCGGTTGACCGTTATGGAGAACGTTCTCTCCGGTCGACTGGGCTATGTCTCGTTTTGGCAAAGCTGGCGTCGGCGTTTCCCTCAGGCCGACGTTGACAAGGCGTTCGCCCTTCTCGATCGAGTCAGCCTTGCCGACCAGGCCGACAAACGTGCGGATGAACTCTCTGGCGGTCAGCGCCAGCGCGTCGGCATCGCCCGTGCGCTCGAACAGGATCCGGAACTTCTCCTAATCGATGAGCCGACGGCGTCGCTTGATCCCAAGACCTCGCGACAGATCATGCGGCTGATTCGCGACATCTGCGCCGAACGCGGCCTGCCTGCGATAATCAACATCCATGACGTCATGTTGGCCCGCCTATTCGTCGACCGCATCATCGGACTGAGCGCCGGCGAAATGGTGTTCGACAGTGGGCCAGACGACCTCGACGAGGCCGCGCTCACGGCCATTTATGGCGAAGACGACTGGGCCGCGGTACGCGCCCGTGCCGCCGAGGATGCCGAAGACGCAGCCGAGCGTGCTGAGGAGCGTATGGCGGGCCTCGCATGAGCGTGGCGGCGGGCCGTCACTGGCGGCGCCCGCCACTTCTGATCAAGAACTCTCGCATCCGCTGGCTGGTCTACATTGGCGTTGCTTTCTACCTCCTTCTCGCCACGGCCAGCATTGAAGTCGACATGGCCCGCATCGCCGCTGGTCTCGAGCGTGGCTGGCGGTTTGCAGAGGGTTTCCTCGCACCCGACTTCACCAGCCGTTCCAAAGACATCTGGCAGGGCCTCGCCGAAAGCCTGACCATGACGATGACTTCGACGGTCGCCGGCTGCATGATCTCGATCCCGATAGGAATCGGCGCCGCGCGCAACCTTGCACCGCCGCCAGTCTATCTTTTTTGCCGCGGCTTAATTGCCCTTTCGCGCACTTTTCAAGAGGTGATCATCGCGATTTTTTTCGTTGAGATGTTCGGGTTTGGACAGTTTGCAGGTTTTCTCTCACTG
>CAYPOV010000086.1:0-14933 GCA_964412385.1 uncultured Geminicoccaceae bacterium
GCCATCCAGGGGCTGTCGATCACCTAGCTCAAGGTGCCGCCCTTTGTGGGGACGCTCGGCGGCAGGTCGGCGGTTGGCTGTGCGGCACTGCTCTTTGCCGGCGGGGGGCCGGTGAGCGGCTTCAGTGAGGGCTATCGCTGGTGGGGACAGGGTTACATCGGCCAAGTCCCTGTTCCGGTGATCATTTTCCTGGCGCTTGCGGTCGTCGCCTATGTCATCCTGCGATATACAAGGTTCGGGCGGCATGTCTATGCCGTGGGCGCCAATCCCGAGGCGGCGCGCCTGAGTGGCCTCGACGTCGATCAGATCACGCTTCGCGTCTACATCATTATGGGCTTTCTCGCCGGTCTTGGCGGATTTGTCCTATCGGCACGGCTCAATTCGGCCGAGGCCGTGGCAGGACTGACTTACGAGCTTACGGTCATTGCCTCCGTGGTGATCGGCGGTACCAGCCTTTTCGGTGGGGTTGGCACGATCTTCGGGACGGTCATTGGGACGCTCTTGATCGGCGTTTTGCTTAACGGTCTCGTCCTCAATAATGTATCCTCTTATGTCCAACAGATTATTATCGGCGTCATTATTGTTCTTGCAGTCGCATTCGACACCTTTGCCAAGTCCCGCCGCAAACGTTCCTAGAACGTTCCTGGTCCCTTCCGGGTAGAAAATTTACTTGATTTTGTTGAGATTATCGTTGAAACATGAGTGTTAAGCTTAACTTACAGTTGAGTTTTTGGAACTCTTCCAGATCAGGCGACGCACATAGTTAAGGCATGTGGTAAAGACCGCCGTTAACACATTGATTTTCCTTCTGTGCGAGATGTGAGGAACAACAAGGGACTGCGCGAGATGCAGTCCTGTTCATCGAGCACGAGGTTGGCTGGTGCAGATCACATTCGATCGCAACGGCGTGGTGGGGACAGGTGGCGTTCGGCGGTTATGGCTGTCACCCCCTATCATTCTGGGATTGTTGCGTTGTTTCGATGTCTTGGTCATCGCTGCAACGGGATTGATGGCGAACTATGCCCGCTTCGGCAGTTTCATGCCGGAGCCTGTGGCGGCATATGCGATCGTGCTTGCAGCCTTGCTGGGTCTCAATCTCTTCCAGATCTCGGGGCTTTATCAGTTCAACGCGATCGGCAATCTTTTCGTGCAGGCGACCAGGGTCGGTCTTGCCTGGGGCTCGGCTGCCATAGCCCTTCTCGTTTTGGGCTTTGTTACGCAAACCATTGAGAGTTTCTCGGCGATTTGGGTCGGCTCGTGGTTCGTCTTGGCCTTTGTGGCACTTGTCGCAGCGCGCGTCAGCCTCGGCCTTCAACTCGCGAGCTGGCAGCAATCTGGGCTCCTGGTTCGACGCATCATTGTTTTGGGAGGAGGCGATCATGGTCGCCGTTTCGCGGAACACCTTCAACGCAGCGATGGCAGCGTTCAGATCCTCGGCATCTTCGACGATCGCCGCGGGCGCACGCCCGAGGAGGTGGCGGGTGTTCCCTTCCGGGGAACGATCGAGGACGTGCGCAGTTTTGTGCGTGCGAATCCAGTCGATCAAATCGTCATCGCATTGCCCTGGGGTGCCGAACAGCGGCTGTTGAACTGGGTCAAGAAAATCCGGGATCTTCCGGTCGATGTCCGTCTTTGCCCTGACGTTATCGGCTATCACCTCCCGGACCGCCAGGTGAGCCATGTAGCGGGATTGCCGTTGCTCAATATCTTTGAACGGCCGCTCAACGGCTGGGATGGGATCGTCAAGACGATCGAAGACAGGGCGCTGGCCCTGCTCCTTCTCTTGTTCTTTGCACCGCTCATGGCGCTGGTGGCGATCGCCGTCAAAGCCACGTCAAAAGGTCCGGTGCTCTTCAAGCAGAAGCGCTTCGGCTTCAATAACGAAATCATCGAGGTCTTCAAATTCCGCTCGATGTATGTCGAGGCCTGCGAATCGGGTGCGCATCCGATGAACCAGGCGACGCGTGGAGACCCCCGCGTCACACCGATCGGCCGCCTGATCCGGAAAACGAGCCTCGATGAGCTGCCCCAGCTCTTCAACGTGCTCAACGGCACCATGTCGATCGTCGGACCGCGCCCTCATGCGGTCGCCCACAACGAATACTATGCGCGGCTGATCGACGAGTATCTGGCACGCCACCGGGTGAGGCCGGGCATTACCGGCTGGGCCCAAGTCAATGGCTTGAGGGGTGAGACCGACACGCTCGAGAAGATGCAGCAACGCGTGCAGTTCGACCTGCACTATATCGAAAACTGGTCACTATTCCTCGATATCAAGATCGTTCTGCTCACGGCACTCGTCGGTTTCACCCACAAGAACGCCTACTAGCGCCCGGCGTCAGGCGCGGCTTCGAGCTTCCTCCCACGCCATGATGGCTTGCTTGCGCTCGAGCCCCCAATGATAGCCGCCGAGCCCTCCGACTTCTCTGATAACGCGATGGCAGGGAATGACGAAGCCGAGCCGGTTGTGCCCGCACGCCGTGCCGACTGCCCGCGCCGCACCGGGTCGCCCAATGGCTTTGGCAAGCGCACCATAGGTGGTGGGATGGCCGGGTGGCAGTGCCAAGAGCGCCTTCCAGACCTGGATCTGGAAGGCGGTACCTTTGGCGATTACTGTCAACGCTTCGCCGGTTGAAGAGCGCGGCTTGAAACATGCAGCGACCAGCGGTGCGGTGGCCTTCGGGTTCTCGTTGATCGGGCTGAGCGGCCAGGCTTGTTGTGCCTCGTCCAGAGCCTGTGCGCGGTCGCCATCAATGACGAAAGCCAGATGACAAAGACCGCGCAATGTGGCGAGGGCCAAGGCTTCGCCGAACGGCGTGTCATGAAAGCCGAAAGAAAGTGTGAGCTCCGCGCCCTTGGCCTTGTATTCGCCTGGCGTCATGCCCTCGAAGGTGAGGCAGAGATCATGAAGCCTAGAGGGTCCTGAGAGGCCTGCGTCCAGTGCAGCATCGAGAACGCTTCCACGTGCCTTGAGAGAGGCCTTGGCGTGCTCCAGCGTGAGATAGCCCAAGAATTTCTTGGGGCTGATGCCGGCCCATCGGGTGAAGATGCGTTGGGCATGGGAAGCGCTGAGGCCCATAGCCTCGGCAATCACCTCGAGTGAGGGCTGATCGATCCGGTTTTCCGCGATGAACCGAAGCGCCTGTTCGACCCGCCCATAGTCTTGCGCCTGCTGGTGCATCGGCACGTCGTAAGACTCGGCGATTTGCGCTCCGGTATCGTCGTCGTGGCGCTCGGCTGTTTCAGGCATGGTGAGTGTCATGAGCGAATACCCTCTGGCACGTTCGAGACGATTTTCTCGTGCGTGCGAAAGAGTATGCACAGGCCTGGCTCGGCGACACCCGATCCTTGCGATGCTGCAGTTTAAAATTTCGCCTGGTGCCAGGCATCTACCATGGCGCGCGCGGTCTTGGCGATTTCGGCTGCTGTCATGCCCGGTTTGTACAGGGCCGAGCCGAGGCCGAAACCGGCCGCCCCGGCTTGGACATAGGCTGCCATATTGGCGGGCGTGATGCCGCCAACCGGATAAAGCCCAACGCTTTTCGGCAAGACAGCACGCCAGGCTTTGAGGATCGGCGGCTGCAACAGTTCTGCCGGAAACATTTTGAGCCCATCAGCACCGGCCTTGAGGGCACGAAAGGCCTCGGTTGGTGTGGCGACGCCTGGAAGAAGATAAGCGCCCAGCCTCTTGCCCGCTTCAATCACCTCGGGGTCGCCATGCGGCATGACAATGAGCTTGCCGCCGTGATCGACGACCCGGCCGCAGTCCTCGGGCGTCAAGACGGTCCCGGCACCGATGAGGGCCCGGCCGTCAAAGCGTGCGGCCAGCGATTCAATGCTCTTCAGAGGCTCCGGCGAGTTCAGCGGGACTTCGAGGAAGCGAAATCCGGCGTCGGCCAATGTCTCGCCTATATCGATGGCTTCCTCGGGCTTGAGACCGCGGAGGATGGCGATCAGCGGAAGCTCGTCGAGCCAAACGGGAAGGTTGTTGAGCGTCATCACATCAAACCTTTGGCTTGGGCGATTGAAAAAAGCCCTTTGGCGGCACAATCGGGCTCGCTCAATTTGGACTTGAGGCCTGCACGCTCGAGCGCACGCCTGTAGCGGTTAGCCAAACGATCGCCACCGATGATAACGATGTCATCGTCATCAACGGCCTCATCAACGGCAAATGCCGATCTTGCCTCGTTGATCTCGCTGCCGAGAACAAGCCCCGAAACGTAGCTCGGCACCGCATTACCATCTAGCTTGTCGAAGAGCACCAAGGTCCGTGCCGAAAACAGCCGGCCGAGGAGGCCGCCTCGTACGGAGTCCGTCTCGAGGCCGAGTGTGAGGCCCCTTTCAAAGGCTTCTTCGTCCTCTCGGGCATTGCTGACGACGCGGCCGAGGATCGTGTGATCGATGAGGGCTCCATAGACTTCGCCGGTCATGAAGGTCGTGAAGCGCTCGATCCTGCCCGCCTTGACCGTGACCCATTTGCTGTGCGTGCCGGGCATGACGGCGGTGGCGCTGCGTTGCCCACCGCCCGGGACATCGAAGACACCGATGATCTGCGTTTCCTCGCCGCGCATCACGTCGGGAACGCCGCGACCGTCATTCTCGAGGGCCACTCCCGGCGTGAAATGGATAATCCTGCCGTCCTCGAGCTGATGAGGTTTGACAGCGTCTGCAATGTTATCAGCGCCCGCAGGGCAGAAGGCATAGGCCGTCTCGACCCATCCTTGCCGGCTAGTGATCATGCCTGAGGCGACAATCGGAATTGAGGGATGGTGATCAAGCCAGTCACCACAGAGCTTGCGAAAAACAGCTTCGAAGGCACCGTCCTCGACCTTGAGAATGCCGGAGGCGGCGTCACGGCGATCGATCATCCCGCCCGCGCCATTGATCAGATAGGCCCTGAGGCTGGATGTTCCCCAATCGAGGCCGATAAGAACGGGTTCGGCGCCACTCATGACGGTGTGCTCCGGGTTTCGAGAAATCGCTCGACGTCATCGCGCCTGGGGATCGGATCGACAGCACCATAGCCCCGGGTCGAGAGCGCTGCCGCGGCATTGGCGAACCTTCCCGCCTGGAAGGGATCACCATGAACCAGATAGTCCGCCAAAAACGCGCCATCGAAGGTGTCGCCGGCACCGGAGGCGTCGATCACCTCAACCGGAAAGCCTTCGATCACCCGCGTCTCATCGGGCGTGGCGATCAAGGCACCCTCCGAACCCAAGGTGAGGCCGACAATGCCGGCACCTGCATCGAGCATGCGTTTGGCAATCGAATCGGCATTGTCGATGCCCAGGATCTGCCGCGCATCATCGAGCCCCGGGAGGACGATGTCCGCAAGAGTGAGAGTTTCTTTGATGATCGCTTGCGCCCGCCGCAACGGCCAAAGACTGAGACGCAGATTGGTGTCATAGGCGATCAGGGCACCGGCTTTCTTGGCGATATCCATGGCTTCGAAGACGCCATCACAGGCTTCGGCACTAATCGCCTGGCTGATCGCTGAAACATGCAGGATTCTCGTGGCTTCGAGCACTTCTTTCGGGAGACGGTCCGGACCCAGCCGGCTTGCCGCGGAGCCCTCCCGGCGATAGGAAAAATGGTGGCCTTCATCGTCATGCGTGATGAAGTAGATCCCGGTGGGTGCATGGGGATCGCTGACCACGCCCGATCGCTCGACGCCTTCCCGATCCCAAAGCTCCAGGAACATTTTGCCGAATGCGTCGTCGCCGAGACGTGTGACATAGCCCGCTTTCGCTGCTTGGCGTGCGGCTGCGATCACGCAATTCGAGGTGTCGCCACCGAAACCTCGGGCGAGCCTTGGAGGATCTTGCTCGACCTGATTGAACTCCAAGAGAGGCTCGCCGAGCCCAACAATATCCAGCCGTTTGTCCACCACGGCGCTGCTCCCCTAGGTTCCCTTGTCCTACAACTCGTCTCGAGCGCCGTCTTAGGTTTTGCCGCGCGCTTCACCGGCAAAAGAGCGTTCTTTGGTGGAAATCTCAAGCCCCCTTCACGAGCAGGCTTATTGAAGCGTCGCTGCACGATACAACGGAGCCCGTGCACCTTGGACGCCGTTGAGGTTGAACGCTTCGCTCGCCTCGGTGCACGAATGATAGCCAATTAACGGAAGATACAGTTCCGATGAATGGTTCGCTTTCGACGAACTCATTGGCTCTCGTAAACCCTGGGCCGCGCAGCTTCGCAACCAAGAAATGCGGCCAACCCACTAGTGGGTAGGGTGCCCTTCAGTGCCGCTCAAGGGAGATCGCAGGACGACGCCGAGCTTTTCGAATGATGCCGCAATCTGACCAAGCGATCGTGCCTCGACAATGTGGTCGCCCGTGGTGCAGCGGCGCAGCATCTTCGGTGGCGATGACGGGGCTTCGATGGCGATCACGTAAATCTCGATGCCCTCGCCTTGGATCACCCGGCAAAGCTCTTGGAAGTGGTTATGAACCCGTTTCTGCGATACCCGAGAATAGCTTGTTGCCGATTGACCGTCGCTCACCAGAACGATGGAGCGGCGCTTGCGAGGTTGCGCCGCCGCAGCATTCTCCACACCCTGCCAGGTGGGATCCAGCATCCGCCACGCCCATAAGAGAGCGAGATCGGGGCGCGCTGTGCCGCCTGCTTGCAGATCCTTGATCGCGTTGACGAGGTTTTCGCTTTGCCGGCTCAACGGCTGCACTGGCGCCGCACAGGGGACATCGGCCCTGTAGCTGCCATAGACCCAGTTGCCGCCGATCTGATGCCAACCCACCAGATCGATATCGGTACTCGAATTCCATTTTTGGGCCTGAGGCGTCTTAGTATGGGCAATCATACCGTCCAAGGGCTCTTCGACACAGCCATCGAGTTGATCGACGCTTATTCCTGTCCGGGCGAGCCATGCTCCCACATTGACCCGTGCCGAGTAGGGCACAAGCGCCATTTCAAGTTTCTGATCCGCGACGTCCGAAGCAAACAGTGTCGTCACGAAATCTTCCGCCGCGGATTGAGTTGCTTCGAGCCTCTCACCTGTCATCGACCTTGAGACATCGAGTGCCAGAGCAATCGCGTGAGGCGGCGCGAGCTCGCGATGTTCGAGCTGTCCGACGGACAGGCTCTCCGCGCGGGTCTCGCTCGCAAGAAGATGGTGAAGCGATGCGCCCGTGATCCCGGCACAGGCCAAAAACGCCAGCGCGCGGAACATTCCGCTCCTGTTGTTACGATTGCTCACGAAGGACGCCTTCACCCTTTGAGCATCCATCAAGGATATCTCTGTGCCTCATCATGTCTCGCTCGTCGGCCCATGCGCTCCATTGCGACCCTGTTGGTGCTAAACGCATTTTCTTAAATTCGAGCTAACGGCCATCATTGACATGATGGAATTTCGTCAAATCACTGAGAATCAGTTCGTGAGCAGCGATTTCAATTCGTAGACGAGATTGAGAGCGTCTTTGGGGCTTAACTGGTCGGGATTTACGTCTTTGAGCCGGTCTTCGACCGAAGAGTGTTCCGTTTTGTTCTCCTTGCGATCCTCATTGATCTTGTGATCCGAGGCAAAGGCGAAAAGAGGCAAGTCCTCTGTCAACACGGATGCGGGCGAGCGTGTCTCCACCGATTCCAATTTGGTGAGCACCTCATGAGCACGATCGACAACCTCGGTCGGCAGGCCCGCGAGCTTGGCCACATGAATACCGTACGAACGATCCGCCGCACCGCGTGCCACCTCATGGAGAAAAACCACGTCATTCTGCCATTCTTTGACGCGCATACTGTGCAGCGTGAGTTGATCGAGGCGATCGGCAAGTGCCGCAAGCTCGTGATAATGCGTTGCGAATAGCCCCCGGCAGCGGTTCACCTCGTGAAGATGTTCGATGACGGCCCAGGCGATGGAAAGCCCGTCATAGGTGGCCGTGCCGCGCCCGATTTCATCAAGCACGACGAGGCTATTGGGCCCTGCTGATTTGAGAATGGTCGCGGTCTCGATCATCTCCACCATGAAGGTCGAACGGCCACGGGCGAGATCATCGGACGCACCGACCCTAGAAAACAGCCGATCGACCACGCCGATCCGGGCCTTGGCCGCCGGCACGAACGAGCCCGCCTGCGCCATGATCGGCAGAAGCGCGTTCTGCCGGAGAAACGTGCTCTTGCCCGCCATGTTGGGTCCTGTCAGCAGCCATAATCTGGCGCCGTCACTGAGATCGCAGTCATTGGGTACGAACTGTTCGGCTTGGGCGGTGAGCGCTTGCTCGACCACGGCATGGCGGCCGCGCTCAATGATGAATTCGGGCGTCTCACTGATGGCGGGACGGCAATAATCGCATTGTATCGCAAGCTCGGCCAAGGCAGCAGCGAGATCGATCTCGGCGATGGCGGCCGCGAGATGACCGATTACCTCGGACCTCTCGAGAATGGCCTTGCACAGCCGCTCGAAAATCTCGAGCTCGAGTGCCAATGCGCGATCGGCGGCGCCGGCAATCCGGCTCTCGAGTTCGGAAAGTTCTTCACTGCCGAAGCGGCTCGAATTGGCGAGACCCTGCCGCCTGAAAAAATGATCCGGGACCTTGCTTTGGTGCGTTGTGGTGACCTCGACGAAGTAACCGAGCATGGCATTGTGGCGGATCTTAAGCGAGCCGATCCCTGTCTCGTCGCGGTAACGTGCCTCGAGTTCCAGAATGAGCTCGCGTGCCGCATCGCGAAGCTTGCGCTGATCGTCGAGATCGGCCGAGGCGCCGCCACGCACGAACCCGCCGTCGCGAGCGAGCACCGGTGGGCTCTCCACGAGTGTCGACTCCAAGGTATCGGCAAGATCGTCGAGACCTCGAAGCGCCGGCATGAAGCTCTTGAGCGGCGGCTCTGAATCGCTGAGCGCCTTACTGGTTTTCTCGGCTCGCGCCAGCGCTGCACCGATCGCTTGAAGATCGCGCGGACCCGCTCGACCCAATGTCAGCCTCGAGAGGGCGCGCTCGAGATCGGGGCAACGGCCGAGGATTTCCCGGATCGCGTCGCGCAAGTCCTTGCTGGCGACGAAGCACTCGACGTGGTCGAGCCGTTTTTCGATCTCGTTCTTGGTGGCCGAAGGGGCTGCAATGCGCTGGGCCAGCAAGCGTGCACCGCTATTGGTGACCGTCTTGTCCATGGCATGAACGAGACTGCCGCGCCGTCCACCTTCTGGCCCTTCCAGGAGCTCCAGGCTCCGCCGAGTTGCAGGATCGATTTGCAAGATCGTTTCCGGCACCAGACGCGTCAGGTGCTGGAGCCTAGGGAGCTGGCCCTTTTGGGTCAGTTGAACATAGTCGAGCAGGGCACCGGCCGCGGCGATTTCACTGCGAGTGAAGCTGCCCAGGGGATCGAGCGAGGCGAGCTCAAAAAAGGCCAAGAGGCGCCGCTCGGCTGCGAGGCTGTTGAAGACCGTATCAGCCAAAGGTGAAAGAACCGTTTCCCATTCCTTCCAAGCGACGCGCAAATCGGGCTCCAGGAGGAGCCGTTCTGCGATGATCAGCTCTTTGGGATCGATCCTGCCGATGACCGAAGTGAGACGGCTTTGATCACATGGCTCGCAGGAAAATTCCCCTGTCGAAAGATCCAGCCATGCCAAGGCCATCCCGCCCTCGGCCGAGGCGACGGCAGCCAAGAAATGATGGGTACGGGCTTCGAGAAGATTGTCCTCGGTCAGCGTTCCCGGCGTGACGATCCGAACGACATCGCGCTTGACCACCGATTTGCTGCCACGCTTCTTGGCCACGGCGGGATCTTCGAGCTGCTCGCAAATGGCGACTTTGTGGCCCTGGCGGATCAATCGGTGCAGATAATTTTCCGAGCTATGCACCGGCACACCACACATGGGGATTTCATCCCCCTGATGCCGCCCGCGCTTGGTCAAGGCGATATCGAGTGCGGCGGCCGCCGTGACCGCATCCTCGAAGAAAAGTTCGTAGAAATCACCCATGCGATAGAACAATAAGAGATCGGGGTGCGCTTCCTTGATCTCCAAGTATTGCGCCAGCATCGGGCTTGGCCGATCACTCGGGGCAGTTTCCGCAACCTTGGCGCGGGTCTTTGTCGTCATCGTCGTATCGGTTATGATGTTGTGCTGATTAGGCCGCGTTCAAAAGCGCTGCGACGGGTGCAAAGCTCTTGCGGTGATGCGGTGTCGGCCCCCATTCGCGAAGTCCTTGGTGGTGGCGCACGGTGGGATAGCCGACATTGGTATCCCAGCCGAAATTCGGATAGCGACAGGCCAATCTGGCCATCAAGCGATCGCGAACAACCTTGGCGATAATGGAGGCTGCACTAATCACGGGCTCGATATCATCACCGCCGATGATGCAGCGGCTCGGGCATGCAAATGAAGGACCGTATTTGCCGTCGACGAGAACCATCGAAGGCGACTCCGGCAAGCGTGTTACGGCTCGGCGCATGGCGAGATAGGATGCCTGCACGATGTTCAACTCATCGATCTCGCGCACCGATGCCGCTGCCACCGCGACCTTGCCATGGACTTTGATGTTTTCGAACAAGGCGGATCGTCGAAGGGCCGTAAGCTTCTTCGAGTCCCTCAGGCCTTCGATCGGTTGTTCTAGGATCACGGCGGCGGCAACCACAGGTCCGGCTAGAGGACCGCGTCCCACCTCATCGACACCCGCCACGAGGCCGCAATCATTCTCAGTAGCAGAAGACTTAGCAGTTGAGATGTGCATTGAGCGCGTTGCGACTTTCTTCGGAAAATTGGATATGGCCGACCGAAACCCCCGCGAAATTCTTGATCACCGGGGAGAGCTCTGATGCCAAGGCCGCTTGCTGCTCGGCTTGTTGAAACAGGCCCAAACCATGCAACAGATTGGCGAGGGTAAACCGCGAGGCGCGCGCGGCGCCATCTCGAACCTTGAGTGCCACGCCAAGCCCCCCGTCGAGCAGGGCGGCCACATAAACACCCTCAGCCCCGGTCTTGGCAAGCACTCTGGGATTGGCCTGCATGACTGTGGTGCAGAGCCTTCCCGTCCCTGCAACAAGCCCGGGATGACGGGTCATGGCATCCGCAATTGTTGTCGGCGTGGGCTCGTTGGTCTCGACGGCGGCAGTAAACCGGGCGAGGCCAAGTGCTAAATTCCTCAAGGGAATAGGCCAATTGGGCAAACCGCAGCCATCGATCCCGGGAGGCGGCAAATGATCAACATCGAACCATCTGCGCACATCCCGGGCGATGGCATGTTGCATCGGATGACCGAGTTGATCATAACCCTCGATTGCAAGCCCTGAGGCCCTGCAGGCGCAGATCAAACCGGTGTGCTTACCCGAGCAATTATTGTGAATTTTTGTGGGCCGTTTGCCGGATGCGTAGAGTGCAATGGCAGCGCTCGAGTTGCCTGGCGGATGGGGACCACAGGCCAGCGCCGTTTCGTCTAGACCCAGCCGTTCGAGCCAAGCTTGGACACGGCGTACATGCATCTCCTCTCCGGCATGCGACGCACAGGCCAAGGCCACATGCTCCAAATCGAGCCCGAACCGTTCGATCGCTCCGCCATTCACGAGCTGCATTGCCTGAAAGGGCTTGAGCGCGGATCGCGGATAAACGGCGCGGTCGATGTCGCCGAACGCGAGCCGAGCCTGCCCATCGGCATCGATAACGGCAAGATCGACGAGATGAATGCTCTCAACGGCGGTACCGCGATGGACTTCGACAATGAGCGGGCTCATCTCATTGGATGACATGAAGGGCCTGGAATGGGTCGCAAAATAAGGTGCGGCAATGTTCACCAAACAGACGACGATTGCAATCGCAGCCTTGCTCGGCGGGACTGCCGTCTTGGCAGGAGCCTTCGGTGCCCACGGCTTTGAAGCGTCCGCCAATCAACGGGGTGCCGAACTCTTCGAAACCGCCTCGACCTACCAGATGTGGCACGCCTTAGCACTCCTTGGTCTTGCCGCGCTCAATCTCGAAAAGACCCCGGCGGTCTCCATCTTTCTGCTCGCCATCCTGCTCTTTTGCGGCAGTCTCTACCTCTATGCGCTCACCGAATTGCGCTGGTTGGTTTTTGTCACTCCATTCGGAGGACTAGGGTTTATCATTGGCTGGCTGCTCGTTGCCTGGACGGCCGTGCGGCAGCGCTAAATCAGACCAAGAACAAGCGAGGAAACACCACTATGGACATCATCAACCGCACCGTCATGGCATTCATCGCGACACTCGTTCTGGCAAGTGCCGCGCACGCCCAGCTCACGCCGCCCACAGGGCCGGTTATAATTACGGTCGTCGGTGACATTACGCACACGAATCGGGGCGCATTCGATCCCGAAATCGACAAGTTTTTCGACTTCTACCAGCAAGAATTCAATCAAGCTGCCGCGTTCGATCGAATGATGCTCGAAGACCTCGGGCTGGAGACGCGTGAATTCATAATGGACGGCATGACCGGGCTGCAGGAACTCGAGGGCCCAACGCTCGAAGCCGTGTTGAACGCCGTCGGCGCCGAGCCGCAAACCGTGGCGATCATGGCGCTCGACGGCTATCAGGCGGAAATCGACAGCGACACACTCTCCGCTCACGACTGGATTTTGGGCATCAACCGAAATGGCGAGCCTTTGAGCATCGGCGGCTTCGGCCCGGTCTGGGCCGTCTTCTCACCCGCCGCCGAGGACAAACTGGCCTCGGAAGAGGAAGCCCAGCTCTGGCCTTATGCCGCCTTCGTCGTCCGCGTGGGCGGATAATCGATCGTATCCCACTCCTTGGGGTAGAGTGATGAGAATTTCACTCAATTGATGATTGATGGGAGCTGTCACTGGAACTAGATTAGAGCCTGAGG
The DNA here is from genome assembly GCA_964412385.1 of uncultured Geminicoccaceae bacterium. GTDB lineage: Bacteria > Pseudomonadota > Alphaproteobacteria > Geminicoccales > Geminicoccaceae > JBGSYN01. The sequence goes on from CAYPOV010000086.1 coordinate 12,786, forward strand.
GTGAAGAGGCGAGAGACCGTCATAAACCTCGTCGCGCAACCCAATTAGGCTGATCAAAGCCCTCCGCCACAATGAGACGGCTCTCAGCCGATCGGGCGTCGCCCAACGCTCGGAAGGTCTTGGATGGCAAGTATTCTCGCTGGAACGGCCCCACAAGAAATCGGCCGCCAGCCTAAAGATCGTGACACCACGCACGCCACCGCGCGGAGCGTATTGAAACAGGCGCGTGTGCTGTTCGGCGCCATCGCCCAATCGCCCGGACGGCGCATGCTCGCCATCTTGACGGTGGCGATCATCGCCATCATCAGCGCCAACGCGGTCGGCCAGATCTACCTCAATGACTGGCGCGGCGCCTGGTATGATGCGCTCGAACGGCGCGATCTCGACGCCTTCTTCCACCAACTCATGATGTTCGGCGTCATCGTCGCCTTCCTGCTCGCCTTTGTCGTCGGCGAGACCTGGCTCCACCAGATGGTGCGCATCAGGCTCAGGGAGTGGCTCACCCACGACCTCCTCAATGTCTGGCTGCATCCACGCCGCGCCACGCTCATCGGCTATGCCGGCGAGATCGGTGACAATCCCGACCAGCGTATGCATGAAGATGCGCGCCACCTCTCGGAGCTCACCGTCCTGCTCGGCATCGGCCTGTTACGCTCGAGCCTCTTGCTCATCAGCTTTATCGGCGTGCTCTGGGTGCTTTCCTCCCAGGTCAACTTCTCCTGGAACGGCGAAAGCTTCGCCATCCCGGGCTACATGGTCTGGTGCGTGCTCATCTATGCTTCCGGCGGCTCCTATCTCACCTGGATCGTCGGAAGGCCGCTGATCCGGCTCAATGCCATCCGCTATGCCCGCGAGGCCGATCTCCGCTTCGCCATGGTGCGGGTCAACGAAAACGCCGGATCGATTTCGCTCTTCGGCGGCGAAGCCCACGAACGGCGAACCCTCAACCATCCGGTCGAGCGCGTCGTCGACATCACCCGCCAGCTCGCCGGCAGTATCGCCCGGCTCACCTGGATCACCTCGGGCTATGGCTGGAGCGGCCTGGTGGTGCCGATCATCGTCGCCGCCCCCGGTTATTTCCAAGGCGATCTCACCTTCGGCGGCATGATGATCGTCGTCGGCGCCTTCAATCAGGTGGAAAACTCGCTCTCCTGGTTCGTCAGCAACTTCTCCAATATCGCCGATTGGCGCGCCACGCTTCTGCGTGTCACCACCTTCCGCACCGCCCTGTTGGAGCTGGAAGAGACTACGGACGAAGCCTCCAACCTCACGACCAAAGACGCGCGCAGCCAGGCGCTCATCCTGCAAAACCTCGACGTGACCAGCGACAACAAGCTGATCCGCCCGGCCCGCAGCCGGATCGTTATCGCACCCAGACGCCACACCCTCATCCGTGCCGATGCCGGCGAGGGCGGCCAGGCGCTCTTTCGTGCCCTTGCCTCGGTCCATCCCGAAGGCGGCGGCTTCATCCACAAGCCCGCCGGCACCAGCATGATGTTCGTGCCGCAAAAGCCCTATCTGCCCTTGGGCGACATCGCGACGGTGGTGCGCTATCCCGAACTCGGGCAAACCGGCAGCAACCGAACAACCTGCACTGATGACATTGAAGAAGCGCTCCGCAAGACTGGCCTCGTGCATCTCATCCCCAACATCACGACCGAGGATCGCTGGGATCAAAAGCTCTCGCTCGACGAGCAGCAGCGCATCACCATCGCCCGCATTCTCGTCAACCGCCCCGATTGGCTGGTGCTCGACGACTTCCTTGCCTCCATGGATGCCACCAACCGGCAGATCTTCCACAAACTTCTCGAAGAGGATCTCGTTGACACCACCGTCATCACTATCGGTGCCGGCCACGGGCTCGACGGTCTCGTCACCCAAACCACCGGCGTCGAATCGGAGAAACTCGCCCCCGAAACCGCCCCGAAACGCGAAACCCGTGCCGTGCCGCTGATCACCGAGCCCGCCAAACCGACCCAGGCGATGACGTGACCGGGACACGCTCCGATGAAGCGCTCCTCGACAAGGTCCAGCGGGAAACGCTGCGCTACTTCTGGGAATTCGCCCACCCCAAAAGCGGCATGGCCCGCGAGCGCAGCAACCGCGCCTTCGGCTATGGCCAGGAAACCGTCACCACCGGCGGCACCG
>CAYPOV010000087.1:0-14730 GCA_964412385.1 uncultured Geminicoccaceae bacterium
CGATGAGTAGGTATGGCAGAGATTTCCTTCAAGATACGAACCACAAAGAGTTGACAATAAGGAGAATATATACTGATAGTTTGCTGAATACAAGGAAAAAATAGCGATAACAGAGAATTTTTTATCTAATACAGCTTCCTTTAGCCCTGAGATCAGGTCGTGCTGTTTCCCGCCATGAGTTCTTCCCACAGCTCTTGGGCTTCGTCCAAGAGTTGGCGGCATGTTGGTGTCGTCATTTTGTCCCGAAGCGCGTTGTTAAGCGTTTCGCGTTCTTCTGTGGAGCGCGAAACGCGATGGGCGTCCTATTTCAGACCTGCCGCCTTCATGGCATCGGCGCGCCGGCTGACGCGTTCAAGAACAGCGTCAGTATTGATAGGCCCAGTCTTAAAGCTCGTCCCGAACTGATCATTGAGCGTCTTGGTACAATGATCGAAACGCTCCGTCACAACATCGAAGGGCGCGACAATGAACGAAGATTTGAGGCGCCTGAGGGGCGATGGAAGAAGATGTATCGGCGAATCGGCCTTTCAGGGTCCTGTTGTTGGACGAAGATCGTATAGGAGAGAGCAGCGTCGAACGGTTGGCGCAGCACAAGGATCGCCGGAATCTTGTGTCGGGCCGCCAGAGCGAACTGCGCCGAGGCATGGCAATGATGGCCCATGCGGAGATCGCGGCCTTACTGGACGCCGAAAGCTTCGCTCGCAAACGTATTGGCACTGCGCGGATAGCCGTCAATCAGGATCTCGTCATCAGGCCGCAGCAGACGAAGCGTACAATGCATCCGCGGGCCGCGCCCTCGCAATCGGAGGAGGAATGGATAGAGATCCGTATGGCTCCGCGCCCACTCCTTGACCGAAAGCGTAGATTTGGCAACGAGGTCCACGCCTGGAAGGGCTCCTCGGAATGCGTGGCGGCAAGCCTTGTTGGGCTTAGCGCCAGCTGATCAGCACTCGGGGAGCTTAGCGAAGCGTAGTGGGGTTGGAGCGATCGAAGCCAATCTTGCGTATCATATTACGCATAATGCTGAAGAACATCCCGTTCTTGATCCCTCAACCTCCAGTCTTCGAGGACGGCCTCGCGAGCGGAGCATCGTCCATGCGGAACAAAAGGTGGTTTATGAATGAGGCTGCCGGAAGCGGTCCATGAGTTGACGAGGTCTTATAGCCCTCACACGTCACGGAAACCGAGCATACGCCGTGCGCCTGAGAGAGAGCGCGACCAGATCGGGCGATCGACACGGAACAGCCCGGGTTTGCCGAGGCTATAGGTTTCGGCGATAAAGTTGACGTAGCGTCGTGGAACATCGGTAACTGAACGTGGCGAAACGCCGTGAAGACTTTGCTTGGAGTTGATCCACATCACGAGACTATTGGGTTTGTAGGGCACTGACTTGACGCGCTCGACATGAGCATCACCGATATTGTACTGACCGTCGAACGCATCCGTCCTTTTCGTACAGCGGTAAAGTCCGAGATCACCGCCGGTCGAGGGGTCGTCGGGCCTCCGGAAATATAAGAGGGCTGCGAACAGCTTTTCCGGCTTGTCGACATGAGGACCGCGGACGGTGCTGACCTCGGTTACCGGACTGTTGATGCCGAATTGCACATCGAGCATGATTTCAGCATCCTGATTGCCGCGTGTTTTCCGGCCCGCCTTTTGGCGTAATCCGGTTGCCAAGTCTTGTAGGGACTTGCCGAAACGTTGTTCGATATCGGGATAAATGCGGGCAAGCGGCTCCTGCCAGAAAGCCAGCGCCTCGCGAAACCATGCATCGCTGGTATGATAGGAAAAGAAGTCGCGCCAAACTTGCGGGATTTCCTGATCGGGCAAAATGTCGACGGCGTTGCTCAAATAGGCCTTGTTGTTCTCGAGCGGCCGTGCGCCGACGATCTTCTCCATGGCCGGATAGCTTGACGCAAGGTCGTCATAGAGTTCTTGCGGTAGCGCATTCTCGATATGGAGATGCGGAAATGGGTCGGGCTCGATCGCTTCGGGCGTCGTCTTCTGCAAGATGCTCAAATTCATGACCGGCATTCATCAGTGTCATCAAACTCCGATCGGTTTAGCCGCTAGTCTTGTGAAATGACAGGCCACTGTGTCATCTTGGCTAAAGCAGGCGTTCAAGCTCTTGGATGCGAACGCCGCCGAGGAGAGAAGAAAGATTGAGTCTCGATTGCAACTGGCCGTTACCCGATGGTCTGCGTTCCAGGATGCTGACCGGCATCAACGGTCTGGATATCCATTGTCTGGAGGCAGGTTTCGAGACGCCGGGACGGCCGCTCGTGGTCTTGCTCCATGGCTTTCCGGAGTTCTCGTTCAGCTGGCGCAACGTGATGCCGGTTCTGGCTCATGCCGGTTATCATGTCGTGGCACCGGATCAACGGGGTTTCGGCCTGACGACGGGTTGGGACGGGCACTATGACGGCGATGTTGCCTCGTTCCGCACGGTGAATTTGGTCCGCGATGTTCTGGGCCTCATGGCCGCCTTGGGCTATGATGAGATTGGTGCCGCGATCGGTCATGACGCGGGTGCGGCTGTCGCGGCGAGCTGCGCCTTGATGCGGCCGGATATCGTCCACGCGGCCGTGATGATGAGCGCTCCCTATGCCGGGCCACCGCCACTGGTCGCCAAAGCCGATAGTGACGATATTGACGCAGCGCTTGCCGCCCTCGATCCGCCGCGCAAGCACTATAAATGGTACTATTCGAGCCGCCAAGCCGATGACGACATGATGAAGGCAGCCCAAGGACTTGAGGCCTTTTTGCGTGCCTATTTCCATCACAAGAGCGCCGATTGGCCTGACAACACGCCGTTCCGGCTCGCCGGCTGGCGTGCCGAGGAACTGGCGAAGATGCCGACCTATTACATCATGCCGTTGGATGCGACGATGCCGCAGGCGGTGGCGTCCGAGATGCCGTCAATAGAGGAAGTCGAGACGTGTGACTGGCTAAGCCGGGCCGAGCTTGCGGTTTATGCGTCGACCTATAGAGCAAGCGGATTTCAAGGCGGGCTTAACTGGTATCGCTGCCAGACGGGCGGGCTCAATACCGATCTCGGCATTTTTTCTGGGCGGACCATTGACGTGCCGGCCATGTTTGTCGCCGGCCGCAGCGATTGGGGAGTTTATCAAACGCCGGGGGCCGTTGAGCACATGGCGAGTGCCCTATGCACGGATTGGCGCGGCACCCATCTTATCGATGGTGCAGGTCATTGGGTGCAGCAAGAGCGGCCGGACGAGGTCAGCCGCTTGCTCGTCGATTTTCTGGCCACGGTGTCTCTGCCCCTCAGGGATGAATGTCCGGCCGGCATTGGCTCGAAATGAGGATCTTGAGCCAGTCGAATGTAGGTTCGACTCCATGGTCTTGGAGCCACGCTTCCTGTAGTTTGTAGGCTTGCCATTCGGTGGCGTTGGCGCAGGGCCAGGCGCGGCTCGAGAGCTGAAGCGCATGGACCAGTTCGTGCAGCAAAGTCGAGAGATCTGACGTGTCCGCAGCACTCCACGGCCGCTTCAAGTAAATCCGGTTCGCCTGGCTGTCATAGGCAGCACTGAGACGGCGATCGACGATCAACGATTGGCCCTGATAGGAGATGACCGAGCCCACGTCAGAGAAGTGGATTGTCGGCGGGTCGGCATTCAACTTCTTGATGTCATAGGACGTGTTTCCAGCGATCCAATCAAGCATGGCGTGATAGACCGCAGGGCCGATCAATGCCTCGATGCTCGCCGGATGGCTCATTTCGTCGTTTGTCTCAGGCGCACAACCGCGTGCCGCCCGCATAAATAGCGCCAGTGTCAGTGCCGCGATCAACAGGACGAAGACAACGCGCAGCCACGGATTGCGCGATCTCGCCTTCCAGGTTTGCGAAACAGGCATGTGGATTTCCCGGCCAAACCACCCATGCTGCAATCTGGCAGGAAATCCGGGGCCATGCTTTGATGCGCATCAAAGGACGGCCGGTCAAAACTCTATTCCTCGAACACGAACCACTTGCCGCGGCGCTGGGCGATCTCGAGGCGAAGTCTGAAGGATTCAGGATCGAGACCGGTTGATGCTTTCACCATCGGGAAAAAGGATTTGGCGAAAGCGAACCAGGCATTGCGCGGCTTGCCGGGGCTTAACAGGACGCGTTCGCCTGCATCTTGGGTGGCGGCATCGAGACAGGGAATGATGTCGCCCCAAATTTCCTCGATCGCCGGATGAAACACCGAGACTTTGGCTTCGAGCCAGATCATCCGACATAGCAGAACCACCGAACTCAAGCCGCTGGCGCTGGAATCGGCGGCAAGCTTGAGTTCGCGCGGAAGGGCGGTCTTGAAAATGACATGCTCGCGGCCGGTAAAGCGGTTGTCGCTCGCAAGATAGGCCCAGGCTTGCGCGGAAAGGATGCGCTCGGGCGAGAGGTGCGTGTCGACCTCGTTGCCTTCGCCATCGAACTGCTTGAGCTGATATTCATCGGTCACATGCTCGAAAAAATCCGGCAGCGCTTGCGGATCATGACGCACGAGGTCGAGCAATTTCGCTACGCGCCTGTCATGATCGGCGATCGCCTTGCCGATGCGCGCCCTCTTCTCTTCATCCATAAAATGCTTTCCCTCTAGGAAATGTGACATCTGCCCCTTGCAGAGCCTATCGATAAGATGTACTATATCGTCTTATAAAGTCACAGGCAATGATCAGGAGGCTTTGATGTCCGCACGTATCTCTCTGACCGCATCGGTTTCAGCATCCGCGCTGCTTCTCGGTGCGATGGCCGGTCCACTTATGGCCCAAGACAAACCCTATGAGGGCACGACGCTCAGGATCGCCGGGCTTCACAATGCCCCCTTCGAGAACATGAAGCCCTTTATCGAAGAGTTCGAGCAGCAGACCGGCATCAGTGTCGAGCTCGAGCAAATGTCCAATTCTAATCTCTTCAAGAAGGCCACTGTCGAATCGGCCGCCAATACCGGCTTTTTCGACATTTTGCGGCTTTCACCGAACTTTCTTCCGACATTCGCCGAGCCAGGCTGGATCGCACCTCTCGATGACTATATCGAGGCAAGCGGCTACAACATTGACGACTTCATTCCGGCAGCCCTCGATGCCCTCGGCAAGATCCCCGGCAGCGATGAAGTGTGGGCGCTGCCGCTCGTCGCCAACACCGGCATGCTCTCCTATCGCACCGATCTTTTTGGTGATCCCGACGAGCAAAAGGCGTTCGAAGAAGAGTTCGGCTACGCGCTCACCCCACCCAGCAACACGCAGCAATGGCTGGATGCGGCGAGCTTCTTCACGCGCGATACCGATGGTGACGGCGAGATGGATCTTCACGGCTTCGGCGTCGGCCAGAAATCTGGCGGTCCGGCCTTTATCTGGGCATTGGGTCCAGTTTGGACCTTTGGCGGCGAGGTCATGAACGAGGAGACCTATGAGGTGACCTTGGATAGCCCAGCCACAGTCGAAGCGCTGCAATGGGCCAAGGATCTGCAAGCCTACCAGCCGCCATCATCGCTCGCCTGGGCGATCTACGACAATGTCGGCCCAATGCAGGACGGGCGTCTCGCCATGTCGATCCAGCTCTTCTCGTTCGTCGATGAGATTTTGGATCCGGAGAAATCAGCCTACGCCGACAAGATCGACTACATAACCGTGCCCGCCTATGACGATAATGAGCAAGGCTACACCACCGGCAAGTACGTCTTCGGCGGCGGTGGTCTTGCGATCCACGGGCAAAGCGAGAACAAAGACGCTGCTTGGGAATTCTTGAGCTGGTTCCTCGATCCCGAGCGCGCCAAGCAATATGCTCTTGCCGGCACCCTCACCCCGCGCAAATCGGTGCTTAGCGACAAAGAGATCATCGACAGCAAGCCCGCCTTCAAGACGACCCTGCCGATCTTCCTCGAAAGTCTCGACAAAGTCGCCAAAGCGCGGCCGAAACTCGCTGAATCGAACAGCATCCTCAACGAGCTCGGCCAAGCCTGGCACGCCGTGGCCCTTGATGAGAAAGAACCGGCCGAAGCGGTCGCCGATGCCCAGGCCAATATCATCGAGATCCTCGATGATGCGGGCTACGACGTGCCGAACGCTAACTGAGGCATCAAGGAAACCAGCGGCCATGAGCGCCGAAGGCATCGCCAATCCGCCCCGCCTGACGGCATCGAACCTGCTCGAGCGGTGGGGCGGATTGCCATCCAAGGAGATCGTCGGTCTGGTCTTTATCCTGCCGGCGATTGTCCTCACCGCAGTGATCTTCTTCTATCCGTTCTACAGCGCGATCTCGGCAAGCCTTCAGAATATGTTCTTACACCGTCCGGGGCGCGAGAGATTTATCGGCTTTGAGAATTATATCGAGCTTCTGACCGATGACGAGGCCTTCCGAACCAGTGTCCTGAACACCTCGATCTTCGTCACCGGCTGCGTCGTGTTCACGATTCTCGGCGCCCTCGTCATTTCGGGGCTCTTGGTGCGCAATCGCGTCGGCCGCCCTCCCTCGCGCTGGGCCGAGCGCTACCAATTGCTGTTGTTATTGCCGTTCTTGATGACCCCTGCCGTCACCGCGACCGTGTTTCGGGTCTTTATCTGGGACTATGACACCGGCATTGCCAACTGGATCGCCCGCTCCATCGGCCTGGACCCAATTCCTTGGCTGATCGCGCCCAATACCGCGATGGCCGCAATCATCATCACCGAAGTTTGGTCGCACATTCCGCTGGCGAGCCTCATCCTCTATAGTGCCATGCGTTCTGCCCCGATCCAGCCTTACGAAGCCGCGATCATCGACGGGGCCAATGAGTGGCAGCAATTCCGCCATGTCACACTGCCCTATATCCGGCCGCAAATTGTCTTCATGACGATCATGCAGCTCACTTTGTCCTTCCGCCAGTTCGAACTGATTTTTCTTACCACCGGCGGCGGGCCCGGCGACAGCACACGTGTGTTGACCATCCATATCTTCGAAAAAGCCATGCAAGATCTCAATTTCGGTTATGCCAATGCCATCGGCATTCTTTCCTTGGTTGTGGTTGGCGGCATATCGGCAGCGGTCCTCTTAACCTTTGGGCGTAGTGAAGCCGCGGTGTGGGACAAATGAACAATTCCATCCCTGAACGATCCACGGGCGCAGGCTCGCCCTTAAGAAACCCGATTTCCGACACAATCGTCCGCATATTCCTCGGGATCTATTTGGTGATCGCCGTGTTTCCGGTTGTTTGGACGCTGATGAATGCGTTCAAGACTGGCAAGGACATCGTGAGCTACCCGCCCAAATTCATCTTTGATCCTATCCTCGATAATTTCGCCCTCGTGTTTAGTCAGGGCATTGTCGTGCCCCTTCTCAATACGCTGATCGTCACGGTGACGAGCGTCATCCTGGCAACGGCCGCAGGCTCGATGGGCGGCTACGCCTTGGCCCGGTTCAAGGGCGGTCTCTTCAAGGGCATGGGACTGGTCGTTTTTTCCATGCGATTCTTGCCGACGATTGTCATCATCCTTCCCATGTTCATGATGTTTCGCGATCTCGGCTTGATCGGCACTCATGCGGGCTTGACCCTCGCCTATCAACTGTTTGCCCTGCCCTTTACGATTTGGATTACCTGGGGATTCTTTTCTCAAATTCCCGAGGAGCTCGAGCAGGCAGCCACGATCGACGGATGCAATCGTATTCAGGCCTTCAGGCTCATCACACTGCCCTTGGCGCTGCCGGGCATCGGTGCCGCGGCCCTGGTGAACACAATCTTCTGCTGGAACCAGTTCCTCATCCCGTTTATCCTTGGTGGTTCCGATGCGCGCGTGATCACGACCGAAATTGCCCGCTACTCGGGTGCCGAAGATGCGATGGCACAATGGGGGCCCTTGGCGGCCTTGGCTGTGGTGATCGCAGCCCCGGTCCTCGTCATCGGCCTTTCCATGAACCGGCTCTTGATGCGCGGCTTGCTTGGCAATCGTGGGTAACGCAGAAAGGCGCGGTCACATCACGGCTTGTCATGGATTCGATGCTCGAACGCAATAGTCACGTCTCGCTCTATCTCCAACTCGCCCAAGAGATCGAGGACAGTATTCGAGAGGGCCAATACCAATCGTTCGATCGGCTACCAACCGAGCAGCAGTTGATGGAAGCCTATAGCGTCAGCCGAATCACGGTGCGCCAGGCGCTCGATCACCTGCTGGAGCGCGGCCTTATCGTTCGCAAGCAAGGCAAAGGCACCTTTGTGTCCGGGCCTGTCATCGAGCGCGATCTCTTATCGCTGCGAGAATTGATGGACCGGTTGGCAGAGCAGAACGACCGGCCGGAGATCGACATTTTGGCCTGGGAAGAGATGACGCCGCCCGAGCGGATCAAGAAAGCCCTCGATAGTGACGATCAGCCTCTCTATCACCTCGTGAGGCTTTTCCGTCGGGACGGCAAACCTTATGCCCTTTCGGACAGTTACTTCTCCGCCTATGTCGGTGAGTTGACCCGCCAACATGCGACAACGCGTGCAACTTGCGACATTATCGAAACCATCGCCGGCGAGACGATTGCTCATAGCCGGGTCAAGACTCGTGCAGAATGCGCCGATATCAGTGTGGCAAGCCATTTAGGGATTGAAGCTGGCACCCCGGTCCTGGTCGTTGAACGTACGTCCTTTTCGAAAGCCAATGAGCCAATGGACTTTTCGGTTTTTTATAGTGACGCGGCACAGTTTGACTTCACCGTAGGCGTCGACGGACGATTTCCTATCCCGCCGCGTATACGCCCCATCGAAGATTGAGAGAGGAGAGACTGATCATGACCTCATTGAAACCCGGAGAAGCTTTGCCACACGTCACCTTGCCGCTGGTTGGGGGTGGTGAGATCACGCCCGGGGCCAAAGAAAACACCTGGGAAATGTTCGTGGTCTATCGCGGCCGGCACTGCCCGCGCTGCAAAACCTACTTCCAAAAGCTGCAGAACCTATTGCCGGAATTCGAAGCACTCGGCGTCGAGGTGGTCACGGCTTCAGCCGATCCATCGGAAAAGGCCAAGGCCGATGTCGAGGAGGAAGGCTGGACGTTTCCCGTCGCTTACGATCTCTCAATCCCTCAGATGGAGGCTTTGGGGCTCTATATCTCCGATCCCGCGAGCCCCAATGAAACCGATCGCCCCTTTGCCGAACCCGGCCTCTTCGTGGTCAACGATCAGCGCAAGCTGCATGTGCTCGGCATCTCGAATGCCGCTTCATGCCGCCCGGATCTCGACGTCGTTCTCGACGGCATCAAGGGTATTCAGACCCGCGGCCTTCCTGTGCGCGGCACGCGGATCTGAATTATTGCGGTTACTGCGTGATGTCTGCGCCGCCGACCTCGAGCTGCAGCCACCACATCATGTCGGTCTGAGGCGGATTGGTGAGAACATTGGCAACGACAGCCTTGGAATGGCAGCCTAGGCAATCCGAGCGGTTGTAGGACTCCATCGAGGTGTTGCCGAGATAAGGCCGGGTGTCTCCCATCGGAAAGGGGATGTCGATTTGCGGTTCGATTGTCGAGCGATCGGCAGTCGTCAATGTCTGGCAAAATTTGGAGTCGATGTTTTGCCACTGGGTGCCGACAAGCTCGTAATTGCTCCAGACCGAGCGTGGACCCAATCGGCCATCACAGGTCAAATTGAGTGTATAGGCCGTTGGGTGATTGGCCGGCAGCGGTACCTGGCGACAGAGCTTGGAATAGCCCGCATTTGAGGCCGGCGGCTGATCGAGGCACCAGCTGGTATCGCCCAGAACGTTAGGATTGGTGCAGCCCTCAGCATTGGAGACCGGCACGACGTTGCAGCTTTGACAGGCTTCGTTGCCGGGCATGCCTTCAGAACAGCTCGCCGGATAGAAGTTGTAATCGTAGCGGACACTCGTCGGACAAGCGGTATTGGGGCCGCTGCCACCACTAGCATTGCCGGCGGGTGGAAGGCCGTCGCAGGCGGGAGCATTCTTGGCGTGTTCGAAGGTCGACCATGTCCAATTGGGCTGCTTGACGGTCTTGCGGACCATGTGTGCGCCGACTAGGGCCATGGTCTTCAGCTCACATGAGGCCACGCCCGTGCTGTTGCGGTAAGACGGCGTGAAAACCAGCAGGTCCTCGGTGTGATAGTCGGCAGGATCGCGACTTCCGAGTTCCATCCAGGCATTTTTGAGAACGATCGAACCGATGCCCGAATTGGCCGGATCACCACCGGTATATTTGTAATTGCCGCAAGGAAACGTGACGGGTTCGGTCAGGCCTTCCAGCACGGATCGATCGTAATATTGGTTCTGGACGACAAAGCGCTGCATGACCGGATTGATCATGATCTCGTAGCGCACGAACTTGCCTTCGGAATCGATCACCGGGTCATTGGAGAGGCCGCCTCCGGTGTCGGCTTCCAAAAACAGATCGTCGACCTTAGCAACTTCGGCGAGGGCGCGATAGTTTTGGAAGTTCGAGACTTGCTGGCAGGCTTCAGGATAGTAGCGGACACCGGAACGGCCGCAAATACCGCCGGGACACACACAGCTTGCCGGATCGGCCTGACATTCGATCAAGTCGACGGTGGACGACCAATGCTGCCACTGGGTCTTGTTGTCGCCCCAGCGATTAACGGTTTCACCGATGCCCGGCGCATTCAGGGCAAGAAAGCTATCCCATGAATAGCGATTGGCCTTGGCTTGCTGGAGATCGACATTGGATGTTGGCAAGGTTCCATAGATATCGCCCGGCAGGCGATAAACAGAACCGCAGAAGGTATAGGTTTCTTCCGCCTCCGCGGTCGCAATCAGTGACGTTGAGGGCTGCCATGCCCACATAATCGCCCCAATCAAGCCAAGCATGATCAAAGATCTGCGCATGATAGTCCTCTCTATCCCTTTTTGTTACTTTGTGCCGGTAGTCTTACCGTTGGATGCCGGTAGTCTTACCGTTGGCGATCGTGCCACGTCAGATGCTTTGACGCAACGCTGAGAAGACGTCGATTTTCGCAAGCGTCGATTCTGCCGATGAAAGAGGGACCGAATGCGCATTGCAAGTCACGCGATAATTGTGCAGACAGTGGTTTTGCAGGTTCCAACAAAATAACGTTGGGATTTTAGAGAATTCAGGGCGCCATGACGGACCAATCCCGCGGGAAATACAAAGAGCTTTTGTTCATTACGGCTGCCCTGGGCATGTTTCTGGCTTTCTTGAGTGACAACCGGAACGCCGTCGCTTCCGATGATGCGGCAAGCTTGATCTCGCCGGAGATTCCTTCGGATATCGACATCGCGGTCAAAGAAAAAATCGAAGTCGCAGGTGCCGTCAATTGGAAGAGCCAGGCGCACCAATTGTTCGAGCGTCATGCCTGGCAGACGATGGTAGCGCTTCAGTGGCCCCTCGATGGTGACGGCAGTCCGATGGCTAGTCTCAGCGATAATGGTCTGCCGCGATGGGCTCATTGGCTCGAGGTTTTTCAAATCTTCAAAGCCGATGGCAGCGAGCCCGATCCATGGGGCACGACCGATCGCACTCTGCCCGAGATCGGCGATATCGAGCTGCCGCGGGAGGATCAAAAGCTTCTAGATTACTCAAGTGTTGCGATGCCGCAGATCGGTTCGAGGGAGGCGCGCGTCCTCCACAATGTGAGTTCGGTCGAGCCGGTCAATGTTCTCGATGAAGTTAATCAAGCCTTCTCAAGTGCCGTTTGGGACCAAAACGGCAATATGGTCCACTATGAAATTCTGATTAATGATGAACAATATCAGTATATTATAGACAATCAGCTCTATAACATCGAAGGACAGGTTGAGTTCTTTCGCAAACAGAGCAAGCTGGATTTTCCGATCGGCCGTTTGGGAACGGACCAGAAGGGGGCCATTGAACTCAAGCTTGCTTGGAAAATTCTCGATCCTGCCGCGGACGACCGCGCACGCTACATCACCATGCCTTCCTATATTCCGGCAGGCGATGATCCGACCCAGTGGCAGCCCGCGCTGATGGGCCTGGTCGGCTTCCACATCGCCCAGAAAACCGAGAGTTCGCCGCAGTGGATTTGGTCGACCTTCGAGCATGTCGACAATCTCGAGGTCGATCTTCTTGAGACGGTCAATGTCGATGGCGAACCGACACCGTTGCGGCCGTCATTCTATGATCCGGACTGCCAGTGGTGCCCTGTCAACATTCCGCCTGAGCCCGGCGCGGATGGCGAAAGGCGCACGCAGGTTATTCGCCTTTTGCCGATTCGAACAACCACGCAACGGCTCAATACCGAAATGCGCGCAGTCCTCGAAAAGATAAATGCGCCGCTGCAATATTACCAGCTCGTCGGTGTTCAGTGGCCGCTTTTTCCCGCCATGCCGCCCGCGCCGCGCGACGATTTTCCGGCGTCGGTCTTCAACAAGTCAGGCGGATATCCCTTTCCCACCTACCTCATCAATAGTGTGATGGAAACCTACAGCCAAAAGGGAAATCTCCCGGCCAATCAACATCACATGGCAACGACAGCGAGCGACCGGTTGGTTTTCGGAACCTCGAGCTGCATGGGTTGCCATGCCAGCGCCCCCAATGACGATTTCTCCTGGATTATGACCAAGGCACAGCCCAAGCGGTTGACACAATAACATGCACAAGTGGGACGGAAGCACGATATGAGGGAATTGATTCTGGCAAGTGCGATGGTCCTAACCACATCCTCACTCGGGCTCGCAGGTGACATCGACACCGGCCGGCAGCGCGCCGCGCAATGTGCCTCCTGTCATGGCATCAATGGGCGTTCTCCTGTGCCCAACTATCCCAACCTTGCGGGACAGAGCGCCCTCTATCTTCAATATGCCTTAAAGCTCTATCGCGACGAGCAGCGCACGGGAGGCCTTGCAGGCTTGATGCATGTTCAAGCGGCTCAGTTGAGCGATGACGATATCGCTAATCTCGCGACCTATTACGCATCACTAAAATGACAGACCAAACTCGGGATAGAAAATGCTGACACTTTTTCGAACGATCAGCTTAGCGATAAGTGTTTTGATCGCGATTGCTTCTTCATCGAGTTCACAGGCACAGCAGCAGCCTCTTGTTTATTTTGATGAATCTGAGAGTGCCGAGATTTTCGAGCGCGCTGAGATCAAGAACGATTTTTGGACCCTGTCTCGGTTTTTCGTAGCCGAGCGTTACCTCACCTATTGCGGGATCGCCACCAGCGTTGCGGTCCTCAATGCCCTCGACGTTCCGGCACCGATCTCGCCCCTGATTTATCCCTATCAGATATTCACCGAGGAGAATATTTTCACCGAAGAGGCGTTGAAGGTGAAGCCGGTCATGAAGATCGAGCAAGACGGCCTCACGCTTGAGGAACTCGCCGATTTGCTCGACGTGTTCGATGTCGAGATCGAGTATAAGCACGGTGATCAGGTGACGCTCGATGACTTCCGCACGCGGGCCCTCGAGGCCCTGCGGAACGACAATGAGCGCTTCATTGTCAATTACAGCCGGAAATCGGTGGGACAAATCGGCGACGGCCATATCTCGCCCGTGGCGGCTTACGACGAAACTTCGGACCGCTTTCTCGTCCTCGATGTGGCGCGCTATAAGTATGCCCCGGCATGGATCGCAGCCGAAGATCTGCATGCAGCCTTGCTTCCCAAGGACAGCAGCTCCAACGAATCGCGCGGCTACGTCGTCGTCACCAAGTCATGACGACGATCGACCGGCGCCGTCTCTTGGGCGCTATGCTCACCGTTGGGGGCAGTGTCACCAGCTATGCGATCGCAGGCGGCGGCCCGCTACTCGCAACCACACTTGATGACAATGCTCGCCACATTCTGGCCGCGCAAATCCTCAATGGTGCCACGCCTGAGCCGATCGAGATCATCGACCGCTTTTATCAGTCGATTGCCGAAGAATTCAGTGAGGACGTCTTGGATCGCTTGATCGAGGCTATCCTCGCGCGCGATGCCGGCAATATCGACGTTCCCTTCGAGGATGCCGAGATCGACGCCGCGGCTCAACGCATGCTCGAGATCTTCTATACCGGCGAGGTTACCGTCGGCGGTCAAAAACAAACACTCTATTTCCATCAAGCGCTCGCCTGGCACGTTCTCCGCTTCACCAAACCGCCGAGCATTTGCGGGCCGGGGTTCGGCTGGTGGGCCGACGAGCCGGTCACAGTGAGCGAAGCCCAAAAAGGAGCAAGCTGACGTGGCAGAGCGCATCGAAGCGAGCGTCGTCATCGTCGGAACCGGCATTGCCGGCAACCATATCGCCTTCAAGCTAGCTCAGGCCGGTGTCGATGTCGTCATGCTGGAAGCCGGCCCACGCCTCAGCCGCGTCGATGCTGTTGAGAATTTCGTCCGCAACCCCGACAAGGGCCCGAATGGCCCCTACCCGTCGCAGCCTTACGCACCGCACCCACCCGATGACGAGCAGGACGAATTCTACATCCAGGCAGGACCGGACTCGTTCCGCGGCCAATATGTGCGGATCTTGGGCGGCACGAGCTGGCATTGGACGGGCTTTGCCGATCGCCTGCGCCCAGCCGATTTTCGCATGCGCACCGATTACGGCGTCGCCGAGGATTGGCCGATAAGCTACGACGAGCTTGTCCCTTACTATGAAGAAGCCGAAAAAATGTGGGGTGTGGCGGGTGATCCCGCTTACACCTGGGGCGCACCGCGTACGACACCCTTTCCGCTTCCTCCGGTGCCGGTGACCTATATGGATAAGGCGGTCACGCCTGCAGCCAACTCTCTAGGACTCGATCTCCGGCCGTTCAGCCATGCACGCAACTCGATCTACTAT
>CAYPOV010000088.1:0-14674 GCA_964412385.1 uncultured Geminicoccaceae bacterium
AACGACGTCTTTGACGCAATCTTCGGAGCATTCGCACCGCACGATATTGTCAAAAAGAGGTGATCGTGTTTTCCGGAGCGGATTGCGCTGATCGATAGCGTGTCTGATTGATTGGTGCTCGTGAACGAGAGCGGCCCAACCCGAATTCGGGTTTGATGATTCCGTATCAATGCGCGCATCAGACTCTTGTCGGATCGATCCACGAGATCAGTGAGAAGGCTATCGATGACCTCTTCGATTGCCTTTCCCAACAAACGGTTCGACGCGCCCACCGCGAAAACGACTCTGCCGCGCTCATCTGCCTCGATCAGAAGATCTGCGGCTGCAAAAGCAAATGCCAAGAAACGGTCACCGAAATCATTGGTGCTCGATTTTGATGCCTTTTTGGGAATATCGGCATCGTTTTCGGAGTTTATCTGCATAGGAGATTGCCGTTTCCCGAGCACAATAAGAGGATTAGAACCTCGGCCTGAAGCCGCAGAAAATTCTCACAGCAAGTGTCATTGACCGATGTTCATCATGATTGGTGACCTCTTGAATCTTCGTTAAGAATGACGCGATTTATCCAAACGAGCGCAGTTGGCGTCGAAGGCTTGCTATGACCCTAGATCTGAAACCATCCGTGTGCCCCCATGATTGTCCGAGCACATGTGCGCTCGAAGTCGAGATCACAGAGGATGGGCATCTTGGTCGAGTTCGCGGCAGTGAGCGGAACCTCTACACGGCCGGTGTCGTTTGCGCGAAAGTCGCACGCTATGCGGAGCGCTTTCACCATCCTGAAAGGCTTGCCTCCCCGTTGCGACGTGTTGGTGCCAAGGGGGAAGGTCGTTTCGCACCGATCTCGTGGGACCATGCACTAGACGAGATCGCCGAGAGGTTTCTCGAGACCGAAGCCAGCTACGGATCGGAAGCCGTTTGGCCCTACTACTATGCCGGCACGATGGGTTTCATCCAACGGGATGGCATTAACCGCTTGGCCCATGCCAAGCACTATTCGCGGTTTCACGCCACAATCTGTTCGACGATCGCCAAATCGGGCTGGCGGGCGGGTTACGGCGCTTTGGTCGGTACACCTTCAGTGCAAATCGGCACGAACAGTGATTTGGTCGTTGTCTGGGGGGCAAATCCGGTCAACACCAATGTCAACTTGATGACTCATATCACCCGCGCCCGGAAAGCGCGGGGTGCCAAGCTCTTTGTCATCGACCCCTATCGAACGGCAACGGCGCAAGCCGCGGATACCCATCTGGCAATCGCTCCGGGTACCGATGCAGCGCTTGCCTGTGGGGTCATGCACGTGCTCTTCAATGAAGGCTATGCCGACCGGAAATTCTTGGCAGCGTATTCCAACGATAGCGACTCTTTTGAACGCCACCTGCAGTCGCGCACGCCTGAATGGGCGTCTGCGATCACTGGGCTTGCCGCTGAGGAGATCGTCGAATTCGCGAGAGCTTATGGCCAAAGCCAGGCTCCGTTCATCCGCTTCGGCTACGGCTTTACCCGCTCGCGTAACGGTGCTGTCAGCATGCATGCGGCGAGTTGTTTACCGGTCGTCAAGGGAGCCTGGCGTGTCCCAGGCGGTGGCGGACTTTACGACAGCCAGGATCTCAACCACCTTGATCGTACGATGATCATGGGTCTCGACGTCGTCGATCCAACAACACGCGAACTCGATCAATGCGCACTTGGTGCGATCCTCTTGGGCGACGAGCAGGCGCTGGCTGGGGGTCCACCTGTCAAAGCCATGATCATGCAAAACACGAACCCGATGAACGTAGCACCTGACCTCAACGCGGTGAAGAAGGGGCTATCACGGGAGGATTTGTTTTTGGCGGTGCATGAGCAGTTCATGACCGAAACCGCCGCAATGGCCGATATCGTCCTGCCGGCGACGATGTTCCTTGAGCATGACGACTTCTATCAGGGCTATGGCCACACCAACCTTCAAGTAGCGCGGAAAATATTCGAGCCCCATGCGGAGTGTCGATCGAACCATTGGGTGATTTCCGAGATCGCACGGCGAGTTGGCGCCAATCATCCGGGTTTCGAGATGAACGAATGGCAACTCATCAATGACCTTTTCGCGCGCTCCGGCTGGCCGAGTGCGGATTCGATCGAGGCTGAGGGTGGTCATAGCGTTGTCGATGATCTCGACGCGCCGATCTTCAAGGATGGCTTCTGCTTCGAAGATCGGCGGTTCCGCTTCAGCCCGAAATGGTCAGAGCTCGGTCCTTATCATCAAGGCCTGCCAAGGTTTCCAGACTATCTGCCCAATATCGACAAGACATCGCCCGAGACCCCGTTTCGGCTCGTGACGGCGCCTGCGCGCCACTACCTCAATTCGAGCTTCACCGAGACTGAGACCTCGAAGACCAAAGAAGGCCGTCCAACGCTCTTCATCCATCCGAACGTCATGTCGGGTCTCGGCATCGACGATGATGAATTGGTCCGAATCGGCAATCATCTGGGCTCGGTCCTCCTCCACGCGCGCGCCACGACGGGCATGCAAGAAACAGTCGTCGTCGTCGAAAGCGTTTGGCCTAATGCCGCATTCATCGAGGGGATCGGCATCAATGCCTTGGTTGCGGCAGATCCAGTTCCACCAAACGGCGGCGCTGCATTCCACGACACGGCAGTGTGGCTTCGGCCCGATATGGCACGAAGGACCGAAAGCCAACGCAAAGCAGTTGACATCACCGCCGACTAGGGTAGTTTCGGGCGCTCGTGTTTGCGGCGTGAACGCGCCGATGGCTGTGTTCCGCGCATTAACGTCCCCCTGGTTCGGCGAGATCCATGTACGCAGTTTTCAAGACAGGCGGCAAACAATATCGCGTTGCCCCTAATGACGTCATTAAGGTCGAAAAACTCGATGCGGAAACCGGTTCTATGTTCGAGTTCAACGAAGTGCTGATGGTGGGTGGCGATGATCCCCAGATCGGCACACCCCTTGTCGAGGGAGCCAAGGTCAAGGCCGAGGTCCTCGATCAAGTGAGAAACGACAAGATCATCGTTCTAAAGAAACGGCGCCGTAAGAATTCGCGTCGTCGTATGGGGCATCGTCAGTACCAAACGGTGCTTCGCATCAAGGATATCGGCGTCGCGTAAGCGTTGGATTTCAATCGAGGTAACGGATCATGGCACATAAGAAAGCTGGTGGTAGCTCCAGGAACGGTCGCGATACCACGGGCAAACGGCTCGGCGTCAAAAAGTTTGGCGGCGAGCGGGTGATTCCGGGAAACATCATCATTCGCCAGCGCGGCACGAAGTGGCATCCTGGCAGCAATGTTGGAATCGGTCGTGACCACACGATTTATGCACTAGTCGAGGGGCATGTGACCTTCAAGGAACGTGCCGGACGGTGCTATGTCAATGTTCGCCCGGCCGATGAGGCGCAGCAGACCGCTTAGTATTCGACGGTAGCACTGAGGTTAGTGAAAGGGAAAGGGCGACCTTTCCCTTTTTTGTTGGTAGATCGACAAGGATCGGAATTGCGGTAGGTCGCTTTGGTGAGATGCGTTTTCTTGATAGTGCTAAGATTTATGTGAAAGCCGGCGACGGCGGAAACGGCTGCGTGAGTTTCCGCCGCGAAAAATATGTGCCGATGGGCGGTCCCAATGGCGGCAATGGCGGTCGCGGCGGCGACATAATTTTTAAGGCCGACTCAAACCTCAACACCTTGATCGACTTCCGCTACAAGCAGCATTTTCGCGCCCGCCGCGGCGAGAATGGGATGGGAAAGGATCGAACAGGGGCGGCGGGCGACAGTCTCGAGATTGCAGTTCCGATCGGCACGCAAATCTTCGCCGAGGACGGAGAGATTTTGATCGCCGATATCGACGATCTGACATCGTCGCTCATTCTCGCTCACGGGGGCGACGGCGGCTATGGCAACGCGCATTATAAAACCTCGACCAATCGAGCACCGAGGCGGGCTGATCCGGGCTTTCCCGGCGAAGAGCGTTGGGTTTGGCTGAAGCTCAGGCTATTGGCCGACGCGGGCTTGATCGGCCTGCCCAATGCTGGAAAATCGACGCTCCTCTCCATTATCAGTGCTGCTCGGCCCAAGATCGCGGATTATCCGTTTACCACCCTCGCCCCCATGCTCGGAACGGTGGTCATCGGCTATGATTCCTTTGTTCTCGCTGATATCCCCGGATTGATCGAAGGCGCTCATCAGGGCATCGGTTTGGGTGACCAGTTCCTGGGCCATGTCGAGCGATGCGAGGTGCTCATTCACTTGATTGCCGCCAATAGCGAGGACGTCGCTGCGGACTACGATACCGTACGCGGTGAAATTGAGGCCTATGGAAAGGGGCTTATAAGCAAAGAGGAGATTGTCTGCCTAAGCAAGTGCGATCTCGTGGACCCCGAAACCCAAAATGCACTCGTGCGCTATTTGGCTGATCATACAGGGCGCAATGTCATCGCTCTTGCCGCCCCGACCAAACAAGGTGTTCAAGCGCTTGTTGGAAAGACCTGGGAGCGAATAAGTGAACATCGCCGACAGCAACACCAGGCTCGAGACGTGGAGGCTGTGTAAGCATCAAGCGATGACATCCGCCATCGTACTGGAGGGTGCCCGTCGAACCGTCATCAAAGTCGGCTCGGCACTTCTGGTAGACGATGCGGGCGAGCCACGAATCCACTGGCTACAATCGCTTGCATCGGATGTTGCCGAGTTTCGGCGCAAAGGCATCCAGACCATAATTGTCACATCAGGTTCGATCGCTCTTGGGCGAAAGATCCTCGGCCTTCCCAAACGGCTATTGCGGCTCGAGGAAAAGCAGGCGGCAGCAGCAATCGGTCAAATTCGTCTGGCACGAGCCTATCAAGAGTGTCTTCATGAGGTGGGGCTTCAAACCGCGCAGATCCTCGTGACCCTCGGTGATACTGAAGGCCGGCGCCGCTATCTCAATGCCCGCGCGACAACGGAAACCCTCTTGAGGCTCGGTGTTGTTCCTGTGGTCAACGAAAACGACACGGTTGCGACAGCAGAAATCCGCTTTGGCGACAATGACCGGCTCTCCGCACGCGTCGCCGTCATGTCATCGGCCGATCTTCTGGTGCTGCTCTCCGATGTCGACGGGCTCTATACGGCGAACCCCAAAATCCATCCATTGGCCGACCATATTCCCTTTGTGGGAGTGGTTGACGAAAGCATCGAAGCCATGGCCGGCGAAAGCACGTCTGCCCACGGAACCGGCGGTATGGTCAGTAAGCTTGCCGCCGCAAAAATCGCGACCGGGGCGGGCTGCAAGGTGATTCTAGGCGAGGGCAAGACCCCTCACCCTCTGCAAAATCTCATGGGCGGGGCGCGGAGCACGTTGTTTGAGGCCGCGACCACGCCTCGACGTGCGCGCAAACATTGGATCGCCGCCAGCATCAGCGTGATGGGGCGCATCCGCATCGATGCCGGCGCGGAGAAGGCCCTGAACCGCGGGAGCAGCCTGTTGCCTGCGGGGGTAGTCTCAGTTTCTGGCGATTTTGAGCGGGGCGACGCCGTGCTCATCGAAAACCATCGCGGCCTTGCGATTGCCAAAGGCCTCACGGCTTATGATGCATCCGATGCGCGTGCCATATCCGGCCGGCAAAGCCACGAAATCGAAGCCATCTTGGGATTTCGCGGGCGTGACGCTATGGTTCATCGTGATGATCTGGTAATTCTCTAGCGAGGCGAGGCGATGGCAACGGTGATTAATGCCGGGTTTAACGGCAACACCTTAGAGCAGAAGCTCTTGGAGCTCGGAGGGAGGGCACGTCAGGCGGCACGGGTTCTCGCCAAAGCACCGACGGATAGAAAAAATCAGGCATTGAACCAGGCGGCGGCGATCATCCGCCAGAGGCAAGGGGACATCCTCGAGGCCAATGCTCGGGACATGGCAGCTGCCAGGGACCGCGATCTTTCTCAAGCCATGCTGGATCGGCTCGAACTCAACCCGATACGAGTTGAAGCCATGGCGCAGGGCCTTGAATCGATTGCCGAATTAGAAGATCCGGTAGGATCGGAAATCGCGCGGTGGAATCGTACCAACGGCCTCGACATTGCCCGCGTTCGAGTTCCGCTCGGTGTTATTGGTATTATCTACGAGAGCCGTCCGAATGTGACAGCCGATGCCGGCGGCTTGTGTCTCAAGGCGGGAAATGCCGCAATCTTGCGCGGAGGGTCGGAAAGTCATCATTCCTCGACGACAATTTCTGAATGTCTGAGCCAGGGGATCGAGGCTGCAGGTCTGCCGAGAGCATCTATCCAGATGCTGCCGACGCAAGATCGTGCAGCCGTTGGCATGATGTTGAGAATGAACGATTTCATCGACATCATCGTGCCGCGCGGCGGCCGCTCACTGATTGAACGCGTCCAGACAGAAAGTCGAATTCCCGTGCTTGCTCATCTTGACGGCAATTGTCACGTCTATCTTCATCAAGCGGCTGACCCGACAATGTCTCGTGAGGTGACACTTAACGCCAAGATGCGACGCACAGGGATCTGCGGTGCCGCGGAAACGCTTCTCGTCGACGAGGCGATTGCCGACACAGTTCTCCCGAAAGTGCTCGACGATCTCGTCATTTCAGGTTGTGAACTCCGTGGCGATGCTCGTGTTTGCGCCATCGAGCCCCGCACCAAGGCCGCTAGCGAAGCGGATTGGGGAACCGAATATTTGGACGCGGTTATCGCGGTCCGGATCGTCTCGACGATCGACGAAGCGCTGGATCACATTGATCGTTTCGGCTCCCATCACACCGACTGCATCGTCACCGAGGATGAGGAGGCGGCGTCTCAATTCCTTGCCGAGGTCGACAGTGCCATCGTCCTTCACAACGCCTCAACCCAGTTCGCCGACGGCGGCGAGTTCGGCATGGGCGCGGAAGTGGGTATATCAACAGGCAAGCTGCACGCACGCGGCCCAGTCGGCGTCGAACAACTCACGAGCTTCAAATATGTTGTGCGTGGAAACGGACAAACCCGCCCAGCATGATGCGGATTGCGCGGAACTGGCCCCAAGGTTGTGGAACCGTCAACCGCCCGCGCGGCAGATCGCTCATCCAAGTTGGCGTTCGGGACAGCACGACTGAAGCTCGAACGAGACGGCTACGTGTCGGTTTATTGGGGGGATCGTTTAATCCCGCTCATGAAGGCCATCGCCATATCAGTCTGGAAGCCCTCAAGGCTCTCGCTCTCGACCAGATCTGGTGGCTTGTATCACCTCAGAACCCATTGAAACCGCAATCAGGCATGGCGCCTGTCGAAATTCGCGAGCAACGAGCAATTGACGTAAGCCGCCATGCGAGAATTCGGGTCTTCAGGCTCGAGGAGAAGCTCAACACCCGATTCACGATAGATATGTTGCGACGAGTGAATGCGCGCTCGGATCTGGACATCGTTTGGCTCATGGGTGCCGATAATCTCGTACAGATGCCACATTGGCGACGATGGCGTGCAATCTTTGCCACCTGTCCGATTGCCGTCTTGGAGAGAAGCGCTTATTTCTATGGTGCGGTTGACGGAAAAGTCGCTCGAGTGTTCGAAAATTTCCGAATACCGGAAGAAGAGGCGCCTATGCTTGTCAATCGGGCGCCACCTGTGTGGACCTTTGTAAGAATGCGCCCCCATCCCGCGTCGAGCACCGCCATCAGAGAAATCAGCGACACGGAACCGTGGTGGGGCGATACCGTTTCGGAGACGAAGTGAAGTCAGCAGATCACAGCAACGATACTCTCCTCGATACCGTCAAAAAATCGCTTGAAGATGATAAAGCGGTCGATCTCGTGACCATTGATCTGGCCGGAAAAACTGCACTTGCGGACCATATGGTTGTCGCAACAGGTAGCTCGCAGCGGCATTTGGGTGCGATGGCTGACAAGCTCATGCTGAATCTCAAGGCTCAGGGCTTCGGTAACGTTACCGCCGAAGGCCTTGGCGACAGTGATTGGGTGCTTATCGACGCGCAGGATGTGATCGTCCACCTGTTTCGCGAGGAAACGCGGCACTTCTACGACATTGAACGATTGTGGTCGGTCGCGCCACCACAGCGGCTAAGTTCAAGCACGCTATCCTGACGTAGAATTGCGCGTGTCTGTGTTCGCGATCGGACGAAGTCGCGATCATGAAATCAATGACATCGTCGAGCGCTACCGCAATCGTTGCCCTTGGGACATCTCTCTCGATGAGCTTACGGTCCGCAACGCGCTATCTGGTCCAAAGCTCAAGCAAGCTGAGGGTGAATTGTTGATTCGCGCTTTGGCCGATGATGATGTGATTGTCGCACTGGACGAACACGGGCGAAATCTATCGAGCACGGACTTCGCAGAACAAATCCAGGATTGGCAAAACCAAAGCCGGCAACGACTTTCGATTCTCATTGGCGGGGCTGATGGACTTGAGTCTAATCTCACTCAACGCGCCCATCTGGTACTCGCCTTGGGTCGCATGACATGGCCGCATCTTTTGGTGCGTGTCATGATTATGGAACAACTTTACCGCGCTAGCATGATCCTTGCGGGCCACCCCTACCATCGCGAATAATCAAATCGGATACTCAAGGAGGACCACGATGAAAATGCCATCCGGCCAACGCGATTTTCAAGCCCTTCGGCGGTCATCCGCCTTTGCCGAGAATGGCATGGCCGCGACGTCTCACACGGCCGCGACCCTGACGGCACTGGATATCCTTCGGCAAGGTGGCAACGCGATGGATGCGGCGATCGCCGCGGTAGCCGTACAGTGTGTTGTGGAGCCCGGGCAAACCGGTATTGGCGGTGACTGCTTTGCCTTGTGGAGTGGTATGGATGGCAAGGTTCGGGCGCTCAATGCCTCCGGGCGGTCGCCCGCGGCGAGTGATGCCCAACAGGCGAGGGCCGACCTTGAATCCAATCTTATTCCCTCGGATAGCCACTACGCGGTGACCATTCCAGGTGCGGTGGCTGGGTGGCAAGCGCTCCTTGATACGGCAGGGTCGATGTCGCTTAGGGAGCTGCTGCAACCGGCCATTCGTTTTGCCCGTGACGGCTTCCTGCTGACACCGCGGATCGCCAATGACTGGCGAACGTCGGAGGAGCGTCTTCGCAGGACAGAGGCCACCGAAAAGCTCTATCTGCCGAAGGGAACCGCACCCGTGGCGGGCGATCGCCACGTTTTTCCGCAATTGGCCGCGACGCTCGAGGCCATTGGCAAGGATGGTGCTAGTGCATTCTACGAAGGTGCACTCGCGGAGAGCATGGTAAAAGCTCTTCGAGCCGAGGGTGGGCTTCACGCAATCGAGGATTTTGCCAGCTACAGACCCGAGTTCGTTGAACCGATATCGACCAACTATCGGGGTGTCGACGTCTTCGAATGTCCGCCCAACGGGCAAGGCATCATTGCGCTCTTGATGCTCAATATGCTCAAGGAAATCGCGCCCACCGCAGGGCCTGCCGATAGCGTACAGCGCTATCACGTGATCGCGGAAGCGACCAAACTTGCCTTCCGTGAGCGAGACCGATGGCTCGCGGATCCCGACTGTGGCGACACGACGATGGACCGTCTCTTGGAATCCGGTGTCGCAAGTGAATTGGCGTCGATGATTGATCTGGAGAGGGCCCTCGCACCGCTGCCATCATCACCGATCCCTGCACATCGAGACACGGTCTATCTGACGGTTGTCGATCGTGAGCGAAACGTTGTGTCGCTGATCAATTCCCTCTTTGAGGGATTCGGAAGCGGCATCGCCTGTCCGGAAACCGGCGTGCTCTTTCACTGCCGTGGCCGGGCGTTCACGCTGGAGGATGGCCATCCCAATCAGCTCAAACCGAAAATACGGCCGGCGCATACGATCATTCCCGGCTTGACGATGCAGGGTGGCAAGCCGCTTGCCGGCTTCGGCGTCATGGGCGGCGATTTCCAACCCATCGGCCATGCACAGGTGATGAGCAACGTCGTCGATTTCGGCATGGATCCGCAAGCCGCTATCGATCAGCCTCGCGTGATGGCCTATCCGGGTCCCGCGTTATCAGTGGAGCTCGGGATCAATGAATCTACGCGTCAGGGGCTCGCAGCGCTGGGGCACACGATCGAGGAAGCAAGCGCACCGCACGGCGGTGGCCAGATGATCCTGATTGATCACGAGCGAGGCGTGTTGATCGGCGGCTCGGAGCCGCGCAAGGATGGCATCGCGCTAGGCTATTAGGTCCGATCGCCATTTGCGTGATCGCCCCTTATAAAGCCCCGGTCTTAACGCGAGTGGATTAGGGGCATGGCAACGCCAACGCGTGAGCTTCCGGGAAAGAGACCGCTGATTCGTTTGCCGACGCCGGTCGAGCAATTCCTGCAAAGCGAGAGTGCGAGCGGGATCATCCTGGTGTCGATGGCGTTGATCGCATTCTTGTGGGCCAATTCGCCCTGGTCGCATACCTACTTCGATATGAAGCACGCGACGACGGGTATCCAAATTGGCACCGTCGGCCTGCTGAAGCCGCTCGAGCTCTGGGTCAACGATCTCTTGATGGCCCTCTTCTTTTTCCTCGTAGGTCTGGAGATCAAGCGAGAGGTCTTGATCGGCGAGCTTGCAGGCTTCCGCAAAGCGGCATTGCCGATTGCTGCAGCCCTTGGCGGCATGATTGCACCTGCCCTCATCTATCTCGCAATTACGTGGAATTCACCAGAGTTCGTGGACGGTTGGGGCGTGCCCATGGCGACAGACATTGCTTTCGCCGTCGGCGTTTTGGCCCTTTTGGGCAACCGCGTCCCGTTGGCCCTCAAGGTTTTCCTCTTGGCACTTGCGATCGTTGATGATCTCGGTGCGGTGATCGTCATTGCGGTCTTTTACACTGAAGAAGTCAGTATCATCTCGCTCATCATCTCATTCGTCTTCGTGGGCGTCGCATACGTTTACGGCAGGCGCGGCGGAACCAGTGCCTTTTGGTACACCATTATAGGCCTTGTTGCCTGGTATTTCATGTTGAAATCAGGTGTCCATGCGACCATCGCCGGTGTTCTCATGGCGATGACCATCCCGATGATCCAGCGGATGACTCCGGAAGAACTCAAGAGCGAGATCGAGAGCCGGATCGGTGGCCAGAGCTTCGAAGAAGTCGTCGTCCATATAGAAGACGTCGAAGCCTTGTTGAGCCGCTCACATAGCCCTCTGCATAATTTCGAGCACGCCCTGCATCCCTACTCGGCCTATTTCATCATGCCGATCTTCGCCCTCTTCAATGCAGGTGTCGCAGTGACAGGTGGAGAGGGTGCGCTCGTCAGTCTTGCGACCTTGGGCGTATTTTTGGGTCTCTTGTTGGGCAAACCGATTGGCGTCATGCTTTTTGTGGGGCTTGCCGTCTTGCTACGCATCACACGGCTTCCCGACGGTGTGACTTGGTCGGGTGTCTTCGGTGTCGCCATGTTGGCAGCAATCGGCTTTACCATGGCGCTATTTATTGCCAATCTCGCGTTTGACCAAAGCGCGGCGCTGGATCAGGCCAAGATCGGAATTCTCTCAGCGTCCGTCGTCGCAGCATTTGTCGGGCTCTACGCGCTCAAGCGAGGTCTGCCGAAGGAAGCAAACTCCGGGTAGTGGTAGGCCTGACGCCGCTTCCCTGTCTCAATTGATGAAAAGGGAGGTGAAGCATGGCGTATCAGCCGATCGAAAACTACGGAATGATCGGAGACATGCGGACGGTCGCGCTGGTCAGCATGCAAGGATCGATCGATTGGCTTTGTATGCCGAGGTTCGATAGTCCGTCGGTTTTTGCCGCGATTCTAGACGATCAAAAGGGCGGTTCGTTCAAGATCTCACCCGCAGGTGATGATGACTGCACGTTCCGTCAGTCATATTGGCCTGAAACCAATATTCTCATCACGCGGTTCTTCGCCGAGCATGGTACCGCCGAACTGATGGACTTCATGCCCGTCTATCATGAGGAACAGGCAGAAGGAGACTGCCGTCAGCTCGTGCGCATGGTATCGGTGACCCGCGGTTCGATGGATCTGAGGCTCGATTGCCACCCAGCCTTCAATTTCGCGCGCGACGAGGCAACGCTCGAAGCAGTCGACAAGGGCGTCGTTCTCAAATCCGAAAGTCTCGTTCTAGGCCTCTCCGCGACGGTTCCGCTCGCGATCGAAAACGGCATGATCACCGCCAACTTCACCTTGCAAGAGGGGGAGCGGGCGGCTTTCGTGCTCCATGAGCTACCCACTGCCGAAACACCGCTCGACGAGCCCGATGGCGGCGAATCGGAAGTGCGCTTTCGTGCGACCGTCCAATACTGGCGTCACTGGCTCGGCCAAAGCCGCTATAAGGGCCGTTGGCGTGAGATGGTGCATCGTTCTGCCCTCGCCCTCAAACTACTCACGTACGCGCCGACAGGTGCCATTGTCGCAGCACCAACCTGTTCTCTTCCTGAGGCGATCGGTGGCACTCGCAATTGGGATTATCGATATACCTGGATCCGTGACAGCGCCTTCACCCTTTACGCTTTCATGCGGCTGGGCTTCACCAAAGAGGCGGGCCGCTACATGAGGTTTGTCGCCAAACTTTGCGACAAGTCCGCCAATGGCGACGGTCCTCTGCAGATCATGTACGGCATCGATGGCAGGCGCCATTTGGAAGAGGAAACAGTCGATCACCTTGACGGTTACCGCGGTTCGAAGCCGGTAAGGGTAGGAAATGGCGCCTATGATCAGCTCCAGTTGGACATCTATGGGGAGCTGATGGACGCGGCTTATCTGTACAATAAGTACGGCGCACCTATCAGTCATGGCCTCTGGATGAACCTCAAAGAGGTCGTTGACTGGGTCTGCGACAATTGGCGCAGGCGCGACGAGGGAATATGGGAGGTCCGAAGCGGCCGTCAACAATTCAGCTATTCGAAGCTGATGTGCTGGGTCGCCATCGATCGCGGTCTCAAGCTCGCGAATGACCGAGGTTTACCCTGTGACCGGCTCCGCTGGCGCGAGGTCCGAGACCGCATATACACTGACATTATGCAGCATAGTTGGAATGAGGAGATCAAATCCTTCGTGCAATATTATGGAAGCGATACGCTCGACGCGTCGTTGCTCATGATGCCTCTTGTTCTGTTCCTGAGCCCCACCGATCCGATGCTTCTCTCAACTCTCGAGCGAATGATGCGGTCGCCACAAGAGGGTGGGCTGCTCACCAACCATCTCGTCTACCGCTACAACGTCGAAAACTACGAAGACGGTTTGGACGGTGAAGAAGGGACCTTCAACATCTGTACATTTTGGCTGGTCGACGCGCTCACGAGAGTAGGACGCTACCACCCGGAATATCTCGAAACCGCTCGCCTGATTTTTGAGCGGATGCTCGGTTTCGCCAATCATGTGGGACTTTACGCGGAGGAAACGGGAGCACGCGGCGAAGGGCTTGGTAACTTTCCCCAAGCCTTCACCCATTTGGCATTGATCAGTGCTGCCTACAATCTTGATCGCGAGCTCGGAGAAGGCGATTCTTAAGCGCGCTTAAATGACATTTTTTCAATTTAAACGGCAAAATTGGTAGATGCTAATAAAATGGGCGGCCGAAGCCGCCCACTAACAAACTAATCCAATCGAATTGCCCGACTATTTATGGGCGTGCTCGCTCTTATAATTTGCAGCGCACACCCGCGACGCCCCTATTGCTGCGACCGGTTGCATTTATTTTCATCCGGTACGCATTAACCTTATCGTTAAAATGTGACAAAATAATGACGCTTGGCGCGTTAGGGCATTTTTTTTGAAAATGAGCACGTCATCAACGTCTTATGCTGAATATCTGTGCAGTAACGACAAAAAAGGAGGGCCACCGCATGACGGTGGCCCTTAATTCGACTGTTAAGTCGGGAGGGAGGCACGATGATGCTGATGGGAGCCGAGCAACTCAGTGGTCGACCTGTGCGGTCGAAGGAGCCAGTGAGGCGGCAGGCCGATCAGCGTTCGCAATGGAGAGATAGGCACGGCAGATTGACGCAATCTGACATTGACATGAAATCCTCTTCATTTTGGCAATAATGTTTTCCCATTGCTCTACTCAGGGATCATAATTCGACCCAACCAATCCAAGCGATCCTGATCATCATCGTTCCGATCGCCGCACATAACTAGTAACCGCAGATTGAAATCATTGAGCCCCCTTGCTGAGGATTGTTTCGTTCGATCGTGAGTTGATCGCTCCGACCAATCGACGATTTTCTTCCATTGGTGCAACATTAAATCCGTTGTGTGCCAAGGAGATCGGAGCTACCAGAATTCCACCTACCAATTACCTTCCAGGTCGAGGACAACAATGGCTCTGTCAAACGGAGAAAACATTCCTTCAGTCGGATTGGTCGTGGCACCCGTTGCTACTGACGACTCAGCAACCATAAATGAAGATTCTACAGGCAGGATTGCCGTTCTCTCCAATGACAGCGATGCCGATGGCGATACGCTGCGGATCGTCGGCGCCGGCGCGGCTGCAAACGGCACGGCGACGGTCGATGGTACGGCGATAGTCTATGAGCCTAACCCGAATTTTAGCGGTGTAGACACCTTCACCTATACCATCACAGACGATACGGATGGTGAAGCCACCGCGACCGTCAACGTCACGGTAACGCCCATCAATGACGCGCCAGTTCCTGTGGAAGATGCGGCCGTTACCGATGAAGACGTACCGGTGACAATCCCTGTTCTCGCAAACGATACCGATGCCGACGGCGATGT
>CAYPOV010000089.1:0-14664 GCA_964412385.1 uncultured Geminicoccaceae bacterium
GGTGCCGTTGGTGTCAAGATGGCATCGACCGTCTCGAACGCGTCCTTGAAGTCTTGCGCAATACGGCGGCGGACTTTCTGGGCTTTGAGGTAATAAGCGTCATAATAGCCTGCCGAGAGCACATAGGTACCGATGAGAACGCGGCGCTGGACCTCGGCGCCAAAACCCTCGGCTCGGGTCTTCATGTAGGTTTCGGTGAGGTTCCTGCCCTCGACACGGAGACCATAGCGCATGCCATCATAACGCGCGAGGTTCGACGACGCTTCCGCAGGGGCGATGATGTAGTAGGCAGGCAGAGCATATTTTGTATGCGGCAGTGAGACCTCGACAAGCTCCGCACCCTGCTCCTCGAGCCATTTGGCACCGCGTTGCCAGATGGTTTCGATCTCGTGAGGCATTCCCTCCATGCGGTATTCTTTGGGAATGCCGATACGCAAGCCCTTCACGCCCTGGTTCATCGTCCCTGTTAGATCGGGAACGGGAAGGCTTGCGCTGGTTGTGTCATTGACGTCATGGCCCATCATGACTTCGAGAAGGATCGCCGCATCTTCGACCGTACGTGCAATCGGCCCTGCCTGATCGAGCGAACTGGCGAAGGCGATGATGCCAAAACGCGAGCAACGGCCATAGGTAGGCTTCATGCCGACGACACCTGTAAAGCTGGCAGGCTGCCGTATTGATCCGCCTGTATCGGTACCGGTTGCCGCAAGGCACAGTCGCGCCGCCACAGCAGCAGCCGAGCCACCGGAGCTTCCACCGGGAACCAACGGTTTGTCATCCCCGGTCTGCGTCCAGGGACTGGTCACGGGACCATAATGGGAGGTGATGTTAGCGGAGCCCATCGCGAACTCATCGAGATTGGTCTTGCCGAGACAAACCGCACCTGCCTGCCATAGTTTGGCCGAAACCGTCGATTCATAGGGCGGATGAAATCCGTCCAAGATATGCGACGCTGCCGTCGTTAGAATTCCCTGCGTGCAGAAAAGGTCTTTGATCGCAATCGGCAAGCCCTCGAGCGGTTTGGCCTCGCCCTTCACAATCCGAGCATCGGAGGCCTCAGCAGCGGACAAGGCGTGATCTGCCGTTTCGGTAATGTAACAATTGAGATGACGGGCTTCTGCCATCGCCGACAAATGGGCTTCGGTTAGCTCTCTGGCCGACATCTCTTTGGCAAGCAGCTTCCGCCGCGCTTCGGCAAGCGTCAATCCATTTGGTTTGTTCATCACTCGACGACCCGCGGGACAACGAAGTATCCGTCGTGCGTCTTGGGCGCATTCTGCACGATCTGATCGGTGCGATTGCCGTCATTGATCGTGTCAACTCGCCATTCATTCTCGATTTCCATGACCGACCGCATGGGCTCGACACCCTCAGTATTCACTTCGTTGAGCTGATCGATCCAATCGAGGATGCCCGAGAGCTCGGCTGCCAGCTTCTCTTGTTGGCCTTCGGTGACTTCAATTCGTGCGAGATTGGCGATGCGGGCGACTGTTCCCGAATCGATCGACATGGCTGGACGTCCAAAATTTGTGATCGACGCCTCTGTTGTGAGGTCGCCGTGCTAACGCCCTAGCTAAAGCCGCGTGGCGGCAACCACAAGTCTTGCCGACGACTTTAGAATGAAATGGCAGCGAATGCGGGCATCGCCCCGACCTTGGCCGCAATGATCAGAATAATCTGTGCGCTTACAAAGAACCTGGCGACGTTGGTCCACATCGCGCGTTCAATCCCTTCTTAACTGTTCGGTGTCATCATTCTTGTGCAATCAGATGAACAGAAGGTTTCGCTTGAAGCGGAGTACCCCATACGCAGACCATGAGCTGCAATTCATGTTCAACTACTGGTAGACGAAAGTTTCTTTCTACCCTATCAGCAAGGTCATATCGGGCGGCCGACGCACTCAAACTCGCGTCATCTTTTTCGGGTTGAGTTTTGAAGGGAGATTTTTGAGCACGAGCTCGATCGTTGCAGGCGCCTATGCGCGACGATGGCAGGTCCTGTTCGTCCTGTTCTTGATCCGCACCGCCATGGGCTATCAATTCCAAGTTGTGGGTTCGATTGGCGACAATCTGGTTGCCAACTACGACATTGACTACGCGCAGCTCGGAACCTTGGTCGGGCTCTATTTGACGCCGGGCATCATCATGGCGTTGCCGAGTGGAGCCCTATCCCAGTGGATCGGTGACCGCAGAACACTGCTGATCGCCCTGGTCTTGATGATCGCCGGCGGGCTTTATTCGGCCTACGCAGAAAGCTATTCTGGTATAGCAGCGGGACGCGTGCTCGCGGGCGTCGGTGCCGTCGTCCTCAATGTTCTCCTCGCCAAGATGGTGACGGATTGGTTTGCCGACCGCGAACTCGCTTTCGCCATGGCGATCCTGGTCAATAGTTGGCCGTTCGGAATCGGCCTAGGATTGATTGCCCAGCCATATCTCGCAATCGAGTTCGGCTTGCCCGTTACCTTGGCATCAACTGCGTTGATCTTGATCCTCGCGCTCGTCTTGGCCCTCGAGAACAATCATAAGGCTCAAGGCGTCGATGAGTCCGATATCAATGGGCCGTCGAGCCGATTGGCTCGCGGCGAAATCGTGGGAAGCCTGATAGCCGGTGCGATTTGGGGTTGCTTCAATGCCTCGCTGCTGATCGTTCTGAGTTTCGCTCCAACAATGCTGTCCTCCCAAGGCATGACAATCGAGGCCGCCGGTCGCCTCGTCAGCATGGTGTCCTGGTGGGGCATTGCCGGTGTGATCGGCGGCGGTTGGCTTTCAAGCAGGCTCGATTGCTCGAGAACCATCCTGTTTGTCGGTTTTGCCTGTGCCGCTGTCTCGGCATTGATGATGCCGTCCGGCGAACTTCGCGTTGCCGCCATCATCATTTTCGGTCTCATCGGATTTGCACCGGCGGGCTCGATCATGGCACTCCCCGCCACCGTCCTCCGTCCGCAGTCCCGATCGATTGGCATGGGGATCTATTTCACGGTATTTTACACCGCAGTCTCGATATTTCCCGCCTTCGCCGGACACGCCCGTGACATCACGGCCAACCCTGCAGCCCCTCTTTGGCTGGCTGCCGGCTTGATGGTGGTCTGCATGGCCTTTGTCTGGCTGTTCGACAAAATGCCGATGCGCCTACCCTAGACCGAAATAGGTCGCCGGATTCTGCGTCAGGATCTGGTGACGATCGCGATCGTCCGGCACCCAGCGCTGCAACATGGCGAGCGTCTCGCCATAAGGCGGTTTGACATCGCCGAAGAACGGCCAATCCGAGCCGAAGATACACCTTTCCACATCGAAACTGGCGAGAATAGCGTCGACGAATGGATCCATATCGTCGTGCGGAAACGGCTTTTGGGAATTGCGAAACGCGCCCGAAAGCTTGATCAATGCAAGCCCTTCGCGCCCAAGACGCAAGACTTCCTGAAAACCGGGCTCTTCGATCCCGCGGTCGATCTCTGGCCGTCCACAATGATCGAAGATGAGCTTCGAGTTCGCCGCATTGGCAAGGGGGGCAGTCAACATGGCTGCGTAGTCGGGGAGGCGTTTGGCAAGCATATGAAGCTGAATGAACCAATCGCGCTCGACCAAGCGGGGTAGGAGCCTCGGTGTGTCTTTGAGGATTGACGGTCCAAGGTTTTCGACGTTGATCCTCACGCCCACCACGCCTGCGCTGGCCAGCGCATCGAGCTCTTTGTCATCAACGTCGGGTGAAACCACAGCAATGCCGCGATAGCTGCCGGGCAAACGCGCCATGGCATCAAGCATGCAGCGATTATCGGTCAGATAGGTGCTGGGCTGAACGAGAAGCGCGCCACGAATGCCGTGCGCTTCGAAGGTTTCTTCGAGCATCTCGGCATTGCCGCGTTCTTCGGGTCCCGGCTGGTATCCTGGCCCTCCCGGGTAGGCGAACCTGTCCGGGTCGATAACGTGCAGATGACAATCAAATCCGCCTTCAGATGACATTCTAGCTTCCCTTCCTCTCGCTCAGTCGTTGGCGCATGGCCAACACTGCACTCTCAGGTGCTGTCAGAACGGCCGCATCTGTGACGTTGGCGACCGCGTCACGGGCTTGCGCCATCGAAAACTGTCCCAGCAAGATCGTATCGGCCTTTTCGACATCCTTGGCGACCTCGGCAATTAGCCGATTGTGGCGTTCGGCATCGCCGCAGCTCAAGCATTCCATCGCCTCATCGACCAAGATCGTCTCGAAGGTCATCGCATTGCTGAAACGCATCTGCTCGAATTCTCGCGTCATCGACACGACGCTCGGCGCAAAGGTGAGCAGCAGCACGCAATGGCCCCCTCGCTCGACGGCCGATTCAAACATCGCTTGATTGGGCTTGAGCACCGGGATCGAAAGCCGCTCCTGGACCCTCTCGATCGCTTCACCGAAGGCAGAGCAGGTAAACAGAATGCCCTCGGCTCCTCCCAGAAGAGCATAGTCCGCCAAGGCCTGAAAACGCTGACGCATGGTCTCGGTGAGCGTGCCTGACCGCGCTTGATCGACACTCAAGCTGTCGTCGAGAATGCTCGGTGTTTCCGCCTCGGGCCAGTGCTCGGCAAAGGCCTGAGTGACCGGTGCGATCGAAACCGGTGTTGCATGGATCAGCGCGATGCGTGTCATTTTTTCTTGCCTCCTCCCCCGTGCTCAACGATGCCAAGCTTAGAAAGACCGAGGAAGAGGCGAATGACAACGTACAATATCGCGTATTTGCCGGGCGACGGCATCGGCCCCGAGGTCCTGGCCAGTGCCCGCCGGGTCGTCGATGCGGCGCTCGCGGCAACCGGCGGGATCGACGTGAACTATGAAACCATCGACGCGGGTGCTGCAACCTATGCCCGCACCAAGGAAGCGATCCCCGATGACAGCATGAAGCTATGCCGCGAAGCCGACGCGATATTCTTCGGCTCGGTCGGGCTTCCGGGTGCGGTCTATCCCGACGGTACCGAAGTCGGTGTCGAGGCTGGCTTGCAGCTTCGCTTCAAGCTCGATCTTTATGCCAATATCCGCCCCATCAAGCTCTATCCCAATATCCGCTCACCCCTCGTCGACCGCAAGGCCGGCGACATCGACTATATCGTGCTGCGCGAGAACGTCGAAGGGCTCTATGCAAGCCGCGGCGGTGGGTCGATCCTCAGAGACAGTATTGCCACGGATACCATGGTGATCACGCGCTCCGGAACCGAGCGCATCACCCGCAAGGCCTTCGATCTGGCGCGCGAGCGCAATGGCGCACCGCGGGACGGCAGAAAACGCGTCACGAGTGTCGACAAGGCCAATATTCTCCGCTCGTTCAGCTTCTGGCGCCGGGTCTTCGATCAGACCGCGGTGGAGTTCAGCGATGTCGAGGCGGATCATGCCTATACCGACGCGATGGCCTGCTATCTGGTGCAATCACCGGACTTCTACGATGTCATGGTGATGGAGAACATGTTCGGCGACATCCTCACCGATCTTGCCGCGGCCACGGTGGGCGGCATGGGCATGTCGCCTTCCGCCGAAGTCGGCGACACGCATGGGCTTTTTCAGGGAAGTCACGGCTCCGCCCCGACTCTTGTCGGCAAGAACATCGCCAATCCCATGGCAACCATCGTCTCGGGTGCGATGATGCTCGACTGGCTGGGTGCGCAGCGCTCCGACAATGCCACCCGCGAAGCGGCAAGGCGGATCACCGCCGCCGTCGAGGCCACCTTCGAGGACAATATCAAAACCCCGGATGTCGGCGGCGAGACCGGCACGGAAGGCTTTGCCGATGCCGTGATCGAGCGGCTGGAAAAGACTGCCTGATGGACATTCTGGTTATGCCCGGTGATGGCATCGGTCCTGAGATCACCGCAGCAACTCTTGAGATTCTCAACGCTGTCGACTGCCGTCTGGGCCTCGATTTTGCCTTCGACGAGCGCGACGTCGGTATGAAAGCCTATGAGGCCTGCGGGACGACCTTGCCCGAAACGGTGATGGCGCGCGCCCGCGAGGTCGACGCCATCATTCTGGGCCCGATCGGCCATCTTCACTATCCCCCGCGCGACCAGGGCGGGGTCAATATTTCGGCGGCCATCCGCCTAGGCCTCAATCTCTACGCCAATATCCGCCCAGCCCGCACATGGCCCGGTGTTCCCCATCGCGGCACCGAGATGGATCTCGTCATCGCCCGCGAAAATACCGAAGGCTTCTATCCGGACCGCAACATGGCGGCAGGCTCCGGTGAGTTCATGCCGACGGAAGATGTTGCCCTCTCTGTCCGCAAGATCACGCGACCCGCCTGCCGGAGGATTGCCAAAACGGCCTTCGCCATGGCGGAGACCCGGCGCTGCAAGGTTACGGCCGTCCACAAGGCCAACAATTTCATCCTCACCGACGGCCTGTTTCTCGAAGAAGTGCGCGCCGTTGCCCTAGAGCATCCTAACGTCGTCCTAGAGGACGAAATCGTCGATGCCATGGCGGCCAAGCTGGTACGCGACGCCGGCCAGTTCGATGTCGTCTGCACCACAAATTTCCACGGTGACATTCTCTCCGATCTCGCCTCGGAGCTTGCCGGAAGCCTCGGTCTCGCCGCCTCCATCAATGCCGGCGACGAGCGCGTCTGTGCCCAGGCGCAACATGGCTCCGCGCCCGATATTGCAGGTCAAGACAAAGCCAATCCCGCCTCGCTGATCCTCTCGGCTGCGATGATGCTCGATTGGCTCTCGAAGAAACGATCCTGGCCCCAGGGTGCTCAAGCAGCGCGGCTCATCGACCGCGCCGTCAAGCAAGCCCTCGCCAAACCCGAAACCCGGACAGCCGATATCGGGGGTGTCCTCGGAACGACAGCCTTCGGCCATCACATCGCCGAGCTGGTCAGCCAACTCGACTGAGCGTCCTCAGCGCATCTTCCAGAATAACGGCGGCCGCATAGTGATCGAGCGGCTCGCTTTTTTTGGGCTTCGGAAGCTTGCCTTCTTGGATCGCAAATCCGACCGCTGAACTCGTCAAGCGCTCGTCTTGGAAGTGCACCGGAAGGTCCAACGCATCGAGGATGGGCTGAACCATATCTTTGACAGATTGGCAGGCAGGTCCCTCGCTTCCATCCATGTTCAAGGGCCAGCCCACCACCAGGCCCACCACCGATCGTTCCTTAGCGGTTTGAACAATGACGTCAGGTACCTGCAAGCCCGTGCGCCGCTCGACAGTTCTTATCGGCGTGACCAGCAGCCGGGACGGATCGCAGGCGGCAAGGCCTATCCGGCGTTTGGAAACATCGAACGCTAGAAGCGCCCCGCTCTTCGGAAAGTCTCGCAAACCAATCGGCCACGCTGCATGATCATGCTATGAACCTAGTGTCTAAACAGGCCGTGCAACAGAGTGCCGGTGAGGGTCTGGACCTCACCCAGCGCCTTCTTTATCGCGACGCGCTCATCCTGGTCATCGATAAACCCGCTGGCCTTCCGGTTCATAGTGGCCCCAAGGGAGGCAACTGCCTCGAGGACTATTTCGGCCAACTCCGCTTTGGCCTGCCCCATCCCCCGGCTCTGGGTCACAGGCTCGATCGCGACACGAGCGGTTGCCTGGTGCTCGGCCGACACCGCCGCGCACTTGCCCGATTGGGACACTTCTTTTCTACAGGCATGGTCAAGAAAACCTATTGGGCTTTGGTCCAAGGCGCTCCTGAAAAGCCGCACGGCACGGTCGATCTTGCCCTGGCCAAACGTTCCGAGAAACGGGGTTGGTGGATGAAACCGGATCCGGACGGCCAAAAGGCGGTCACGCGCTATCAAACCCGCGGCAAATCGGGTGATCTCACCTGGCTCGAATTGCAGCCCCTGACTGGGCGGACCCACCAGATCCGGGTCCATTGCGCGTCACTGGGTTGCCCCGTTATCGGCGATTCGGTGTACGGAACAGACACCCGTCACCCCCTTGCCCTCCATGCCAGAAGTATCGCGCTGCCTCTCTACACCAACAAACCCTTGGTCGAGGCCGAAGCCGCACCGCCACCGCATATGCGTGACGAACTCGCAAGCTGCGGCTTTGTTGCATAGCAGCCCTGAGCATCTGTGAGGGGCGATCGGTCTTCGACGCACCACTTTCACAACCCGTACGCCCTCGACAATGAATCGAGTGAGGATGGTCATGATGATGCCACGATCCACCCTGCGAAGATGGTCAGGCGTTTGCAGTCTGCTACTCTGTTTGGTCTTCGCCGGCTGCGATGACGGCAGCGATCAGGCATCCCAAGGCAGCGCACCGCCGCCACCTACCGTCACCGTGGCCCAACCGTTAGTCAAAGAGCTGATCGAATGGGATGAATTCACCGGACGGTTCGAAGCGATTGAAAGCGTCGAAATACGCCCGCGCGTGGCAGGCTACGTCCAGGAAGAAGCCTTCGAGGACGGAGCCATCGTCGAGACGGGCGATCTGCTTTTCGTCATCGATCAGAGGCCCTTCGAGAACGCTGTCGCCGAGGCACGTGCCCGTCTCGAAAGTGCCACCGCCCAGATGGAACTCGCCAATATCGAGCAGCAGCGCGTCGAGCGCTTGCGCGGCAGCCCAGCGCTCTCCCAACAACAGCTCGATCAGCGCATTCAAGAAGCCGCCGCCGCCCAGGCCGAGCGTGATGCCGCCAATGCTGCGCTAGCACAGGCCCAGCTGGATCTGGATTTCACCACAATCGAGGCACCGGTAGGTGGCCGCGCTTCTTATGCCCGTGTCGATGAGGGCAATCTCGTCGACAACGATACGCTCTTGACCACCATCGTCTCGCTCGATCCCATCTTTTTCGTGTTTGATATGAGCGAAAGCGACTTCCTCGCCTACCAGCGCGCCGTAATCTCCGGGGAACTTGCCTCGACCCGCGATCAAACGACCGAGATTTGGGTGAGGTTGGTGGATGAGGAGACGTGGGACCGCCGAGGGAGCATGAACTTCGTCGACAATGTCGTTGATGAAGGAACGGCGACGGTGCGTGCTCGTGCCGAGGTTCCCAATCCGGACTTCCTCATCCTCCCCGGTCAATTCGGCCGTCTTCGCTTGCCTGGCTCCCCCTACTATCCGGCGATCCTGATCCCTGACGAGGCTGTCGGGACCGATCAAGACCGCAAATTCGTTTACGTCATCAATGACGACAACACGGTCGAGCAGCGGGTCATCCGACCAGGTCCGCGCGAATTCGGCCTCCGGATCGTTCGAAGGGGCTTGGAAGGTGACGAACGTATCGTCGTCAACGGCATCGCCAAGATCCTCCCGGGCATGACGGTCAATGTCGAAGAGGGATCGGTCGAGATCCCTGAACGATACGCCGAAGAGGCGCGCACTCGCGATCAAGGCGAAGCAGGCTAGATCTCATGAAATTTGCGCATTTTTTCGTTGATCGGCCGATCTTTGCGACCGTGATCGCCGTCGTGATCATGCTCTTGGGCGGTTACGCCTATACCACCCTTCCCGTCTCGCAATATCCGGATGTCGTCCCGCCCACCATCGTGGTGAGTGCATCCTATCCCGGAGCTTCGGCAGAGACCGTCGCCAATGCCGTCGCGACACCGTTGGAACAAGAGATCAATGGTGTCGACGACATGATCTACATGCTCTCCCAGAGCACGGGCGACGGGCGTGTACAGATCACCGTTACCTTCCGGCTGGGAACCGACCTCGATACGGCGCAGGTGCTCGTTCAAAACCGTGTTTCCGTGGCTGAACCCCGATTGCCCGAAGAGGTTCGGCGCTTGGGTGTCACCACCCGAAAAAGTTCTCCCGATCTGATGATGGTGATCCATCTCAACTCACCGGATGGTTCGCTCGATCAGCTCTACATCTCCAACTACGCGACTTTGCAGATCCGAGACGTCCTCTCGCGCATCAACGGTGTCGGCGATGTTCAAATCTTCGGTGCCCGTGATTACTCGATGCGAATCTGGCTTGATCCGGATCGCATGGCGGAGCTGGATCTGGCCGCCTCCGATGTGCTCGAAGCCATTCGGGCGCAGAACGTCGAAGTGGCCTCGGGTGTCCTCGGCCAGCAGCCCATTCCCGGTGATCCTGCGTTCGAACTGACGATCGAGACCCAAGGCCGTCTCGATGAAACCGACGATTTCGAAGACATCGTGATCGCCTCTCGAGATGATGGACGGCTGGTCCGTATCCGTGATGTCGGGCGCGTCGAGATCGGTGCTCAAGACTATCTGCGCAACGCCTACCTCGATGAACGGCAAGCCGTGGCACTCGGCATTTTCCAAAGACCTGGAACCAATGCGCTCGACACGGCAGCCGAACTCCAGGCGATGATCAGCGAACTCGCCGAAGCCTTTCCTGAAGGCCTTGGCTATGAGATCATCTACAATCCAACGGAGTTCATCCAGGAATCCGTCGATGCCGTGGTCCGCTCAATCCTCGAAGCGGCCATCCTTGTCATCATCGTCGTCATTATCTTCCTACAGACATGGCGCGCCGCGGTCATTCCGATCGTTGCCATCCCTGTATCGCTGATCGGCACATTCGCCGTCATGGCCGCACTCGGTTTCTCGCTTAATACCCTCACACTTTTCGGACTCGTGCTGGCGATCGGTATTGTCGTCGATGATGCGATCATCGTCGTCGAGAATGTCGAGCGGAATATACGGGATGGTTTGTCGCCGAACGAAGCCACACACCGGACCGTTGATGAGGTCGGTGGTGCCATCGTTGCAACCTCGCTTGTGTTGGTCGCGGTGTTTGTGCCCGCCACACTGATCACCGGCATTACCGGACAGTTCTTCCGCCAGTTTGCGGTCACAATCGCCGTTTCGACCGTGATCTCCTCGATCGTGTCGCTCAGCCTCTCGCCGGCAATGGCGGCGTTGCTGCTGAAGTCACACGACGAAAATCAAAGAAAAAGCTGGATAGCCCGGCCTTCGGACTGGTTTTTTGACAAATTCAACAAAAGCTTCGATCGGCTTTCCAACGGTTACGGTGCTTTGACGAAGCGGCTGGTGCGGATCTCCGCATTTGTCCTTGTCGTTTATGCAGGCTTAATCGCCCTCACCGGCTGGCAGTTCCAGCAAGCACCCACGGGATTCGTGCCGGAGCAAGACCAGGGCTATCTCATCACCGTCGTCAATCTGCCACCCGGCGCCTCTTTGGACCGGACCGACGAGGTGGTGCTCGACGCAACGACGCGCTTGCTCGAGATCGATGGTGTTGCGCATACCGCGGGGTTCGCCGGATTCGATGGAGCAACCTTCACCAATGCTCCGAATAAGGGCGCAATTTTCACCGTACTTGAGTCGTTTGAAGAGCGCGCCGCCAAGGGACTTACCTCCGATCAAATCCTAAACCAGGCCCGCGCGGTGACGAGCCAAATCCAAGATGCCTTCATCTTCGTGATTGCGCCGCCTCCGATACGTGGCATCGGCACGGGAGGTGGATTCAAGCTCTATGTCGAGGACCGTCTCAATCAGGGCATCGACGCGCTCGATGGCGCAAAAAATGCGCTCATTCAGGCTGCCAATCAAACGCCGGGCTTGGTCCAGGTCTTTTCGCCGTTCGAGACGGGGACGCCCAAGATTTATGCCGATATCGACCGGGTGAAGGCGGAAATGCTCAATGTCCCGGTCGAGAACGTGTTCGAGACCTTGCGCGTTTATCTTGGATCGGCCTTTGCCAACGACTTCAACTATTTGGGCCGGGTTTACCGAGTTCAGGTTCAAGCCGACGGCAACTTCCGAATGGAGTTGGAAGATGTCGAGGACCTGAGAGCACGAAGTGCGGATGGCGAGATGGTGCCGATAGGCTCGATCGCAACCTTCCGCGATATCGCGGGCCCCTACCGTGTGCCCCACTACAATCTCTACACCTCGGCCGCTGTCCAGGGCAGCACGACGCCCGCGATCTCGACCGGCGAAGCGATCCAAATCATTGAGAGGCTTGCGGCCGAGGTCCTGCCCCAAGGCTTCGATTTCGAATGGACCGAGCTCGCCTATCAGGAACAGCAAGCCGGCAGCACGGCGATCTATGTCTTCATCGCCGCTGCAATCTTCGTCTTTCTCTTCCTGGCGGCGCAATATGAGAGCTGGCTCCTGCCGCTCGCGGTCATCCTCATCGTACCGATGTGTTTGCTTGCAGGTGTGACGGGTGTTGGCATCGCAGGCATTCCTTTGAACCTTTTGGTGCAGATCGGCTTTGTCGTGCTTGTGGGATTAGCCGCCAAAAATGCCATTCTGATCGTGGAGTTTGCCAAGCAGGCCGAGGAAGAAGGCATGAGCCGCCTCGATGCAGCGGTGCATGCGGCCCGGGTTCGCCTGCGGCCGATCATGATGACGTCATTCGCGTTCATTTTGGGCGTCGTGCCCTTGGTCATTGCCGAGGGTGCGGGTGCGGAAAACCGACAGGCACTCGGCACTGCGGTGTTCAGTGGCATGATTGGGGTGACGGCGTTCGGCCTCCTCTTCACGCCCGTCTTCTACACGGTGTGTCGCGCCCTCGCACGTGATGGCAAATCCGCCGAGGTCAAGACGGCCGATCAGAGTGCCACATGACCGCGTCCATGGTGCTCATGCTCGCCGGGTACGGTGAACGCCAGAACACGGGAGATTTCGGTCAGGGAGCGGCCGCTTTCGTCTGACCATGTGTTGAACGCGGCTTGGATCGCTTGCATGGCGCGTTTGGAGCTGCTGGCTTTCTCGATCACATCTTCGCGTATCAGAGCTGCCGTCACATCCCGGCTCAAGATGAAGGCGTCCACACCCATGCCGCGCAAGAGATACTGTGCTGTTGAGCCCCCGAGTCTGGAACCTCGATCGCCGAGCATGCGAACCAGCCCGACATAATCGGTCCGCGGCCATTCCGCGAAAATCTTGGCGGCCGAGCCGTGTTCTTCGGCGAGATCGACGAGGAATGTCGCATTGTCTCGAACGCTCAAGATTTTTTGGCCGTTGCGAACAATCCGTGTGTCTTTCATCAGACGCTCGAAATCGTCATCGCTCATCATGCGCCAGCGCCGCGGCTCGAAGCCTTCGAAGGCCTCTTCGAAGCCTGGCCACTTGTTCTCGATGACCGACCAATTGAAGCCCGCTTGGAAGACACGCTTGGTCATCGACGCGAGCCAGCGATCATCCGTGAGCCTTTGCAGCGCCGATTGGGGCTCCGGCTTCTCAAGGAGTGCCTCGAGCGCCGCGTCGCCGCCCTTTCGCTCGGATGCAAGGTGCCAAAGCTGCTCAAACGCAATCATTGAAGGAATATCCTCTCCACAGGGCCGA
Source organism: uncultured Geminicoccaceae bacterium (assembly GCA_964412385.1). Taxonomy (GTDB): domain Bacteria; phylum Pseudomonadota; class Alphaproteobacteria; order Geminicoccales; family Geminicoccaceae; genus JBGSYN01. Next base: position 13,203 of record CAYPOV010000089.1, read on the forward strand.
TCTCCAGGCAAACCCTGGAGGCTTGCCTGATATGCGAACTTGGGCGCTCACCCTTCTCTTTCTGGTGACTTGCCAGTTTGATCTAAGTCAGGCATCAAGGGTGCGTTGTTACGCCTCAACGCGACAAAAAATATGGAGGGAAGATAGTATGGAACTGCTGATAAAAGCGGCCATGGTAATTGTTGTGGGAGCACTTGTCGCAACGCATGTCGTTGCCAATGAGAGCGTAGAGGCAGTCGATCGACTGCTATTGGGTTCTGCCTCGAACCTTGCCCTTGCGGAAGCGCCACTCGCCAGACAATAGTGTTGATTTGGTCGGCTTAGCGGTCGAGCGGCTTCCGTCCGATTGCGAGCACTCTGCCCGACCTCGTTTCTTGAGCGACAACGACAACGAGGTCGCGCCCGTCTTTGCGCCAACGGTCCATTGGCAATGGGATCGTCCTGTCTATTGTGGTATCAAGCGGTAGGTAGTCGCGAACGATGTGATGGTAGTCGAGCGTTTTGCCGCTATTCTCGCCACGTTCAATGACAACCGATTCGTGGCGATCGATCGCTGCTGCCCAGAGTTCGACTGCATCCTCTGAGAATTCCGGAAGTTCCGCTCTGCCATCATCACCGATGGTGATGGTGTCGGGCGAGATCTCCTCCGTGACCGCGTTGAGCGCACCCGGGATGCCTGGATGGCCGCCGACCACATGTGCGCTTCCTGCGATCACCATCTGCGGTGTGTACATATTCGTCTTGAGACGCGCCGCGTAATCCAGTTGGCGCTGGTCATGGGCCGGATTGGCAAACTCGTCCGGCCAGCCGAGGCGATCCCAATAAGTGACGTGGAAGGCGAGGGCCACGACATCGTCGCGCTTGGCAAGCTCGCCCAGCATGCTATCCGCAGGCGGGCAAGAATTGCACCCCTGGGATGTGAATAGCTCGACAAGAATCGGGCCTTGAGCGAATGCGGCACGCGGCACACCCAGTGCCCCAATTCCGAGACCGAGCAAAATGACTAGCAGAACTCTCATGACCTTTGATCTGCCTTGCCATGCTCATCACGGACAAGTCACGAGCCGGTGCGGCCAGCGTTACCGGCGGCGAAGCTGCATCACGTAGCTGATGACTTTGGCCACCGCTTTGAACTCGCTTTCCGGGATCATCTCGCCGATCTCGGTATTGGCGTGGAGAGCGCGGGCAAGCGGCGGATTTTCGACGACGGGCACATTGTTTTCGCGCGCGACATCGCGGATCTTGAGCGCCAGCTTGTCCATGCCCTTGGCAACCACTTCCGGTGCCGGCTTGGAGCCCGGCTCGTAACGAAGAGCCACGGCATAGTGCGTCGGGTTCATGATGACCACTGTTGCTTGCGGGACCTCGGCCATCATCCGCATTCTTGCCTTCTCGGTGCGCAGCTGGCGCAAGCGCTGCTTGATCGCCGGATCGCCGTCGCTTTCCTTGTGCTCTTCCTTGA
>CAYPOV010000090.1:0-14633 GCA_964412385.1 uncultured Geminicoccaceae bacterium
AAGAACAAGGCCAAGGCGCTCAAAATCCTGCGCGCGCGGCTATTCGATCTCGAACGCCAGGCAAAGGACGCTGAGCGCGCCGCGGAACGTAAGGGCCAAGTCGGATCGGGCGACCGCTCCGAGCGCATTCGGACTTACAATTTTCCGCAAGGCCGGGTGACCGACCACCGGATCAATCTCACACTCTATTAGCTCGATCAGGTGCTTGCGGGCGAAGCGCTGGATGAGGTGATCGAACCGCTGATTGCGGAGGATCAGGCCTCACGCCTCTCCGAAATTGACTGAGCCAACGGTTGCCGAGGCACTCAGCGGGGCCACGGCCATCCTTGCGGCAAGCGGCATCGGGCGGCCGCGCCAAGAAGCAAGGATGTTGTTGCGTCATGTGACCGGCATCTCATTCGAGCAGCAAATCGCAGATCCGGGACGGATCATTGGCGATCCACACCCATACCGTGACGCCGTGTCGGCACGATCCTCCCGCGTACCGATGGCTCATATCACCGGAATGGCATACTTTTGGGACGTTGAGCTCAACATCACGTGTGACGTTCTGGTTCCTCGGCCAGAAACCGAAACCGTCCTCGAGGCGGCCCAAAAACTCCGTGCCCGAGGCCAGGACATTAGAATCATACTCGACATCGGAACGGGGTCGGGATGCCTTCTCATCGCACTGGCAAGAGAGTACCCCGACGCCTTGTGTATCGGCACCGATTGTAGCGAAGCCGCTCTTGCTTGTGCCGCTCAAAACATCCGAATGCTCGAGCTCGAGCCACGTTGCCTTCTCGTTCGCACCGATTGGTGCGAGGCGATTGCGCCCACGGTCGACTTGATCGTCAGCAATCCGCCTTACTTGAGCGATGCGGATCTCCGTTCCCCCATGCCCGAGCTTTGTTTCGAGCCTCAAGCCGCTCTGGCTGGTGGCAATGATGGCCTTGACGCTTATCGTGCACTTTCGAATGGCCTCAAAAGGCTTTGCCACAGCGAAACGCTGGTCTTGCTGGAAGTTGGCGAAGGGCAGGGCGATGCGGTCGAAGTTCGGCTCATATCCCAGGGGTTTGAGGCGATTGGCCGCTACCCCGATCTTGCAGGAATCGATCGGGTTGTCGCCTTTGCGGCAAGTTGAGCGAGGACAATCACGTCAATCTGGTCTACCCTCCCAGTCGCTCATCTTGACGTTGAAGGAGCGCTGTTGTGCAGCAGAAATTTGCGACAATCCGTGTGGCGGCATTGGCCACCTTGGCCCTGGCTTTATGGGACGGCGGTTTGACCTCGGCACAAGAAGCGCCGCCTGCTCCTGCGGTCACAACGGCGCCGGTGGTCAAGAAAGCGATCACGTCGGAAACGGATTATGTGGGCAGCGTCGAAGCGATCAATTCGGTCGATCTCATGGCGCGGGTCGAAGGCTTTCTCGAGAAGCGGGCATTTGAGGAAGGCGCTTCGGTCAAACAAGGCGATCCTCTCTATCAAATCGAAAAAGCCCAATACACGGCGGCAGTAGAAAATTCTCAGGGGGCTCTCGATTCGGCACAAGCCGTACTCAAGAATGCCACGATCAATCGCCAGCGCTATGAAACGTTGGTTCAAAAGCAAGACGCACCACAAGCGAACTTGGATGATGCGATTTCCAAGGAAGATCAGGCGAGGGGCGATGTCGAATCGGCCAAGGCGGATCTCGCACAAGCCAAGCTCGATTTGAGCTACACGGATATTTCCGCACCCTTCGACGGCCGAGTCGGCAGGTCCAACTATGCCGTCGGCGCCTTGGTCGGTCCATCGAGTTCGACCCTTGCAACCCTGGTTCAGCTCGATCCGATCTATGTCCATTTCAACATTGCTGACCGCGATCTGCTCGAAGACGGATCAGGTCTGAAGAGCGGCGACTTCGTTCCCAAGCTGAGGCTGGCTGACGGTTCGACCTATGAGCATGACGGCAAGATCGCCTTCATCTCGCCCGAGTTCGATCAAAGCACAGACACAGCCGAGGTCCGCGCAACGTTTGCCAATCCGGATGGCAAACTGTTGCCGAACCAGTTCGTGACTTTGATGCTGGAATCAAAGGATCCGACCGAGACGTTGGTGGTGCCGCAAATGGCCGTTCAACAAGATCAAACCGGGTTTTTCGTCCTTACCGTCGACAAGGACGACACCGTAAAAATTGCGCGGTTCTCTGCGGGTGCCCAGACCGGCACGGATTGGATCGTCGAATCCGGACTGACCGAAGGTGAGCAGGTCATCGTCGACGGTCTCGAGAAGGTGAGGCCGGGTATCAAGGTCAATGCTTCAACGCAATCCGCAAACCAAGAGACCTCGGACAACGCGCAAACGGGGAGCTAGTCGGTGATCTCCTCGTTTTTTGTCGATCGGCCGAACTTCGCGTTCGTCGTTTCCATCATTTTGACCTTAGTCGGTGTGCTCGCCCTGACACGCTTGCCGATCGCGCAGTTCCCCGACATCGTGCCGCCCGAAGTTCAGGTCTCGGCCTATTATCCGGGGGCCAATTCCAAAATCATTGCCGAAAGCGTCGGCTCGCCGATCGAAGAACAGGTCAACGGTGTCGATGGCATGATCTACATGTCGTCGACGAGTGACGATGCCGGCAATTACACGCTTACTGTCACCTTCGAGCTGGGCACGGATCCTGATATCGCCTCGGTGAATGTGCAAAATCGCACTAATCTGGCCTATTCTCAGCTCCCATCGGAGGTGATTTCACAAGGAATATCCGTCGAAAAGACCTCGTCGGCCATGCTCCAAGTGATCGCACTGACCTCGCCGAACGGGACTTACGATCCGCTCTTTTTGAGCAATTATATCGATCTCAACGTCTCAGACGAACTGTTGCGTGTGCCCGGGGTCGGCAGTGCCAGTCAATTCGGTCCGCTCTACTATTCCATGCGGATCTGGCTTGATCCGGAGAAAATGACCAATCTCGCTATCACGGTCGATGATGTGGTCGATGCGATCGAAGCGCAGAACTTCTTGGCCTCGGCAGGCTCCGTCGGCACGCCGCCCGTCTCGAATAGTCAGCAATTTCAATACACTATTGAAGCACAGGGAAGGCTGACCACAGCCAAGGAATTTGAACGGATTATTGTTCGCGCGGATTCCGGTGGTGGAATTGTTCGCATTGGTGATATAGGACGGGCCGACCTTGGATCGCAACAATACTCATCGTCTGCGGCATTCAATGGTAGCCCTGCCGCGGTTCTAGCGGTCTATCAGTCCCCCGGCGCCAATGCTGTGGATACAGCAGCCGGCATCATCGAGGCGATGGAGCGCCTCAAGGAACGTTTTCCAGAAGACGTTGAATACGAAGTCGCATTCGATTCGACTGAATTCGTCAAGGTTTCGGTTCGTGAGGTGGTCATCACGCTGCTCCAAGCCTTGGGGCTGGTGATCATTGTGGTCTTTCTATTCCTCGGTGATTGGCGGGCAACGATTATTCCGTTGATTGCAATCCCCGTCTCCCTCGTTGGCACGTTCGCGTTCCTGCTGGCCGCCGGATTCTCGATCAACACGATTTCGATGTTTGCGCTCGTTCTCGCAATCGGGCTCGTGGTCGACGACGCCATTGTCATTGTCGAAAACACGCAGCGCACGCTTGATGAGGAGGACGTTACCAAGAAAGAAGCGGCGCGCCGGGCGGCGCGACAAGTCACCGGTCCAGTCATCGCAACGACTCTTGTCCTGCTGGCCGTGTTCGTGCCAACGGCGTTCATTCCGGGCATTACCGGCGAACTCTTCATCGAGTTTGCCGTGACGATTTCGATTGCCGTGCTGATCTCAGCAATCAATGCGCTAACCCTGAGCCCGGCGCTATGCTCGCTGTTCTTAAGAAAGGGCGGCAAAAAATGGGCGCCACTCGCGCTCTTTCTGCGCGGTGTCGATGCGGCACGGAACGGCTATGTGATGGTTGCCTCGGCACTCGCACGACGCGCTGTTATCGGACTGTTGGTCATCGTCGCTGCCGGTTACGGCGCTTGGCAATTCCTGAACATCCTGCCCTCAGGTTTTATTCCCAACGAGGATATGGGCTATTTCTTTGTCGATATCGAGTTGCAGGATGGTGCCGCACTGCCTCGTACTGAAGAGGTCGTCAAGCAAGTTGGCGCCATGGCGCAAGCGGCTGACGGTGTCGAGCAGGTTATCACCGTAGCGGGATATAGTCTTCTCGCCGGGTCTCGCTCCAGTTCGGGCTTGGCCGTGGTGATCCTCAAGAATTGGGACGAACGGCCGGGGCCCGCCTTGAGCGTGCGGGGCATCATTGAAAAGCTCTATCCGCAATGGGCAGCCATGCAGGGTGCGCGGATCATGCCTTTCCCACCGCCGCCGATCACCGGTCTCGGTAATGCCGGCGGTGTCGCAGTCGAGTTGCAGGCTCTCGGCAATCAGCCACCCGCAGAACTCGGCCGTGTGCTGAAGGCATTTCTTTATGCGGCCAACCAGGATCCTCGCCTGGCGCGTGTCTTCAGCACATTTACGGCCGACACACCCAAATTGTTTGTTGATCTGGACCGAGACAAGGTCGAGTCATTGGGTGTCGATGTCGGCGATGTTTATCAAACGCTTCAAGCGCAATTGGGTTCGCTTTACGTCAATGACTTCAATCTGTTCGGTAGAACCTATCAGGTCTACATCCAAGCTGAAGAACAGTTCCGCAAGAACAGAAGCGATATTGAACGGCTCCATGTCCGCAACAGTAATGGCGACATGATCCCGCTGCGAGCGCTGATTGATGTGAAACCAATCCTCGGATCGCCGACAATCCCGCGCTACAATCTCTATGAGTCGGCTTCGATTACCGCCAACACCGCACCCAATGTGAGTTCGGGCGACGGCATCATCGCTGTTCGGGAAATCGCCGAAAAAACCCTGCCGCCCGGTTACGCGACGGCTTGGACCAGCACGACACTTCAAGAGGTGCAGGCCGGTGGCCAGACCACCATCGTTTTGGCGTTGGCCGTCTTGTTTGTTTACCTCTTTCTCGTGGCCCAATATGAAAGCTGGCTTCTACCATTTGCCGTCATTACCTCGACGGTCGTCGGTGCCTTTGGCGGCTTGTTATTCGTCTGGCTGCACGGGTTCATTTTCTTTCCATTGACTAACAACGTCTATACCCAGATCGGCTTGGTCATGTTGATCGGCCTTACGGCCAAGAATGCTATCTTGATCGTCGAATTTGCACGTGAGCTCCGCGCACAGGGCCAATCCATTCACGATGCCGCGCGCAACGCGGCGCATATGCGCTTCCGCGCTATCATGATGACGAGTTTCGCCTTCATCCTCGGTGTACTTCCGCTGGTTTTGGCAACAGGCGCAGGCGCTGTCAGCCGGCACTCCTTGGGTGCCACGGTGTTCGGTGGAATGTTGCTAGCAGCTCTGGTCGGCATATTTGTCATCCCAACACTCTATGTCTGCTTCCAATGGTTGCGCGAAATCGGGAATCGTGGTGCTAGAGAAGCCAGCATGACAACCTAGGCCGGAGGGGCCATGAAAGCTCGGCAATACTTGCGAGCGTGGATACCTGCGCTTGCGGTCGTTATTCTGCTGGCGGGCTGTGACGATGGCCAAGAACAACAATCGGGGGCAGCACCCCCACCGCCGCCTTCAGTTGGCGTCGTGCCTGTGGTCCGCAAAGAGATCGTTCCGGCAATTGAATTTGTCGCCCGTGTAGAAGCTATTGACTCGGTCGACATGCTGGCCCGCGTCGAGGGCTTCCTCCAAGAGAAATTTGTTGCTGATGGCGCCGACGTCACGGTTGGCCAGCCATTGTTCGAAATTGAAAAGGCGCCTTACACAGCCGAGGCTGATCGTCTAGCGGCAACAGTCGAACGTGCCGAAGCGACACTCCAACTGGCGGTTATTGAACGCAACCGTCAGGCTCAGTTGGTCGAGCGTAACGCGGTTGCGCAGTCGCAGCTTGATGAGGCCGTTGCACGTGAAGCCGAAGCCAAAGCCGATGTCGACCGTCAAAAAGCGGAACTCGAACGGGCCCAGCTCGACCTGAGTTATACGGACGTCGCTGCGCCGATCGACGGCAGAATTGGGCGCACCAATTTTAGTGTCGGGGATTTTGTCGGCCCTGGCAGCGGTCCGTTGGTAACCGTTGTCCAGCTCGATCCGATCTATGTCCGGGTGAATGTCAGCGATCGACTTCTTCTGGCCCTGCGCCGAGGCGAGAGCGAAAGCAATTATCGTCCCGTTGTGCGACTGTCTGACGGCGAGAACTATCCAGAGGAAGGGGTCTTCGCATTTGCCGATGCCACGGTCGATCCCACCACCGATACTGTGGCCATTCGTGCCGAGTTTCCCAATCCCAATGGACTTTTGTTGCCGGACCAGTTCGTGACATTAATCGCCCAGCAGGCCGAGTCTGAGGAAATGCTCGTCGTCCCGCAGGCAGCGATCCAAGCTGACCAGGCAGGCAATTTCGTGCTCACGGTTGATGACGAAAACATCGTTCAGGTCAATCGGGTCGATGTTGGTACCAAGGAAGGTGTTGACTGGATTATCGAGGGCGGGCTCGAAGAAGGTCAGCAGGTGATCGTCCAGGGCCTTCAAAAGGTTCGCCCAGGGGTGGTTGTCGAGACTACCGAGGCTTCACCTCCCGAAACCGCCTCAGCGGAAAGCTAAGCGCCCATGTCCGGCTTCTTCATCGATCGCCCGAAATTCGCATTCGTTATCTCGATCCTTCTGTCGATAGCGGGCCTTTTGGCGATCACGGCGCTGCCCGTCGCGCAATTTCCAGACATCGTGCCGCCGCAGGTGAAAGTGACCGCAAGCTATCCAGGCGCGAGCGCTGAAGTCATCGCGGAAACCGTCGCGGCGCCGATCGAAGCTGAAGTCAATGGCGTTGACGACATGATCTACATGACGTCCACCAGCGACAATAACGGCAGTTATGAGCTGGATGTGACGTTTGCCGTCGGCACCGACCCGGATATCGCTTCGGTGAACGTGCAAAACCGCGTGGCCTTGGCACTTCCGAAGTTGCCGGAAGAGGTTCAACGGCAAGGGACGTCGACCAAAAAGCAATCGACGACGATGTTGATGATCGTCAATGTCTTCTCGCCAAACGGCACTTACGATCGTCTCTTTGTCTCCAACTACACGGAAATCAATCTTCGCGACGTCTTGGTGCGCTTGCCGGGTGTCGGTGATGCCAGCCAGCTCGGACAGCTCGACTACGGCATGCGCATCTGGCTCGACCCCAATCGCATGACCAATTTGGGGGTGACGACCAACGATGTCGCCACCGCCATTCGAAGCCAGAATATTCAAGCAGCAGCAGGGCAGCTCGGCGCCCCCCCTTTCGACGGGCCGCAGCAGTTCCAATACACCCTACAAGCGCAGGGCCGGCTGCAGGATACGAGCGAGTTCGGCAACATCATCGTGCGGGCCAATCCGGATGGTTCGATTGTCCGCATGTCGGACATTGCGCGGACAGAGCTGGGGTCAAAGACTTACACTGCTGAAGCCAAGCTCGATGGCGGTCCCACCGCTATGTTGGCGATTTATCAATCGCCCGGTGCCAATGCGATTGAAACGGCCGATCAGGTCTATGCGGAGTTAGACAGGCTTTCCGAGCGCTTTCCAGACGATCTCGAATACACGATCCTTTATGACACGACCCAGTTCGTCCGATCCTCCATGCAGGAGGTGGTGATCACGCTCTTGCAAGCGCTTGGCCTGGTGATTCTCGTCACATTCCTCTTTCTCGGCGATTGGCGTGCGACGCTCATTCCCACCATTGCCATACCTGTGTCACTGATCGGCACATTTGCCATCCTGCTTGCAGCCGGGATGTCAATCAACACGATCTCTCTCTTCGGCTTGATATTGGCGATCGGTATCGTCGTTGATGACGCCATCGTCGTGGTCGAAAATGTGCAACGGCTGATCGATGACGAAGGGCTTTCGCCCAAGGACGCAACACGCAAGGCGATGCAGCAGGTGCAGGGACCGATTGTTGCGACGACATTGGTGCTGCTGGCCGTTTTTGTTCCCACAGGTTTCTTGCCTGGTCTGACCGGCCAGCTGTACCTCCAATTTGCCGTAACAATTTCCGTTGCGGTCGTGATCAGCTCGATCAATGCCCTGACACTGAGCCCAGCGCTTGCAGGTCTGCTGTTGCGCAAAGGCGGTCAGCCGCGCGGGCCGATCAAATACTTCTTCAAATTTGTCGATTGGTCCCGCGATGGTTATTCGAAGATTGTGGGTGCCTTAGTCCGCAAGGCGGTCATCGCGGTTGTATTGCTGATTGGTGCATTCGGCGGCTCGTACGTCCTGTTTACACAGACTCCGAGCGGCTTCATCCCCTACGAAGACAATGGATACTTCTTCATCGACATCTCACTCCCCGATGGCGCCTCGCTCAATCGGACGGAGCAGGTCGTTGATCAGGTCAGCGCAATCCTGCGCGAACAGCCCGGTGTTACCAATACTTTGGAGGTCGCCGGCTATAGTCTGTTAAGTGGATCACGCGCCAATTCAGGTCTGATTATTCCCATCCTCGACGACTGGGAGAACCGAACAGATCCTTCGCAGCACGTTGAGGCAATCATCGGGCGCCTGCAGCCGATCCTTTGGAGCATTGGTTCGGCCAATATCTTTGCGTTCAACGCCCCGCCGATCCTCGGACTGGGTACGGCTGGCGGGCTAGAGATGGAACTGGAGGATTTGGGCGGCCGCTCGGCGGCAGAACTTGCTCAAGTCCTTCGAGGTTTTGTTCTTGCCGCCAATGAGAATCCCGCCCTCTCCAATGTCTTCAGCACCTATTCTGCCGATGTGCCGCAGTTCTTCATCGACCTTGATCGGGACAAGGCACAGACATTGGGTATCCCAGTCAGTGAAGTATTTGAAACCCTACAGGCGAACTTGGGATCGCTTTACGTCAATGATTTCAATTTGTTCGGCCGCGTCTATCAAGTCTTGATCCAAGCCGAGTCGGATTATCGAAGCACGGTCGAAGACATAAGCCGTCTCTATGTCCGCAACGATGCGGGCGAAATGGTGCCGATGAGCTCGCTCGTCACGGTCGAGCCGATCTTGGGGCCGGAAACCGTCCGACGCTTCAACCTCTTTCGCGCGGCCAGCGTCAATGCGCAAGCGGCTCCAGGTGGCAGCACGGGTGCGGCAATTGCCGCTGTTCGGCAAATCGAGCGGGAAGAAATGCCGGATGGCTACGCGATCGACTGGACTGGAACGACGTTCCAAGAAGTTCAGGCCGGCGGCGAATCGGCGATCGTCATGGTGTTGGCGCTCGTCTTTGTGTACTTGTTCCTAGTGGCGCAATATGAGAGCTGGATGATACCCTTCCCGGTTATCCTCTCCGTATCCATGGCGGCATTAGGTGCGTTGATCGCAGTCTATATCGTTCGGGCCGACATCAATCTCTATACGCAAATCGGCTTGGTGATGTTGATCGGATTGGCGAGTAAGAACGCCATTTTGATCGTCGAGTTCGCCAAACAACTGCGCGAGGAAGGCAATGCCATCCAGGACGCAGCCCTTCAGGCGGCACGATTGCGCTTCCGTGCTGTGATGATGACCAGCTTTTCATTCATTTTGGGCGTGGTGCCGCTTGTCATTGCGACAGGGGCCGGTGCGGCGAGCCGCCGGGCCATTGGCAATGTCGTGTTCGGCGGCATGCTCGGCGCGGCGCTGCTTGGGATTTTTGTGATCCCGCCGCTCTATGTCTGTTTCCAATGGATGCGGGAGAGATTCGGGAGCGGCAAACCTGCCACCGAGGCTTCCGCGCCAACGCCTGCCGAATAGTCAACATGAAAAAGGCGGCCTGAATTCAAGCCGCCTTGATCTTGAAGTCCGAAAATGCTCGGTCTGATTACTCAGCCTTGCCGATGTTCGAAATCCAATGCATGCCATCACTCTCGGTGAATTCGGCCTGGACTTCGTCACCAGCTTTGAGGTCCTTGAGCGAATCAAGTGCCGTGTCTTGAATGGTGTATTCGGTGCCCGAGATGGTGACCGTCGGGCCTTCAGCACCCTCACCCAAGTTTTCGATCACGCCTTTGACCATATCGGCATAGGCGGCGCCCGAAGTCAGAAGTAGTGCAGAAATGGCTACGGTGCCAAGAAGTTTGTGCATGTTAATCCCTCCTATTTCATAATGTCGACGTCGGAACGTTAGCAGGGAGAGTGGGTGAACGCAAGAAATGCGCATCGGACAGCACGGTCCCTCATCAGATAGCCGTTTCGTGAGCCACAAACTCTCCGTGATGGATCATTTTCGCCGATATCGCCTTGAGCAGATTAATCGAGAGGTGAGGCGTCTTTTCGAGCAGTGCCAAAAAATCATCGCAAGATAGCTGCAGCGCACGAGTCGATTTCTTGGCGGTGATTTCAAATGGTACCGGCAGTTTCGTGAGAGTGGAAGCCATGCCGAAGACATGTCCGGGCGGAATATGATCAATGACAAGATTGTCGCCATGACGTTGCACTTCAACAAGCCCTTCAGTGACCAACCAAACCGATTTGCAAACATCGCCGGGTTCGACGATCACTTCCCCTTCCTCAAAATCGACGAACTGGCCGACAACAGCGATCAGGCGCAGTTGCGACTCGGGGATGTTTTCAAGCAGCCTCTGTTGCTTGAGTTCATCAATGATGCGTTTTACGTCCATGATGTACCCTGACTTGAGAGCGATGTACTGACCTTACTAAGGTCGTCTTTTCCTCCGTGCCCGGCTACCGTGCCACGATCGAGTTGGATGAAGTGATCGGCGATTCGTCTCATGGGCTCGACTTCGGCGCCGCCGAGCAAGACAATGCCATCCGTCATTTCTTGTTGGACCACACTGAGGCGGGAGATATCGCTTGAAGTGACAGCGTCTACAACCAGGAGATGCGGTCGCTTGATCAGGGCCCTCGCATATGCCACAGAACGGCGCTGGAAAGCATTAAGGCGCACGCCGCCTACGCCGACAATATAGTCGAGCCCGATTTCTTCAATGGCTTCGGTCAAGCCAAGATGGTCGATGGTCTTCCGCAAATGGTCGAGAACGCGCTCATTGGCGTTCTGTCGGTCCCGTCGAATTCTCCCCTCAAGCAAGTTGCCTCCGATCGACATGGAGGAAAGGAACTTATCCGGATGGATCGGTTCGAACTGGCTCGTCGGGTTTTCTGCGATCATGTCGTGAAAACGCAGGCGAGCATCCAAAAATCGCTTCTGCATCTCATTGTCGATTTCTACAATGGGGTACCGGGCGGGTTCGATACGAAATGCAAAGGCGAGAAGATCGGATCGCTGTTCCGGCGTCAGTCCCGAGGGACCCTTGACATTGTAGTCGTTGAGTATTGTCTCGAAATGAGGGTATTCATCATTCGAGAGCAGAGAGTGGGAAGCACTCAATGTAGCGGTGTCATGTGATGAGAATAGGTCAATCATAATGGATGTTAAGCTGGTCGATATTTCGACAAGCGGTTGGATCAATTGACATTCTTCAAGTAAATCGCGGACTTGGGGATCATCAACCCAATTTCTCATCTTCAGCGTGGAGTCTTTCGCCGTCGCGAACAAGATGTTCATGGCGATGGTCGCGTTATCCATGTAGCGGTCGATGTCGTAGAGTTCGATGTTGCGCGAGAGCCTTTTGGACCGGCGGATTTCGGCTCGAAGGCGGTTTCGGGCAATGAGGATCTGTTCGACAAGATCCGGATGCGATGTCGGATCGATCTGCGTATTCATGCCGAAATCGAAAAGATTCTCGTCCATGCCCAGTCGCTGCAGCAATTCAACGGCACGGCGGCGCAGGTCATCGGTATCGCCGACACCAGACGCGTCAATGTCGTCCCAGAGAGAATCAATGTCATAAGGCGAGTTGCCCGTGGCGATGGCTTCGGCAATCCGCCTTTCGCGTTCGCGATCATCATTCGCAGAGGCGTCAATGGGCCGATGGCGCAACGCATAGGCGATATTCGCACCGACCGTGTCATTGTAGAGATAGGTTGCAGCACCTATTCGAGCGATCGATCGGCCCAACTCCGCTTCGCTCAGCGAGGTGATCGACCGGCTCCCCAGGTTGACCTCGCCGTCGCCCTCCGAAAGTCCCGATATGATGTTCAAGAGCTGGCTCCGGCCGCTGAGATCATCGCCGATAACGGCGAAGCATTCTCCAGGTTGGACGGTGAGATCGATGCCAGAGAGTGTGCGTGATCCTCGGCGCCCCGCCATCCCGACACCGCTAAGCACGAGAGCACCGTCGACGCGTGCTGCGGGTTCCGGGCGAAGGAGGCGCTCTTGGGGATAGATTTCATCCGGTTGGAAGTTCTCGACGATCGCCTTGTACTTGACGGAGCTCGTGGCATAGAGCTGATAGTATCCCAAGAGTTCCTTCCAGGGACCGGTAATATCGGCGTAAGCCCCGATCACAGCAACAAGCGCGCCGACGGTAAGATCGCCAATGATCGCAAAGTAGCCGCCAATGAGGTAGAAAAGAAATGTTGGAAACTTGTTGAGAAAATTGTTGAGAAACTTGATCAAATATTTCTGCTTGTAAATCCCCAGGCGCAGATCATAATTCGTCTGCAGATGATCCGAGAGCTGAGCGCCATGGTAGTTGGTGGTATCGTGGACATGGATCTCCTCGACACCCCCGACGGTCTCACCGACTTTTTCTGCAATCTCACGAATATTGGTGACACGCTTTCGAACCAGCCTGTTCACATGCCCCTGCAGGTGCGGGATCACGTAGGCTTGGAGCGGATAGAGCGAGATCGAGAGCAAGCCCAGCCAAATGTTCTGAACGAAGATGAACACAATGTAGACGGCAAGTGTTCCGCCCTGGAATGCGGGCGTGGCCACGGCCTCGCCAATGTAACCGCTCAGATCCTCGACTTCCGACGTGATCATGGGAATCAGCTGATCGCCACTGACCTTGCGGTAAGCGCTCGGTCGGAACCGCAGGACCTGTTGATAGAGCATGTAGCGAAGCCGGCGCAGCATGCGCTCACCGACAATGCCCTTATACATGTTGAGTGCGAATTTGATCCCGTTATTGAGGACGATCATCAAGAGGAATAGCATCGAGAGGACAAAGAGATAGGGGATCTGCTCGAGCTGAATCCCGAAGAAATCGACAGGAAAATCATCACCGCCTATGGCACGATTGATGATCCATTTCGGGATCTCGAGCGAGAGGTAAACCAGAGGAAACGACAAGCAGGTGATGGCGAGGATCAAGAGCTGATCGCGCTTACTGTATTGCCAGACAAAAGAGGCCAATGTTTCACTCATCGCCGTTTTCTCATTATTGCTTGTTTGACTGGTCCATTGCATCATTGGCGGTGATGCCCGTCATTCTTGTCGCAAGCGCTCTGATCAAGCGCCCCGAATGACATGCTTGACACCCCCTCTGCATCTCCCTTCGCACCACAACCAGCATTAGAGGCCGGTCGATCTCACATCCACGAGATTGGTGCGGGGTGAGACATTCTGCAGTGCGTACGCAAAACCCTTCACGAACTGCCACCCGATATCCTACATCAAAACCAGGCCAACGATCCTTGGAGCGATCCCACCAATGACCCCGACCCTCGCCTGGAAACGGGCCGACCTCTCACCCGCCGACTGGCTCATCCCGATCGATCAGGATTGCCTGCAAAACCTGCGGGCGATCGTCCAAGCCCTCCGCAATCAGGGGGGCTCCGTCACCGAACTCGACCTCGGCGCACTCGAGCTCGACGCCGCCCAATCCCTTATGGCCCGAGCACGTGCCAAGCTCGACCAAGGCCCTGGCTTCGCCATCCTCGACCGCGTGCCTGTCGGTCACTACGCAACGGAGGAAAACCGCGCCATCGGTTGGACGCTCGCCAATCTCATCGGCCGCGTCGTCGATCAGAAATGGACCGGCACGCCGCTCTATGACGTCCGTGACAGGGGCAAAATCATGGGCCATGGCGTGCGCCGCTCGATCACCAATCTCGAGCAGGAATTCCACACAGACGGCGGCTGGCTCGGCAAAACCCCCGAATATGCCGGCCTCTTCTGCATCCAACCCGCCGCCCAAGGAGGCAATAGCCGCCTCTCCAGCCTCGTTGCGGCACACAACGATCTCGCCGATCAGCCCGAAACGCTGAACCGCCTCTATCAACCCTTCTATTGGGACCGCCAAGCCGAGCACGATCCCCAAGACAGCATGACCAGCCATGTGCCCGTCTTCTGGAAAGACGGCGACCGCATCTTCGCCCGCTACTACGACGATTACATCCGCAAAGGCCACGAAATCGCCAAAGACCCGCTCGACCAACCGGCCCTCAATGCACTTGATTCACTCAAACACATCATCGATGACGCGGCGAATTGGATCGAATTCCGGCTCGAGCCGGGCCAATTCCTCTATGTCAACAACCGCCAAATTGCCCACAGCCGCACCGCCTTCCAAGACCATGGTGCCCAACGCCACCTCATGCGCTTTTGGAATCGCGATGAAGGGGGGGCAACACTGGAAGGCTAGGTTTCTCTGGGGGCTTTTTGCCCCCAGGCCCCCCAATACTTTGAGGTAATGGGACTTGGGGTTGGTGATGGTTGGAGATTTGGTGGGTTGAGGGTTGAAAAGAGTCGCTAGCGGTAGCCGGGCGGGCCGCGTTTGTGATGGGCGGGGACTTTTTCCGGC
>CAYPOV010000091.1:0-14607 GCA_964412385.1 uncultured Geminicoccaceae bacterium
CTGGCGCGAGGCGGGTGACAACACTCGTCATGTCCGATCGCAGCGCTGCAAGATCGTCCGGTTCGAAGGGGGTCGTCGCGCTGATAATGTAACGCTCGAAACCCAATTCTGCTGCTCGTGCAAGCGCCGCAAAATGGGCCGTGACGACATCCTCGATATCGACCCGGCGGAACAGGAACTCATTGGTCTTGAGATTGGTATCCTCATAAGCACTCCGGGCCTCAGGATTGTCATCTTTTTCAGGAAAGAACCGCGAGGTTCGGAGAACGAGGCAGGGCAGGCCGTAGTCGCGCTGCACGAGCGCGCAGAGATCTTCCGCTGCCGTCTTGGTCACACCATAGATGTTCTTGGGAACAGGACGCACCTCCTCGGTAATCCAGGCAGCGGGATCGCCAGGCGGGGGAACCAAGGCCGCGCCGAAGGCACTGGTTGTGCTGGTGAAGACGAAGGCCTTGACACCTCCCGCGACGGCCGCTTCGAGCAGATTGAGCGTGCCGGTCACATTGGTGTCGATGAAGTCTTGACGGCCGTGCGTTGCGACATGCGGTTTATGCAGCGTTGCCGTATGGAAAACGGCATCGATCCCACTCATGATGGAGTCAATGAAGTCGCGGTCGGTGATCGAGCCGACCTTGTGTGTGAAGGGCGAGGGTTTGAGATCGGTGCCGATGGCTTCGTGCGACGCCGAAGTGACGCTCCGCATCAGCGCTTCGCCCAGATGTCCCGCACTGCCCGTGACCAGGATCCTCATTACCCTCTCGCCTTAGCTGTTCGGTGAAAGGCTGACGTAACGCCAATGCACCTAGAGAAAAAGAAGGCGCGTGTCATGCGACACGCGCCTTCTGCTTCTTGGCGATCACTAGTATTTAGAACGCTTCGACCTCGGAGCTGCTCGACGCACCGTTGTCGCCGAACGGATCGAACTGATAGAGCGAAGTCGTGCCGCTCACTTCATTGGCCACCACGAGGTAGGCGTTGCCATCGGCACTGTCGGCTTCACTGATGAACTCAAGCCCTTCGGGCCCCAAATCACCAGCCGTACCGTTCTCAGGGTCACCATTGAAATCGCGATTGTTGAAGTAGGTCACGAATTTCGGGTTTGCGGGATCATCGACATTGATGACGACGATGCCGCCGATCCTCTCGAGCCCCACGGCAAGGAAACTCGAACTGTCGAAGTCGAAACTGATGACGGCTTCGGGCTCGGGTCCCTTGGCATCACTGCGGGTATCGAAGGTGTTCTCGTCATTGTCGGAATTGAAGAAGTTCGGGAAGGTTGCGGCGGTGACCTCTTCAAAGAGGGCACCGCTATCCCAGACGAGTTGGCCTTGGTCGTTCCAGATCGAGACCGAGCGCGCGCCATAAGCGAAAAGCTCGTCGAAATCGCCATCGCCATCGGTGTCGCCATCGATGGTGGAAACCTCGAGCCGGCCAAGATTTTGCTCTTGTTGAAGCTCATCGGCATCCGGAAAGGCTGTCGGATCGAGCGTCAGGTCGTCGACCCGCTCATCCTCGTCGCGGGCATCCCCTTCATTGGCCGTCGCATAAAAGGTCTCGCCATTGACCTCAAATGACGCGATCGCATCCGGCATATACATGCCGTGCACCGGCCAGTTTTGGATATTGATGATGCCGTCACGGTCACTGGCGTCGAGCTCATTGCCGGCAAGCGAATGGTCCTTGAAGCCCAGCCCCTGAAGATCGACGATTTGCTTGTTTTCGAGATCGAGAATGGCGACGGCATTGTTTTCCTGGAGCGTGACGAAAGCCTGCGTGCCATCCGGCGAGACCGCGATGTACTCGGGTTCGACATCCTGGTCGACCGGAATATCCGGGAAGAAGCGAGCGCCCTCGGCCTGGAGAGCTTCGCGTTGGTCGTTGAAGTCCGAAAAGTCGAGAAGGGTCGATGAGGCGATGGTCCCATCCGCATTGATCTTGAAAATCGAGATCGTTCCTAAGGGATCGACACCATCATCGGGCTCGCCTTCATTGGCCGTGAGCGCATAACCACCGTCCGGCGTGAAGGTCACCATGTCCGGCAGCGCACCCGCCTCGGCACTATCGATCAGATTGCCGTCTGTATCGAAGATGGCGATCGAGCCTGGGTCGGTTGACGTCTCGGCTTCGATCGCTGCGGCGACATAGCCGTTCTTGACGTCGACGCTGTTCACGCCGCCACCAATTGAGGTGATATCGATGCTCGAAGCCAGCGTCGGATTTTGCGGATCCGACGCGTCAATGATGTCGATCGCATCGGTGTCGCCATTGGTCACGAAAAGACGCTGGCTCAGGGGATCATAGGATACGATCTCGGCCGCACTCTCGTCGAAAGGCGCTTCGCCCTCCGCCGGAAAGGTCGAGGCAACGTCGAACGAAAAGGGAGAAAAGCTGAAACGAGCGACTACAGGATCGTGGTCGCTGCCGCGCTGGTCCGTTGGGAAATCCGCATTGATATGAACGCGGTCGACCTCGGACAGTGGAAGCAAATTGGAAGACACCAGGACATGATCGAGTGCCTGAGAGTTACCATCGAAGATGAAGCTGTAATTGTCGCTGTCGGCGAGGAGTGTGTCCTCGAGATTGGTCAGCACCTGCCCTGCCAGGTTGAAGAGCGTCGGGCTGAATTCGAAGTCATTGAAATCGCCCAAGACCACGACATTGGCATTGGGATCCTCGCTCAGAATGTCGCTGACGAAGTCGTTGACCACCTGAGCCTGCGCGGTCCGCTGGATCTCGGTTTCCGGATTGGGCTGCTGCGTTGCGCCGAAAAGAGGCGTATCGCCGCCCTTCGATTTGAAGTGATTGTTGATGACGAAAACGGTCTCACCATTGAACTCGAACTGGGTGGCCAGCGATTTGCGGGTTCCGTCAAAGCCGATCTCTTCAACTTCTGCAAAGGCGATATTGTTGGGATCGACCCTTCCTGGGTTCAGCGATAGATCGCCTCCGGGAAGGATTGCTGTCGGGTTGCTGGGGCCGCCGTCGCCGGCTTCGTTAAACCCAACACGTTCCGGATTATAGAGATATGCTACTCGGATATTGGAACCCGGCTGACCACCATCGGCGTTATTGACGGGATCGATCTCGATGAACTCATATTCCGGGCCGCCGACAATCTCGATGGCTTCGACAAGCTTCTCGAGCGTCTCGGAGGCATCGGTCTCGCCATCGTCGTCGGTGCCATTGTTATCCTGGATTTCCTGAAGGGCGATGATGTCCGGGGACTGGAGATTGTCGACGATGTCGAAAGAAAGCTGGGTAAGCTGATCTTCGCTCGGCTGAACCGAACCGTCACTCGGATCGAGATTGAGCACATTGTAGCTGGCGATGGTGAGCTGATCATCGGTTCCAACGAGATTAGTGGTCTCGCGGCTCGTACCGCCTTCGATCAAATTGGGAAGGTCTTCGGTATAGAGAAACTTAAAATTGCCGAAGCTGTAACTCACAACGGCATGGATCGATCCGTCGAATTGATCGCCGGTGGTGGCTGACGGCACCTCATCGGAGATGGCGTCATCCAAAAGCAGTCGCTCGGGGTTGAAATCGTCTGGGCTGATAAAAACGCCACCCGTGTCCGTGCGATCTTCAACGTTTTCGCCACCATCGGGCACAACAGGGGTCTCACCGAACCTGCTCGTCGGACCAATCGCGAATGCATCATTGATCTGCACCTTCATGCCTTCGAGACTTTCGAAAAAGTCGATGGCGTCGGTCTCGGGATTGAAATTGGTGAGATTATCGCTGTCGATCGATCCCGTGGGAACCTCGCGTCCGTCCGAACCGATTACGACTGGATCGGGCAGCTGATTGCCGCTGGAGACGACGCTGATGTCGGGAAACGCGATCTGAGTAATCGACAGATTCGCCGTGCCGGGACCTCCGGGCACGAATTCGCTAACCGTACCGACGATATCGACCTCATCGCCAACGTCGAGGTCCGGAGGACCGCCTGTGAAGAGAAACAAGCCCTCTGAGGTCGCGTCATCGCCATCTCCGACAGGGTCCTGGATATAAAACCCGTTCGAATCCACGACGGTGACAATGCCGTGGGTCTCCACCTCTTGCCCTGCAAAGGGTGAAAGATGGCCGCGTCCTTGAATCTCATGAATTGCAATCATCGTGATCCCTCATCCCGCTTTCTATGCGGCACAACGGATAATCGAGAGATGAGACAAAATGATGACCACGACGCAATGGCTGTGATCGGGGCTCTGAACACTCCGCAAAAAGATCTCAACCAAAACTAGTCATGCCGCCGAAGTATATCGCTATGCGCTGATTCGAAGTCCTCTGGTGTATTTATGTTGAAAAAAGGCTCATATGTTTCACCTTTAAATTCAACAACTGAGATTTGGTATTGGGCGGTCCAGGCATCGACTTTGCGCATCCCTTCCGATTCGACCGCTATTTGCAGATTCTGTCGAAGCCGAACGGGCCAAAGTCCGAAAACCGGATGCATGCGATCACCGCTCTTTGCACAGGCGAGATCGGTGCCTTCGGCTTGACATTGATCCACGAATCGCTTGACCAGATCACTTGGAAAGAAGGGCGTATCGGCAGCAACGCTGACGATCCATCGGGCATCGGGATGTTCCCGCTCCGCCCAGGCCATGCCGGTGATCACGCCGGCTAGCGGTCCAGCATGATCGCCGATGACATCGGCCATGATGGGAAGACCGAAACGCTCGTACTTTGATCCGTCACTATTGGTATTGATCAAGACCGCAGCGACCTGGGGCATGATCCGGTCCATGCAATGTTGGATGAGCGGCTGTCCAGCAAGTTCGAGAAGGCATTTGTCACCGCCACCCATGCGCCGGCTCTGGCCTCCCGCGAGGATCACGGCAACCACATCGCTGGTCACGGAGCGTTTTCCGCATTGGCCGCTTTGCGCCTCAGTTTTTTCGGCTCGTCGGCAACCGTTGAAAGATCAGCATCAAAAACAATTCGCTCAATTCCGGCCAGCGCCAAGAACCGTTTGCCACGTGCGCGACCGATCAAGGTGAGATTGCTCTGACGTGCCAGGTCAACACCCCAGGCCGTGAAGCCCGAGCGCGAGATCAAGATTGGAATGCGCATCTGCACCGTCTTGATAATCATCTCGGACGTGAGCCGACCGGTGGTATAGAAGATCTTGTCGTCGGGAGAGATCCCGTGACGCCACATATAGCCCGCGATCTTATCGACAGCGTTATGGCGGCCGACATCCTCGAGATAGACGAGAACCCGATCTTTTTGGCACAAGGCACAGCCGTGAATGGCCCCCGCCTTCAGATAAAGTGAAGGCAGGGTGTTGATGCGTCCCAACAAGCCGTAAAGCCAAGCCGTGTGCAGCCGAGCCTCGGGAGCGAGCGTTGCATCGGCGAAATTTTCCATGATGTCGCCGAAAATCGTGCCATGTGCACAGCCGGAGGTTCGCACTTTCTTCTGCAGCTTGGTTTCAAAATCGGTCTCACGTGCTGTCCGCACAACAATGACGCCGATCTCGGCATCATGGTCGATATCGGTGATCTCATCGTCAGGCTGCAGCATGTTCTGATTGAGCAGATAGCCCAATGCCAGGTAATCGGGATGATCGCCGATGGTCATCAGGGTCACAATTTCCTGGCGATTGAGATAGAGCGTGAGTGCGCGCTCATGGACAATGGGCGCTTCAACGGGACGACCTTCTTGGTCAATTCCCTGAACCATGCGTGTCAACTCAAGATTGTTCGGTTCAGGGAGCAGCCAACTCTTTTCTTCCCCCCGAACTTCTTGAGGTCCTGTCTCAGCTTCGCTCACGATCGCCATGCTTTACCTTGCCATTTTGCGGCTCATGGCCACATAAATGCGGCCATGAGACTTGCTGAAGAGATCCGATGAGTTCAACGCGCCGTCGTCAACCATCGAAATCGGCCCGCGCCAAGATACCGTCTCGCCCACCATCATCCCGTCGTCCGGCCCCTCGAAAAAAGCTCCCCGCGCCGCGAAACCGGCGAAGCATCGTGCGACGCATGATCGGATGGCTCCCTTCCATGTTGATGTTGGGTCTATTGGGATGGGTTGCACTGTTTTTCCTATTTGCGCCCGATCTTCCCGATACCGCCGAGCTTTGGGAAGATGCCGAACAAGCCAAGATTATTGTGCTTGCTCAGGATGACAGTGTCATTGACGAGCGCGGATTGAAAGGCCAGCCCTTTGTCGAGCTGAACGAGATCGCACCCGAGGTCGTCGACGCCGTTGTCGCCACCGAGGATCAACGCTTTTACTCACATTTCGGTCTTGATGTCATCGGCACGGGCCGTGCCGTCCTGCGCAATCTCATGGCGGGAGGTTATGTCGAGGGCGGCAGCACGATCACCCAGCAGCTCGCCAAGAACCTCTATCTTTCGCCCGAACGCAGCCTCAAACGCAAGATTGAGGAGTTGATGCTGGCGCTTTGGCTCGAGGCCCGACTCGACAAGGACGAGATTCTTACCCTCTACCTCAACCGCGTTTATTTCGGTGCGGGTGCTTATGGCATCGAAGCTGCAGCACAACGCTATTTCGCCAAGCCCGCGATCGATCTCGATCTAGCGCAGTCTGCCATGCTCGTGGGCCTACTCAAAGCCCCTTCGCGCTTGGCACCCACCAACGACCTTGATGCCGCGCGCGACCGCGCGTCGATCGTCTTGCTGCGAATGGAAGACGAAGGTCTTATCACCACCGATGAGGCCAAACGCGCACTCTCTGAGCCTGCAAACGTCGTCGATCAGGATCGCAACCAGTTCGCAGCCTATTTCACCGATTGGGTCTTGGACGGTCTGAGTGAGTTCCTCGGCAAGCCCGATCATGACATCGTCGTTCGCACCACCCTCGATCCCGACTTGCAGCGCCAAGCCCAGCAATATCTGAGGTCGGGCCTCGAAACGGCCAGCCTCGCCGATCTCGACGGTGCCTTAGTACTGCTCGATCAAAGCGGCGCGGTGCGGGCCATGGTCGGCGGCCGTGACTATCAAGAGAGCCGCTTCAATCGTGCCGTCTATGCCAAGCGGCAACCCGGCTCGGCCTTCAAGCCATTCGTTTATGCGGCAGCGCTCGAGAACGGTTGGACCCCTTCGAGCGAGATCGACGATGTTCCCTTCACGATTGGCGATTGGCAGCCGCGCAATGCGGGCGGCGTCTATGCAGGTGAAATCACCCTCACCGAAGCCCTTGCCCGGTCGATTAACACCGTTGCTATTCGCTTGGCTCAGCTCGTCGGCCTCGAAAACGTAATCGCCACAGCGCGCCATTTCGGCATCGGCGATGATTTGCGCGCAGTGCCATCACTGGCGCTTGGGACATCCGAAGTCACCCTGATCGATCTCACCTCCGCCTATGCGCCGTTTACCAGCGGTGGTGTCCGCAAGCCTCACTATGCCGTCGAAAGCGTGATCGATCAGTGGGGGCGGCCGCTTTACCGCCACAAACCGACCGAAGTTCCCGTGACCTCGGCGTCGGTAGCAACGGCCATGAAAGCCATGCTCGAAGCGGTCGTTACATCAGGCACAGGTAAGTCCGCGAGCATTCCGGGACGCGACGTTGCCGGAAAGACTGGAACAACCCAGGGCGCGCGCGATGCCTGGTTTGTCGGAGCGTCAGGCAATTATGTGCTCGGCGTTTGGATCGGTCGCGACGACAATAGTCCCATGCCGGGGATCAATGGCAGCAATCTGCCCGCCACCGTTTGGCGTCAGGTGATGCAAGCGACGCCGGAGAACGCGCCCGCCATCGTCGCCAGTACGCCCGAGCCCAAACCGCTGCTGCACCAACCATGGCTGCAACGCAGCTTTCAGTGGATCAGCGATCGCGTTGGCAGTGTCGTGAACTGACCATGAAGCCTCACCGCCGAAATGCCCGCCAGAGATAGTGAAGGAGCCAGAGCGGCACAACGATGACGGCGCCCAATAGGATGTAAGAGGCCGCCCAACCTGCCCATGACCCGGCATTATCGATCGCCCCTCCGATTTGCGCCTGTACGTAGGCCAGGATCTCTTGAGGCGTGACATTGAAATAGGCGAGCACCATCCCGACAATGAGTGACGCGACGAGTAGCTTGATTATCGTCCCGAAGGTAATCCGCGGCAAGAGACTTACTCTGCTGCCACCGCCGAACTGGTCGGCGATATACGCGCTGCGCAATACTTGTACTCGGGAATCTTGCCGACAGGATCGAGTTGCGGATTGGTCAAGAGATTGGCAGCGGCTTCCGCAAAACAAAACGGAATGAAGAGCACGCCTTCGGGAATGGCACTATCACGCCGCGCCGCAAGCTCCACCGCACCCCTTCGGGTCTCGATACGAATAAAGTCACCGAGCGCAATCTCATAGTTTTCCATGTCGTTCGGGTTGAGAGCCACAAAGGCCTCCGGCTCCAAATCATCCAGCGCCGATGCCCGGCGGGTAATGGCTCCTGTGTGCCAATGCTCGAGCGTACGGCCCGTCGTCAAGACCAGCGGATAATCGTTGTCCGGCTGCTCATCAGGCGGCAGCACATCGGCAGGCACCAGCTTGGCACGGCCGCTTTGTGTTGGAAAGCGGTCTTCGAAGACAACGCTCTTGCCCGGATGATCGGGCGCCGGACAAGGATAGGCAACTGAGCTTTCCTTTTCGAGCCGCTCCCAGGTGATATTGTCGAGTGACGGCATCACCTGTTTCATTTCCGAGAACACATCGGCTGGCCCGCGATAGCTCCATTCCAAGCCGAGCCTTCTTGCCAATTCCTGCGTGATCCACCAATCTTCCTTGGCCTCGCCCGGCAGCGTTAGAGCCCTCCTGCCAAGCTGGACTTGGCGGTTGGTGTTGGTCACCGTCCCGGTCTTTTCCGGCCAGGCCGACGCGGGCAGTACGACATCGGCATATTTGGCGGTTTCTGTGAGAAATATATCCTGAACCACCAGATGTTCGAGCTTGGCGAGTGCCTGTCTGGCGTGACCGACATTGGGATCCGACATAGCCGGGTTCTCGCCCATGATATACATCGCACGAATCTGATCGTCATGGATCGCATCCATGATCTCGACGACCGTTAGCCCCGGTTGATCATCGAGTGGAGTCCTCCAAAAATCCTCGAGCATCCGGCGATACTCGCGATCGGCCACGTTGTGATAGTCCGGGAACACCATCGGGATCAGCCCCGCATCCGAAGCACCCTGAACATTGTTCTGGCCCCGCAAGGGATGAAGTCCTGTGCCGGGCCGACCAGTTTGCCCGCACATCATGGCGAGCGAGATCAAACAGCGCGCATTGTCGGTGCCATGAACATGCTGCGAGATCCCCATGCCCCAAAAGATGATCGCCGCCTCGGCGCGCGCGTAAAGCCGTGCCACGGTGCGCAAGCGGTCCGGTGCGATGCCGCAAATCGGCGCCATCCGTTCCGGCGGAAACTGGGCGAGATGCTCCTTGAGATGTTCGAAACCTTCAGTGTGCGCCTGGACATATTGGCGATCGAAAAGCTCTTCGTCGACGATGACGTTCATGAGCGCATTCAAGAGCGCCACATCGCTCCCGGGCGTGAATTGCAGCATATGGCTGGCGTGGCGCCGAAGCGCCTGGCCACGCGGATCGGCGACGATGAGCTTGGCACCGCGCTTGGCGGCCTGTTTGAAGTACGTCGCCGCAACTGGATGGTTCTCCGTGGGATTGGCGCCAATCACGACGATCACATCGGCATGCTTGACCTCGTTGAAGGCGGCCGTGACCCCGCCGCTGCCGATCCCCTCCATGAGGGCCGCCACGGATGAAGCGTGGCAAAGCCGGGTGCAAAGGTCGACATTATTGCTACCAAATCCCGAACGCACCAGCTTTTGAAAGAGATAGGCCTCCTCATTGGAGCATTTGGCGGAGCCGAATCCAGCAAGCGCTCTCCCACCATGCGCGTTACGGACGCGCTTCAATCCGGAAGCGGTGCATTCCAGCGCTTCCTCCCAACTGGCTTCGCGGAAATGCGTCCAGGGATTGGCCGGATCGATATCGTCGTCGGCCGACTTTCCCACACCTTCTTTGCGGATCAATGGCCGCGTTAGCCTCTCCGGGTGGGTTACATAATCGAAGCCGAACCGGCCTTTGACACAAAGCCTATTTTCATTGGCGGGACCATTGCGGCCCGTAACATAGCGGATCGCGTCGTCCTTAATGTGATAGGTGATCTGGCAACCAACCCCACAATAGGGACAAACGCTCTCCACCTCGCGGTCTTGCGCACGGTCGCCCCTTGCCTCAGCATCAATGAGTATCGCCGGCATCAAGGCTCCCGTCGGACAAGCCTGAACACATTCCCCGCAGGCAACACAGGTGGATTGTCCCATCGGATCATCCATGTCGAAGACGATCTTCGACGCATGCCCGCGATAGGCCATACCGATCACATCATTCACTTGGACTTCGCGGCAGGCCCGCACACAAAGATTGCACTGAATACAGGCATCGAGATGGACCCGCATCGTGGGATGGCTAGGATCAGGCGCCCAAGTCTCGCGGCCAGGAAACCGGCTGGTCTCGACCCCTGTCGCATCCGCCCAGCGCCAAAACTTGCTGTCCCGGTCATGGGAATCTTCGCGTGCCGGCTGATCCGCCGCCAACAGCTCCATCACCATCGAGCGCGCTTTTTCCGCCCGCGCACTTGCCGTTCTCACCTTCATGCCGTCACTCGGCAGACGGATACATGAGGCTGCCAGGACACGCTCACCCTCGATCTCCACCATGCAGGCTCGGCAATTGCCGTCACCGCGATAATCAGGTTCAGGCAACCAGCAGAGATGCGGGATCTCCGTGCCGCAGCGCCTGGCGGCTTGCCAGATCGTTTCGCCTCCGCGCGCTTCGACCGGTTCACCATCGAGTTCGAAGCGAATCGTTGCCGCCATTATTTGCGCACTCCCGATAGCTGGAAAGCTTCAGGAAAATAGTCAAGAACCGACCGTACGGGATTGGCAGCGGCCTGCCCCAACCCGCAAATCGAGGCGTCTGCCATCACCTGGCCAAGTTCTCGCAATAGATCTTGGTCCCAATCGCCGCGTTCCATGAGCTTCACAGCTTTTTCCGTGCCGGCACGGCAGGGAGTGCATTGACCGCAAGACTCATCTTCGAAAAACCGCATGAGATTGAGCGCTGCGGCCTTGACGTCGTCTTCTGTCGAGAGAACGACGACGGCATGACTGCCGACAAAGCAGCCATACTTTTCGAGCGTGCCGAAATCGAGCGGCAAATCCGCCATCGAGGCCGGTAGAATGCCGCCCGACGCCCCGCCAGGAAGATACCCCAAGAGCTCGTGGCCCGGCTCCATGCCACCACAAAACTCCTCGATCAGCTCGTGCAAGGTGATTCCGGCAGGGGCCAGCTTGACGCCGGGCTCCTTGACCCGGCCCGACACCGAATAGGAACGAAGCCCCTTCGCGCCATGGCGTCCCTCGATCGCGAAGGCCTCCGCTCCGTCGCGCAATATGGTTGGCACCCAGTAAAGAGTCTCGACATTATTGACGAGCGTCGGCCGGCCAAACAGCCCCTTTTGCGCCACATAAGGCGGCCGGTGGCGCGGCAAGCCGCGTTTGCCCTCGATGCTTTCGATCATCGAGGATTCCTCGCCGCAAATATAGGCCCCGGCTCCGCGACGCAGCTCGACACAACCTGGTTCGATCAGGCCTTCCCTTTCCAAGCCTGCGATTGCCTCGTCCAGCAGCCGATGAAGTCCCGGATACTCGTCGCGCAAATAGATGTAACAGCGAGCCGCCTCTACGGCCCAAGCGGCGATCATCATGCCTTCAAGAACCTGCCAGTGACCCGTTTCCAAGTAGTGGCGGTCCTTGAAGGTGCCGGGCTCGCCTTCATCGGCGTTGACACAAAGATAGCGTGGGGCCGCCGCTTGGCGCACGAAGGTCCATTTCCGGTCCGTCGGGAAACCGGCGCCACCCAGGCCCCGCAGCCCCGAGTCGCTCAAACTCTCGATGACATCCTCAGGCGATCGTTCGCCACGCCTCAAAGCTTCGAGTAGCGCAAAGCCTCCGCGGGCGCGATAGGCCGCCAATGTCTCCACTTGAATTGAAAGAGGTTCGAACGCATCGGACTCGATCGTCTCCTGGATCTTCGAAACACTCGCAGGTGCGATATGACGGTGGCCGATCTCCACCGCGGGTGCTTCGGCGCATCGGCCCATACAAGGAGCCCGCACCACGCGAACCACTGCGGGATCGACTTCGCGAACCAGCGCCTCCTGCAATGCTGCGGCCCCTTTGAGCGCGCATGTCAAGCTGACGCAAACACGGACTGTCAGGCCCGGAGGCGGCGTCTCATTCTCACGCACCACATCGAAATGTGCGTAGAAGGTCGCGACCTCATATACTTCCGTCTGAGACAGCCGCATCTCTTCCGCCAGGGCACAGAGATGGCGCGCCGAAAGATGCCCGTAAGCGTCCTGGATAAGGTGCAAGTATTCGATCAAAAGATCGCGACGCCGCTGCCGGTCACCCAACAGCGCACGGATATCCTCCAAAGCGCGCGGCTCAAGCTCCCGTCCGCGTACCGCCATGCGGCCGCGTTTCCGCCCTTTTCCGGGATGTCGCGGACGGTTCCCCGGCCGGGACGATGCAACCTCCAGATCACTCGCGCCCATGCTCGACCTCGGCTTGCTCAATCACCTCACCGAGACGACATTGCACCTGCAATCGCCACTATCGATGAGCAGCGCACCCGCAGCGCAAACAGAACCAAGAGTCAAGGCGAATTCTCAGCAGAAGAAGCTATCCGACTGCCCGTGCACGCATCTCCCGCGATGGCCCTTTCAGATAACGAGCGCCAAGCTTCAAAGGATCAGGCAGCGTGAGCTAAGGATCCTGTCGCTCGGGCTACCCCATGACCAAGAGCCCGTCGTTCACCTTGAAGCGCACCAAATAGCATCAAGACAGGTTACTCTTATTCGTGATCGAATCTGCCCGTTCACATGATAAAGGCGGGTTGGTTCGTATGCAGGCTAGTGTCGGGAGCCAGCGCCGCTTTTCGGTGGTCTCGGCGCTGGCTCCCGCAAGTGATGACAAGACAACAGTCATAAGTCATGCTGTAATATTATGACGATGCCTGCTGCTTGAAGATTGCATCCTGTACATTGTGACATTTGTACATACCGACTTTGCCAAGTCTGGCACCTTCAAAGTCAGGCGCGCTATCGACGGTACAGCCGCCATTATGTGTGCTGATTGCGTCAATGACGTCATCAAGCTCTTGAGCGGGCCCATGATCGCGGATCACAAGGTGAACCTCGGCAGACATAGGGTGCTTAAGGCCAGTACCGAACCATGCGCCTGGCAGCTCACCCGTCCTACGATGCGCTGCGAACGAGGCCTCGCCAGCGGCGTTCGCCACAGCCCCGTCACCGTAGCTAACATCGGACTCGACGAGGTCACGATTTCCGACAACATCACTGGAATCGCATGGATCGTTGGCACAGTTTTCCGGAGCGTTTATGGGAACAAACCACATTGTGTAGGCATGACCCGGCTTCAGTTCCGACGTCTCAAGTGCAACGAATACTGAGCCTTCGGTCGTGACCATTCTCGCGGTTGCAATGTCGATACGGCGTTGCACTTTCTCGAACCCTGGGAACGTCAGCACGGGTGCCT
Organism: uncultured Geminicoccaceae bacterium; assembly: GCA_964412385.1. Classification (GTDB taxonomy): domain Bacteria; phylum Pseudomonadota; class Alphaproteobacteria; order Geminicoccales; family Geminicoccaceae; genus JBGSYN01. Next base: position 13,608 of record CAYPOV010000091.1, read on the forward strand.
CGGTAATCATCGCACTATTCTCTTCGGCAACGCCGTAATGCATTTCACCAGCGACGGCAGTGCTCGCTGCGAAAGCGGTCAAGATCCCTAGCGCTAGTGTTTTCATGGTCAATTTCCCTGATATCTAGTTGTACTCTACGATTTTAACAAATCCAACGTCATCTTGAAAGCCAACTTTCAAGATATTCGGAATTTTCTTGCGAAAACTCAGAAGCGCCCAACAACCAGCAGACTAACAGAACTAGGACTAGCATCGCACAGTAGAGGTTGTTGAATGTATTTTATTCGCTATTGCGTTGCGAAATCGAAAAACTAACTTCATGAAGCGGCGACTATCGACAAAATTGGGACTTCTTACGTATTGATCCACAATCGAACCACAAGGCGTTCACGCCTGAAACTCTGCTTGGGGTGGCAACGCATACATCGAGGATGGATGATGGGCAGCTTCTTGCCATGGCTCAGCTCTTCCTCGTTACAAAGCAAGGTCCAATTGTCCCCAGTGCACCAGCGCCTACGACAGATTCACTAAGGGGACCGAGTTTGCTATGCCCTGGACATGGCCCAAACTGTATGCCCCCTCGTTTCCGCCGAAGACCGCACGCGTCCGACCGTGACCGCTGGCGAGCGCAATGCCCGCCAGAAACATGCTCAATGCGCGCGCATATTCCGGTCAGCGTAGATGGCGCCAAGGTCATTCAGGCAGCCAAGGTCGCGGATACAACGGGGCCTTCGGAATGCTGCTGGAAACAGCGATTCGATGAGCAGGCGCCGAGGGCCCACTACGTGGTATAAAGTACAAGCCGGTAAAGAAGCTTATCTCAGCAGAACGCACCGCCAAGACTATGGCACCGTCCCGCGGTGAGGCGGCGCAATGTGGCAGCCAGGCGAAGAGTATTCAGTCGGACATTTCGCGTGATTGGCTTTGTGTCGCCGGTTCGCATGTTTTTGATAGCTCCCGGGCGCTGGAATTGGTATCGTGGATAATGTCGGCGACGGT
>CAYPOV010000092.1:0-14583 GCA_964412385.1 uncultured Geminicoccaceae bacterium
CAATAAGCTCGTTCAAGAAATTATTCTTGACCGCCGAGGAGTAAAAGCCCGCGGGCGAAAAGCGATGGAGTAGGACATCACCCTCGACCAGACTAAGAAGCCGCTTTTTCCAGTTCTCAGGTATGGGGCTCTCCCGCGTTAGTAGCGGCCGTGTCCCAAATTGGAAAGCGATAGGACCTAGATCCTTGTTATTGATCCAATCCTTCCAGTCTCTGAGATGCCATACGCCACCGGCCATGACAATCGGCACGTTGGATAGACCCACGCTCGACATGAGCTTGCGCAGCTCATGCACACGACCAATCGGCGGTTCGGGCTCGGCCGGGTCTTCGCTATTGGATAGCCCATTATGCCCGCCAGCGCGCCAGGGATCCTCGTAGACCACGGCACCAAGGAAATCTGAAACTTTGTGGTAGGCACGTTTCCACAGAGCCCGAAAGGCACGTGCGGACGACACAATGGGATAATAGTGAACATTATGATGCGCGCAGATTTCGCCAAGCTTGTAGGGCATGCCAGCACCGCAGGTGACACCGTGAACTAGGCCTTTCGCTCCTGCAAGAACGCCTTTGAGAACACGCTCGCATGAGCCCATTTCCCAAAGCACGTTCATGTGGATACGGCCTTCGCCACCGCGAACATCGTGGGCAATCTGTGCTTGACTGATGGCACCTTGGATCGAGTAGCGAATAAGCTCCTCATGACGTCCTTGGCGGGACTTTTCGTGATAGACGAGCGGTACGCGTTCGCCATTGCTGTCAAGAACGTCGGCGTTGACGCCAGAAAACGTTCCAACGCCACCAGCCGCGGCCCAAGCACCGCTACTCTGGCCGTTGGTGACCGCCACACCTTTGCCGCCCTCGACTAGGGGCCAAACCTCGGCGCCGGAAATAACTGCTGGCTGAATGACACTCATTATCTGCTTTCCACGCTCCAGTTGAACGCCAACGTGCGAATCGTGTCAGAGCATATTGACCCGATTGAGCGTTGATATCCAGTAAAAATATTCCTCTATTTAGGACTTTCTAACTCGCCCTCTGCCTGCGTTGACCTCCAGACCGCTGAGGCCGAGGCTCGACCTCCAGCGCTTCGCCACTCTCTTGATCAACCGAGCGCATGCTGAGTTTGATTTTTCCCCGATCGTCAATCGCCAGAACTTGGACTTTGACCTGATCACCCTCATTGACAACATCCGAGACCTTACCGACACGTTCTTCAGCGAGCTCGGAGATATGACATAGGCCGTCTTGGCTTCCAAGGAAGTTGATGAACGCCCCAAAATCGACGACGCGGACAACTTTGCCGTTGTAGATTGCACCCACTTCCGGCGTTGCTGTGAGGCCACGGATCCAGTCTTCAGCTTCTTGGCTCGCTTTGGCATCGGCAGATGCGATCTTGACTGTGCCATCATCGTCGATGTCGATCTTGGCACCCGTGGTTTCACAAATCTCCCGAATTACCTTTCCGCCTGGACCGATCACCGCGCCGATCTTGTCTTGAGGGATCTTGATCGTTGTCACCCGCGGGACCGTATCGCGCATCTCCGTGCGGCCAGAGCCGATCGCTTTTGCCATCTCGCCCAATATGTGGAGGCGTCCATCACGAGCCTGATCGAGTGCCACGCGCATGATTTCCTCGGTAATACCAGCGATCTTGATATCCATTTGCAATGAGGTGACACCAAGTTCAGTTCCGGCGACCTTGAAATCCATGTCGCCTAAATGGTCCTCATCTCCGAGAATGTCGGACAACACCGAGAAGCGATCGCCTTCTTTGATCAGCCCCATGGCAATACCCGCGACTGGGCGGGTGAGCGGAACGCCGGCATCCATCAAAGCGAGCGATGTGCCGCAAACAGTCGCCATCGAACTCGACCCGTTGCTCTCGGTGACCTCGGACACGACACGAATCGTGTAGGGAAAGGCCTCTTTCGCCGGAAGCAGAGGATGGGTCGCACGCCAGGCGAGCTTGCCGTGGCCGATTTCACGCCGCCCCGGCGAGCCGATCCGTCCCGCTTCTCCAACGGAATAGGGAGGGAAGTTGTAATGAAGCATGTAGTTTTGACGAATATCACCCTCGAGCGCGTCGATGACTTGCTCGTCTTGCCCGGTTCCGAGTGTGGCCACCACGATGGCTTGCGTTTCGCCGCGGGTGAACAAGGCGGAGCCATGGACACGAGGTAGAATTCCCACCTCGGAAACGATAGGCCTCACGGAATTGAGGGATCTGCCGTCGATGCGTGTTCCGTCATCGAGTATTTGCCCGCGAACGATATCCTTCTCCACGGACTTGAAGACACCAGCGGCGATAAGGGCCTCGTCTTCGGTTTCGCCGCCATGCGCTGCCATAGCTTCATCGCGGATCGTCGCGATCTTTTCCTGGCGCGCCTGCTTGACCGGCTCGGCATAGGCCTCACGCAAAGCCGGACCGAAAACCTCAGTCATCGTTGCCTTGAGTGACGAGTAATCCGAGGTCTCGAGTTCCCAGGGATCCTTGGCACATTGCTTAGCGAGATCGATAATGACGTCGATGACCGGCTGAAAGGCCCTATGGCCAAACAAGACAGCACCCAACATCACATCCTCAGCAAGCTCCCAAGCCTCGGATTCGACCATCATCACGGCATCGCGGGTGCCTGCCACCACCAGATCAAGCCTACTCTCTTTGAGTTGCTCGACCGAAGGGTTCAGAACGAACTCTTCGTTAATGTAAGCGACACGCGCACCGCCAATCGGGCCGAGGAAAGGAATACCACTGATGGTGAGCGCGGCACTCGCAGCAATCATGGCGAGGATGTCGGGATCCGTCTCACCGTCATGGGCGAGCACCGTGACGATCACTTGGGTTTCGTTTTTGAAGTCATCCGGAAAAAGCGGACGTACAGGCCGGTCGATCAACCTCGACGTCAACGTCTCTTTCTCGGAAGGTCTCCCCTCACGCTTGAAGAAGCCGCCTGGTATGCGCCCGGCGGCAAATGCCTTTTCTTGATAGTTTACCGTGAGTGGAAAGAAGTCTTGTCCTGGCCTGATCGATTTCGCAGCGACAACGGTGGCGAGAACAACATTGTCGCCCCAACTCGCCATAACCGCGCCGTCGGCCTGTCGGGCAATCCGACCGCTCTCGAGAACAAGTTTGCGGCCGGCCCATTCGAGCTCTTTGGTTACAATTTCAAACATCTATTTCTGCCTTCATGGCTGCGTGCGGCCCGCTCATCTCGTGCGATCACGGCCATTTACATGTGTGAGACGTGACCGCCCGAGTGCGGCCTGTCCGTGGGTAGAATTGCTGGTCAACGTCTTAAGCCAAGCCGTTCGATGAGCCCTCGATAGCGGATCTCGTCCTTGCTCTTGAGGTAGTCCAAGAGACGGCGCCTTTGACCGACCATCATCAAGAGGCCTCGTCGCGATGCGAAGTCTTTTTGGTGAGACTTCAAGTGCTCCGTGAGATTGTTGATTCGTTCGCTCAAAATGGCGACTTGGACCTCTGGGGAGCCTGTATCCTGCTCCTTGGTCTGATATTCGGTGATGAGAGTCTGTTTGCGTTCTGCAGTAATCGACATCGATCCTAGATCCTATCGACGGCTCGTTCGTCTCGTCAGGTGTGAAAGACGCGCATCGGCGAGAGCTCTGAGCCGTCAAGTCGGGCGAGGGCGACGAGCTCGCCTTCTCGAACCGCCTTGATGGTGTCACCACTATGGGCCGGCCCGTGAATTGTTTGGGCTGTGACCCGTATGGTCTGGCCAGAGCGCAACCGGTGCGCCTGAGGCTCGGTGACGGCAAGTGCCGGGATGTCGGCCAGCGCTGTCTCCACCGAGAGAAAAGCCTGAGGAAGTGTATCCTCATCCGCCATGTGCTGGAGCGCTTCCAACGTCACAGCACATTTCAAATCGAAGTTGCCGACGGCTGTTCGGCGGAGCGCACTCACATAACCGAAACAGCCAAGTGCTTGACCTAGATCGCGGGCAAGCGACCGAACGTAAGTGCCTTTGCCACATTCTACTTCGAAAACGGCATGGTCGGCATCAGGTCGGTCAACGAGATCGAAGCTATCGATCCGAACTTCGCGCTCTGGAAGTTCTTGTGGATTGCCTTCTCGCGCTAAATCATAAGCGCGGCGGCCATCGACCCTGATTGCAGCGAACGAGGGTGGCCGCTGCATTATGGTTCCCAAAAATGGCTCAAGCCGCTCAACGATGTCACGGTTTTCCGGCCGATTCTCCGACTCCCGGACAATTTCCCCCTCACAATCGTCTGTCGTCGTCGATTGGCCAAAGCAAACTGTAAAGCGATATTTTTTGCTGGCATCCATGATGTAGGGAACGGTCTTGGTCGCCTGGCCCAAGGCGATTGGCAGAATGCCAGTCGCAATCGGGTCGAGCGTTCCGCCATGGCCCGCTTTCTGCGCCTGGGTCAACCGGCGCACGCGACCCACGGCCTGCGTGGAGGTCATGCCCGCTTCCTTGTCGATGATCAGCCAACCATCGACCCGGCGTCCCTTGCGCCTACGCACCATCTGAATCCCCACCGCCGGTGCTGCCGACCGCACCCTGTTTCGGCAAGGTCTTGATGGCTTCGTCGATGAGGCGATCCATTTTGGCGGCGTCATCGAAAAGTGTATCCTCGACGAAACGCAATCTCGGTGCATATTTGAGATGCATCCGGCGGCCGACCTGACCGCCAAGGCGTGCTGCTGCGTCCTCGAGTGCTTCGAGCGTCGAGGGCGACAAGCGCTTGCCAAGTTCGGCCGCGAAAACTGTCGCTTGCCGTAAGTCGGGCGATACACGGACTTCGCCGATTGTCACATTGACGTCGACTAATCTCGGATCATGAAGCTCGCCGCGCGTGAGAGCTTCCGCCAGAATGTGACGGATTTGCTCCGCCACTCGAAGCTGGCGTTGGGAAGGCGATTCATGTCGTGCACGACGTGCCATTGGAATTCCGGGAGATTCGGGCCGTGTTGCCAGCAACGCGGCGCCGCGCGCGCTCAGCAAAGCCCTTTGAGGATTGGGGCTGGCGATCAAAGTGAGCGTGCGACCTCGCGCATCTCATAGACCTCGATCACATCCCCCTGGTTGATGTCATTGTAGCTCTCAAAAGACATGCCGCACTCAAAACCTTCTCTGACTTCGCGGACATCCTCCTTGAACCGCTTAAGGGAGCCTAGGGGCCCTTCGTAGACGACAACATCGTCACGCAACAGGCGTGCCCGCGCCTGACGTCTCACCATGCCATCGACGACGCGGCAACCGGCAACCTTGCCGACCTTGCTGATGTTAAAGACCTCGCGGATCTCGGCATGACCCAGAATCTCTTCTTTGGCTTCCGGTGCGAGCAAGCCCGACATGAGACCCTTCATATCATCAAGCAGCTCATAAATGATCGAGTAGTAGCGGATATCAACACCTTCACGGCGTGCCAGCTCGCGGGCCTGAGCATTGGCGCGCACGTTAAAGCCGATGATGATACCGCTCGAGGCCTTCGCCAGCGTGACATCACTTTCAGTGATACCGCCGACCCCGCCGTGGAGAAGGCGCACCGACACCTCGTCCGTACCGAGTTTGTCGAGCCCGGCGTTGATAGCTTCGAGCGAGCCATGCACATCGCTCTTGACCACTAGAGGCAGTTCGCTGGCCTCACCACTCTTGAGCTGCGAGAACATGTCCTCGAGCGTAGTGCCGCCAGCCGCTCCGTTGACCGCGGTCATCTGGCCCGAGATCCGGCGTTTGCGCTGACGATATTCGGTGATGTCGCGCGCGCGGCGCTCGTTCTCGACCGCAGAAACATTGTCGCCGGCATCCGGAACACCATCCAGGCCCAACAGTTCAACCGGTCGAGAAGGTCCCGCTTCCTCGACAGTGTTGCCGTGATCGTCAACCAAGGCGCGCACCCGTCCCCATTGACCTCCAGCGACAATGATATCGCCCACTCTCAACGTTCCGGCCTGGACCAATACTGTTGCGACCACACCACGGCCACGGTCCAGACGGGCCTCGATGATCGAGCCCTGTGCCTCACGATTGGGATTGGCTTTGAGATCGAGCAGTTCGGATTGGAGCTGGATAGCCTCGATCAGCGTATCGAGGCCTTTCTTTTGAATGGCGCTGACTTCAACAGCCTGCGCCTCGCCGCCGAAGTCCTCGACGATCAGGTCGTAGCTCAAGAGTTCATTCTTGACCCGTTCGGGATTAGCTTCCGGCTTATCAATCTTGTTGACGGCCACAACGATCGGCACCTTGGCCGCTTGTGCGTGGCGTATGGCTTCGATTGTTTGGGGCATCACGCCGTCATCAGCTGCGACGACCAGAACGACAATATCAGTGACCGACGCGCCACGAGCGCGCATCTCGGTAAATGCCTCGTGGCCCGGCGTGTCAATGAAAGTCACAGGAATGCCGTGGCCGACATCGATCTGGTAGGCACCGATATGCTGGGTAATCCCGCCAGCCTCGCCGGCCACCACATCACTCTGACGAAGCGCGTCGAGAAGCGACGTTTTGCCGTGATCAACATGGCCCATGACTGTAACGACCGGCGGCCTGGGACGCAGATCTTCCTCTCGGTCATCAATGCCGAGTACCCCCTCCTCGACGTCCGCCTCGCTGACACGTTTGACTTTGTGACCGAACTCGCCAACGACCAGTTCAGCAGTATCGGCATCGAGATTTTGGTTGATGGTCGCCATGATCCCGTTCTTCATCAGGGTTTTGACGACCTCCGCACCTCGCACGGCCATGCGGGACGCAAGATCCTGAACCGAGATGGTTTCGGGCAAGACGACTTCGCGAACCTGTGGCTCGTTGCTTGATGCATTCTGGCGACGTTCGCGCTCCAAGCGTCGCCGCATCGCCGCCAAGCTTGGTGCCCTAAGCTCTTCCTCGTCTTCTTCGTTAAGAACAACGCGACCTCGGCGATCCGAGCGTTTGTTGCCGGCCCCACGACGATCAGGCTTTCCGCGAGTGCGGCCTCTTTCTTCCTCTTCCTCTTCCCGTGTGCGCGCGCGACCACCCTTGGGTTTACCAGATTCCGGTTCGGATTTTGGCGTAGGCTTGTCTTCGGTCTTGGCGTTCTCGTCGGGAGCCTTGGCCTGAAGCGCTTCGATTTTTTCTTGGGCCGCCTGGATTGCCGCTTGCTTGTCGTCATCCTCTTTGCGGCGACGCTCCTCCTCAGCAAGCAACCGTGCCGCTTGTTCTTCGGCACGACGGCGAGCATCTTCCTCCGCCTTGCGGCGCACGTCCTCCTCGGCCTTGCGGGCAAGCGCGGCCTCTTCTTCGGCCTTGCGCCGGGCGGCATCCTCGGTAGCGCGTCGAGCGTTCTCTTCGGCGCGTTTGCGGGCTTCGTCTTCGACTTTGCGTGCCTCGCTCAGCGCGCGCATGCGCACCGCTTTTTCCTCATCGGTCAGCGGTTTCAGAACAACCTGCTGACGCTGACCTCCTCCTGAGGAACGCTTGCCCGCGTCACGCGTCTGACCTCGTCCGGAACCGCGTGCCTGCTGTCCCGATCTTGGCGGAGCCTTCGCCTCGCGCGGCCCTGCAGGCGCTTTCTTCGTTTCAACGACTGTGGGTTCGCCTTGAGCTTCCTCGGAAGGGCGACCCGCGCCGCGACGCTTCTGCTTGACCTCGACAGCAACTTGTTTGCTCCGCCCATGCGAGAAGCTCTGGCGGACCATGTTGCTATCGACTTTTTTCTTAAGCTCGAGACGGCCGCCTGCTGGCCTCGAAAGACCAATCCGCGCGCTGCGATCCTGGCTTTTTGATTCACTCATATCGCCGATGCCACCTCAGAACCATAACCACAATTTTGACCCGGATCATCAACCTTCAGGTCACGAAATCCATGCAGCCGCGTCACTTCCGTAAAAAAACGCGCGGCGAGCTTGCCGGGCAAGATCAAGGCATGAACCACTTCGTCACGTCCAAGCGCCCGACCTAGTTCGCCTCTCGAAAATGCGACCACCTTGTATGCACCCACCGCACGAGCGCGAAGCCTTGCGGCGTCACCTCCAAGCGACGCGTCTGCTGCAGTGACGAGCACACCCGACTTCTTTTTTCGACTGGACCGTCCCTCATCGGAAGTGCGGTTGGTTGCCGCCAGCTGTTTTGCCACGTTATCGAAGCCCGTGACAACCTCACCCGCTCTTCGCGCCAAACCCAACGTGTCGAGGCCACGCCGGGCCAATGAGAACTCGATTTCAGACACCAGCGAGGCGTCAACCCGAGCGTCAGAACCAAGACCACGTCTGAAGACATGTCGTTTGATCCCCGCTTCTATATGGTTGCGCTTGGCCAGAATCCATACACCGCGACCTGGGAGCTTTTCGGCGAGATCGGCAACCACCCAGCCTTCCGGTCCGCGAACGAAGCGTATCAGCGCGTCTTTGGCGAATGTTTCTTTGCACACCGCACATTGGCGCTGCGCATCACGTCGATGCTCCGCGCCGGCATTGGTGGCAGAACCGTCGATCGGTTCGCCTTCTATTTCGGGCCAAGTGGTTTCCATGATCGCTTCGCTCAGACCGACGCCTCCTCGTTCTTGGCTTCGTCTTCATTCGGCTCGTTCTCGACCGCTTCGCCCTCGACATCTTCTTCCTCGATCGAGGGTAGATCTTCCTCGCTGATCCAGCCTAGCGCCACACGTGCCAAGAGGATCAGGTGGCCGGCGTCATCTTCCGAGATGTCGGCCTCCGGCAAAAGCTCGATCAGCTCGTCACCGGCAAGATCGGCAAGATCTTCAAGCGTGAGGATACCCTTTTGTCCCAGAGCAAGAACGAATTCGATGGTGAGCGGCTCGAACTCCAAGAGATCGTCAGTGATGTTCATGTCGGCCGCCTCTTGGCGCATCCGAGCTTCGCGTTCCTCAAGTTCTGCCATCGCGCGCTCTTTAAGAGCCGATGCGATGTCCTCATCGAAACCCTGGACCTCGGCAAGCTCTAAAACGTCCGTGTGCGCGATTTCCTCAACGGAAGTGAAGCCTTCGGTGACGAGCAATTGCGCGATGACCTCTTCGACATTGAGGCCGTTAACGAACATTTCGGTGAGTTCGTTGAACTCGCGATTACGGCGGTCCGAGTCTTCGGTCTCAGAGACGATGTCGATATCCCAGCCGGTGAGCTGCGACGCCAACCGAACATTTTGACCGCGCCTGCCGATCGCGATGTGTTGCTGCTGGTCGGGTACGATTACCTCGATGCGGTTGTTGTCCGGATCGAGTACGACCTTGCTCACTTCCGCAGGTGCGAGAGCATTCACGACGAATGTCGCCTCATCCGGCGACCAGGGGATGATATCGACCTTTTCGCCGACGAGTTCTTGCACAACGGCTTGTACACGGCTGCCGCGCATGCCGACACAAGCGCCCACTGGATCAATGCTGGAGTCCTTGGAAATCACGGCAATCTTGGCCCGACTGCCAGGATCACGGGAACACGCCTTGATCTCGATGATCCCGTCATAAATCTCTGGAACTTCCTGTTCAAAGAGCTTGATCATGAAGCTAGGATGGGCGCGTGACAAAAAGATCTGCGGGCCACGCGACTCGCTGCGTACATCGTAGACGTAGGCACGGATGCGGTCCTTGGTACGGTAGCTTTCCCGCGGAATCAGGTCCTCTCGGCGGACAATCGCCTCGGCACGGCCGAGATCGACAAAAACATTACCATGCTCCATCCGCTTGACCTCGCCAACAACGACTTGGCCGATACGGTCTTTGTACTCCTCGTACTGTCTTTGGCGCTCGGCATCGCGGACCCTCTGCACAATCACCTGTTTGGCGCTTTGCGCCGAGATGCGGCCAAGATCGATCGGCGGCAATGGATCGAGGATCACATCACCGACTTGAGCTGCAGGATTGCGGTCGCGCGCCTCCTCAACCGAGATTTGCAGCGCCGGATCCTCGACATCTCCGGCTACGGAAAGCTCACGATAAAGCCGGATCTCGCCAGTTTTGCGATCGATTTCGGAGACGATTGCATGCTCCATGCCATATTTGCGCCGCGCCGCTGTCTGAACCGCACTTTCCAGCGCTTCGATGACCTCAGTCGCGGTGATACCTTTTTCCTGAGCGACGGTTTCCGCTACTCGCAACAATTCGGCACGTCCCAAACTGGCGCTAAGCTCCATCGACTGTTCCCTTCAGACCACGCACCCAGTGAGCTGTCTCAGGTCCATGCATGCTATCGCTCCGCCTTTCCCAGCAATTCATCGTTGAGAACAAGTTTCGCCTTTCGGATGTCCTCGACTGCAAAAGTTCGTTCTACGCCCTCAGTGTCCAATACAACTTTGCCGCCGGAGACACCGCGAAGCCGACCGCGAAAACGCTTTTGGCCATCGATTGGCAAACCGGTTTCAACCCTCGCCTCGAAGCCTTCAAAACGCTCGAAATGCTCTAGCTTGACGAGGGGCCTATCGAGTCCCGGCGAACTGACTTCGAGATCATAGGCTCCACCAATCGGATCTTCGACATCCAAAATCGCTGATAACATTTGGCTGATTTCGGCACAGGCCTCGACGGTCATCTGGGATTCATGGTCGCCTGGTTCGACCATGACTTGAAGTGTCCGGCGGGGCGCCGCCATCAAACGCGCACGCACCAGCTCGTAGCCCAGATCCTCGATCACCGGCTCGATCAGGTTTACCACACGTTGCTCTGTTTTCGATCCAGTCGCCACGGCATACCAAAAGGAGCGGGCGACAAGACCCACTCCTAAACTTGAGTTCCATCGAAAATAATAGGGAGGATATGCATTGTCCGAGCAGCGAGTGCAAGGAGTTTTGACGCCACGAACAGCTATTTTCGACAGAAGCGCAGATAAACCGGCTGTCTTCCATCGATCAGGGCCTTTTTTTCGTAGCGGGTCTCGGGCCAGTCAGATTCGCGGTTGCGCCAGTCTTCGGGGCGCTCTGCGAGCCAATGAAAATCGGGCACTCGCCATAGCGACGCCATGATCCAGTGCAGATATCCGGGATGGTCCGTCGCTATTCTGAGTTCTCCGCCCGATTTGAGCTTGTCCGCAAGACCACGAATGGTCGTAGAATTGATAACTCGCCGCTTGTGGTGTCGTGACTTGGGCCACGGGTCGGGAAAAAGGATGAACGCCTGATCCAAACTGTCATCGGTCAGGGCGTTCAGGAGAAGCCGCGCATCGTCTTGAAAAATCCTGACATTTGCGATGCGTCGCTCCTCGATATGGTGCAACAGGCTGGCAACTCCGTTGACATAGGGCTCAACGCCCAAGAATCCGGCATCGGGCCGGTTATGCGCTTGATAGGCAAGGTGTTCGCCACCGCCGAACCCGATCTCGAGTGCCATTGTTGTCGGAACGGCCGGAAATAGTTTCTTGGGATCGAGACCACCCACGGGCGGCAACTCAATCCTGAGTGCCGGGAGCATTTGTTGAAGGAGAAGTCGCTGAGCCGGTCTGAGTTTCGGACCTGCTCGGCGGCCATAGAGAACGCGCCGTGGTCGCTCCTCGTGCCCCTGGGATGGCTGAGTTTGAGCTGCGCCGAGGTTACTTCTAGTTGAACGCACGCCTCAAATCGTCTGCGAGTTCCGTCCTTTCCCAAGAAAACCCGCCATCGTCTTCGACGTCGCGCCCAAAATGACCATAGGCTGAGGTCCGCGCATAGATTGGCCTATTCAGTTGCAGACGCTCGCGGATGCCACGCGGACTAAGGTCGACATCCATGAGCACCTTGCTGAGCCGCTCCTCATCCACACGGCCGGTGCCTTGTGAGTTTACATAAATCGAGAGCGGTTTCGAGACACCGATCGCATAGGACACCTGGATCAGGCATTTGTCCGCGAGGCCGGCGGCGACAACGTTCTTTGCCAGATGCCGAGCAGCATATGCCGCGGAACGATCAACTTTGGTGGGGTCTTTACCCGAAAAGGCACCACCACCGTGCGGGGCAGCACCGCCATATGTATCGACAATGATTTTTCGACCCGTAAGCCCGGCATCGCCATCCGGACCACCAATCACAAAATTCCCCGTCGGGTTGATGTAGTATTCGTCTTCCGGACACTCCCAGCCTTCGGGAAGTGCTGCCTTGACGTGCTCTCTGACAATTTCTTGAACACGATTTTGGGTGACATGCGGTTTGTGCTGTGTGGAGACCACAACCGAAGTCACGCCGACCGGCTCGCCATTGACGTAGCGTAACGTCACCTGGCTCTTGGCATCCGGACCCAATTCGGGTGCTTCTCCCGAATGGCGGGCAGTGGCTAATCTCTTGAGTATGTCGTGCGCAAAGAAAATGGGGGCAGGCATGAGACTTGGCGTTTCATTGCAGGCATAGCCGAACATGATGCCCTGATCACCCGCACCCTCATCCTTGCCTTCCGAGATATCGACACCGCGCGCGATGTCGACCGATTGCTCGTGGAGATAGACGTTAATCTCCATTTTACGCCAGTCGAAACCTTCCTGCTCATAGCCGATTTGTCTGACTGCATCGCGCGCTAGGCAGCGAATATGGTCGGCTGTGATCGTATCAGGACCGCGCACTTCTCCTGCGATCACGAGCCGGTTGGTCGTTGAGAGGGTCTCACACGCCACACGCGACTGTGGAAAGGCCGCCAAATAAGTGTCGACGACCTCATCCGAGATCCGATCACAAATCTTGTCCGGATGCCCCTCGGACACAGATTCGCTCGTGAATAAATAATCAGATGCGACCATCGTGATTCCCTCAGTATTTATGGGCATGGTATTTCATACCATAACTGCTAACGCGCACCGTTGGCATCACCAGCGCGATATGCAAGCTTAGAATTGACGCATAAAGTGTTAGGCTTGACGATCGCTCGAGGCAGCATTCCTTCCAAGCACCAGGTTGAGCAGTATTGCCGTAAAGCAAGCACCAACCAAAATCACGGCAACAATCCAGCGGTGCGTAACATAGAATGGTCTCGTAGCAAGGCGTGGCGGTAGCGTTGCTTCGATCGTACCTATTGCATTCAGAGGAAGGTGGTCGGCGATCCTGCCGTAGGAATCGGTTACGACCGAAACACCGTTATTGGCTGTTCGAACGAGGGGAAGCCCTTCCTCGACGGCGCGCGAGCGTGCCATCGCAAGATGTTGATAAGGTCCAAAGCTTTCACCGAACCATCCATCGTTGGTGATGTTCAACAGCCATTCGGCGCGGCCGCTGCCATCAGTAGCCTGCCCCGGAAACACCGCCTCGTAACAGATAAGTGGACTGAATGCCGGTACTTTGTAGATGGTCATTGAAGCCCGCCCGGAGCCTGAGCGGAAATCGATGTTCCCGGCAGCGATGCCACTCAATCCGAGAGATCCGAGAAGCGTCCGCATCGGCAGAAATTCGCCGAATGGCACGAGATTGACTTTGTCGTAGCGGTCTGCGATCGCCCCGTCACGGTCGACGATCCAAAGGCTGTTGTGAGCGATCGGTTGGGTACCTTCTTCACTGTAATAGTTTGCACCAACCACCACAGCACCATCACCTGGCGCATTTGCAGCAATCAATTGGCCCACTTCCGGATACCGCTGCATCGAGTAGTGAACCGCGCTTTCGGCCCAGATCACAATATCTGCAGGGTTGCGTTCGGCGCCCCCCGATAAGGCCAAATGGCGATCAAAATGCTCTCTCGTAAATCCGCCTGCCATTTTTTCATCTTGAGGAATGCTCGGCTGGACCAACCGAAGTTTGGTACCTGGCGCTTCGGCAAGGGCAAGTCTATCGAGACGCCAGTCTCCCAAGGCCCAAACTGCCGCCAAGAGGATTGCAGCCGACGCTGGTGCTAGCCAGCGCCGCTTCCCCATTCGCTCGAAGGCAGTACCGGGCAATGCTGCCAGGAGCACGGTTAGGAACGTTAGCCCAGGCGTCCCAATCCAGGCGTGCAACTGCATGAGCGCGGGCCAATCGGCCCAAACGATGGCGATAGGATTCCAGGGAAACTGCAGCCCGGGATTACCACGAACGATCTCTGTGAGTGTCCAGAAGACGGCGAAAACGATCGAATGCGCTTCGGGAGCCATCGATCGGAAGCGATAGACGATGATCATTGCAAGGCCAACGATCAAGCCCATCGCTGCTGTCAAAAGAACGACGGCCGGAATGGCAAGAGGACCGAATTTCTCAGCCTCGACGAAGAAGGCGATGGCCACCCAATGAAGCCCGGTGAGGTAGAACGCGAAGGCAAAACACCAGCTTCGCAAAAGCGCCTGCCATCGAGTTCGGGCACGTCTGATCGACACGAACAGAAAGGAAAATGCCAAGATAACCGGAATGAACCCGATAGGTGGCAGGGCCACTGCTGTTGCAGTGCCGAGAATCAGCAGCAACAGCCAGTTGAAGCGACCGAACATTAGATGGGATAAGCGGATTTGGCGAACTAGCTGCTTTGCTCGGACAAATCAGCCGATGAGGCCGCTGCCTCGGTATGGCGTATCCTCACCCTTTTTATCCTTCGTGGATCCGCTTCCATGATCTCGAACAGAAGGCCGCCCGGGTGATTGACCAGTTCGCCTCGAGCTGGAACACGGTCGGCAAGTGTGAAGATCAAGCCACCGAGAGTATCGGCCTCGTCCCGTTCATCCTCGGCCAGCAACCGCGTGCCGAGACGT
>CAYPOV010000093.1:0-14550 GCA_964412385.1 uncultured Geminicoccaceae bacterium
CCCTTATGACCATGCGCCGCATGGCCAGATTTAGGGGCCTCGCGCACCCCGAGGGTTCCAGTGTGCCAAGTTAGTGGATTGCCTGTGAGAACAAATTCTAGCTTTGTGCCATTGGTGCGTGATCAGGACTTTCCCGATGCCATGCGCCCGGTTTTGGATCGTGTGGTTGCGCGAATGGGGTTCTTGTCGAATGCCCATCGCACCTATTTGCAGCGCCCCGAGATCGCGCAAGCCATGGCAACGCTCAACGACGCTGTCATGCGCGATCCTTCCTCCACCCTCGACATTGCCCTCAAGCGTAAAGTCGCAGCGATCGTCAGCACGACCCATGGCTGCGTCTATTGTTCGAGCCATTTTTGTGCGGCACTCAAGACGTCGATCGATGTCATTTCCGAAGCCGATGGCATGGATGATGACGAGGTCCGGGCTCTCTTGACGGGAGAGTTTCAAGCCGAAAATCCGGTTGAAGAGGTGTGCTTCGAATTTGCCCGTGCGGCCGCCAAGGCTCCCGCCGAAGTGCCTGACCATATCTATGAGACGATGAAGGCGCATCTCTCGCCTGAGCAATGCGTCGAGCTTGCGAGCGTGGTCGCTCTCTGGTCCTACTACAATACTCTCCACGATAGCCTGAAGGTGCCGCTTGAAGACCACATGCTCGATGAGAGCGGACTGGCCAAATCGCTAATGGATCGGTAGATCGGCGAGCCTAGGCTTGCCGTCTTGGAAGGAAAGCCTGAAACAGGCAGCCTCATGGGCCGTGGTGACCGACGATAGCTGCGGGACGGCACCGAGACATGTCTCCAGCGCATAAGGACAACGGCTCGCGAATGCGCAGCCCCGTGGCACGTCTATTGCGCTCGGTATGTCACCTTCGAGAAGCGATTGTCGCCTGTCGCGTGCCAGTGCGCGATCGATTTCGGGGGCTGCATCCATAAGTGCGCGCGTATATGGATGCAAGGGAAGCGACCAGAGCCCACGCGCGGTCGCTCCCTCGACGATACGGCCCAAATACATCACCAGCACCCGATCGGCGATGTATTCGACGACGGCGAGGTCGTGGCTGATAAAGATCATCGCCAGCCCGAATTCCCGTTGCAACTGACGCAGCAGATTGAGGATTTGGGCTTGGACTGAAAGATCGAGTGCGGATACGGGCTCGTCGCAGATCAAGATATCCGGCTGAGCCGCCAAGGCTCTGGCAATGCCGATCCGCTGACGCTGGCCGCCCGAGAATTCGTGCGGATAGCGCTTCGCAGCCGATTGGCTCAAGCCCACCCGCTCTAAGAGTTCCTCAACGCGGCGCCGGCGTTCGGCTCGATCGCCTAGTTCGTGGACAATCATGGGCTCCTCGATGATCCGTCCGACAGAACTCCTTGGATTGAGCGAGCCATAGGGGTCCTGAAAGATCATCTGAATGCGGCGCGCATATCGTCTGCGAGCTCGACGCGACAAATTCGCGACCTCGTTACCATCGACCAGGATCGAGCCTGCACTCGGTCGAGCCAGTCCTATAAGAGCTCTTCCGAGACTCGACTTGCCGCAACCCGATTCGCCCACAAGGCCGAGCGTCTCGCCTGCGTTCAGGGACAATGAAACGTCCTCGACAGCATGAACCAAACCCTTCGCCGTCGGGTACCGGACCGTAAGCCCCAAGACTTCCAAAAGTGGCGAACTCATGCGGCGAGCGAACCCGGACCAGCCCTGATGCAGGCAACCGGATGACCATCGCCACGAGTTTCAAGGGATGGTATGGCCGTACGGCAGGCGTCAATTGCCAATCGGCACCGCGGGTGAAACCGGCATCCATCCGGCATCGTCCCGGGTGGTGGCACTCGGCCCGGAATTTCTGCAAGCTTGTGCTCCCGATCGAGTGCAATGCACGGTCGGGCGTGCAATAATCCCTGCGTGTAGGGATGTCTCGGTGACCTCAAGACGTTGTCGACGGGGCCGGCCTCAACGACACGTCCCGCATACATCACAAGGACCCGGTCGGCGATTTCAGCAACAACGCCCAGATCATGGGTAATCAGGATCAGTGCCAAGCCGAGCCGCGCTTGAAGATCGCGAAGCAATGCCAGAATTTGCGCTTGGATGGTCACATCGAGTGCAGTTGTCGGTTCATCGGCGATCAAGAGCGCTGGTTCACAGGCAAGTGCTGCCGCAATCATCGCCCGCTGCCGCATGCCCCCTGAAAGCCGATGCGGATAGTCATTGAGACGCTGGGCGGCGTCCGGAATCCTGACTAGGTCCAAGAGCTCGATGGCACGCTGGCGCGCACTGAAGCGATCGCCAATCCCATGCACGCGAAGGGCTTCGGTGATCTGCCTGCCGATCGTCAACACCGGATTGAGCGATGTCATGGGTTCTTGGAAAATCATCGCGATGCGCCGGCCGCGCAGGCTCCCCATCGCACGCTCGTCAAGCTTCAGGATATCCTGGTTCTCGAAGTTGATCCGCCCCTGAGAGATTCGGTTCTGATTTTCCTGGAGAAGGCGGATCAGCGACAGCGCGGTCATCGACTTGCCGCAGCCTGACTCGCCGACGATCGCAATGGTCTCGCCCATATCGACATGGAAAGAGACATCTTCGACGACAGGGAACCAACGGCCTCCGATGCGAACCTCGGTCCAAAGTCCTTCGACGTCCAGAAGGCTCATCGCGCGTTGAGCCGCGGGTTCAATGCGTCGTTCAACCCGTCTCCCAAAAGATTCAAGCCCAACACCGTCACCAGAATGGCAAGGCCAGGGATGGTGACGATGTACCAGGCGGTTCGCAACGCCTCACGGCCGTTTGCGATCATCAATCCCCAGCTCATCACGTCCGGATCGGAGAGCCCGAGAAAAGCCAAGCCCGCCTCGATCAGGATGGCACTCGAGACCATCACCGAGGCGGTGACCACGACTGGGGCCAAACAATTGGGGAGGATCTGAGTGAGAATAATTCGGCTGTCGCCCATCCCGAGTGCCACGCAGGACTGAACGAATTCGGCGTTTCGCAGCCGAAGCGTTTCGCCGCGAATCAGGCGAGCAATGGCAGGCCACGAGATGGTCGCGATCGCCAACACCACGGTGGTTGCCGTAGGCGTGAAAACGGCAACGATGACGATCGCGAGAATCAAGGGTGGCATGGTTTGCACGACCTCGGTGAGCCGCATCAAGATTGTATCGGTCCATCCGCCGAAATAGCCGGCGATTGCACCGACTGCCGTGCCGAACAAAACGGCGGCAGCGGTGGCGACCAATCCGATCAAGAGAGAGACGCGAGCGCCATAGACGAGCCCGCTCAACAAATCTCTTCCGAGCGTGTCGGTCCCAAGTGGAACATCGGGTGCCTGACCCGGCCACAAATACGGCCGTTGAATCATGTCCCAAGGGTCGTTGCTGCTGAGAAACGGTGCAAAGATGGCCATACCTGCGACGGTCACCACGAGGATGATGCCAAACACGGCTGCCGGATTCCTCGCAAACCGGCGCCAAAAGCCGGCGCGGATTGGCTCAGCCGAGTTCGATTCGGGGATCGAGGCGAGCATAGACCAAATCGACGATGAGATTGGTGAGAATGACCAATCCGGAACTGAGCAAGAGCACGCCCAAGAGCGTGTTGAAGTCTCGTTGAAAGACCGCTTCGACTGCGAGCCGTCCCATACCGGGCCAAGAAAATACGGTCTCCACGATCACGGCCGCCCCGAGAATATGGCCAACCTGGATGCCAATCATCGTGATCATCGGCAGAATGGCGTTGGGCAGCGCATGAGCATAGGAGACCCCGCGACGGGACATTCCGCGTGCTCTTGCCGCTCGGACATAGTCAAGCCCCAAGACTTCAAGCATGCTCGCGCGGATGATCCGTGTGTAGAGGGCCATATAGAAGAGCGCCAAGGTAATCGTCGGTAAAAACATATGACGCACGACATCGAGAGTATGCGAAAATCCCTTGAGATCGGCGCCGATGCTGAAATAGCCACCTGAAGGAAACCAACTAAGCTTGATCGAAAAAGCGACAATCAGCATGAGCCCGATCCAAAAGACAGGGGTCGCGTAGGCGAGCAGCGATAGGACGGAGATCAAGGTGTCAGGCAACCGATTGGCAAAACGAGCAGCCGTCACTCCGAGGACTATGCCCATGATTGCTGCAAGGATAATGGCGGACACCATCAAGAGCAACGTCGCAGGCAAGCGGCCCAGAACCAGGTCCAATACAGGTTCGTTGTACCGAAACGAGTAGCCCAAGTCGGCGGTTGCGAGATTGCCGAGGTAGTTCCAGAGTTGAACGTAGACCGGCTGATCGAGACCGTATTGTGTCCGCAAATCTTCGAGATAGGCGAGGTTGGAGACATCCGCTTCGCCGGCAAGAACATCAACGACGTCGCCCGGCAGAGCTTGGAGCAACAAGAAATTCAGGATAGCAATCGAGACGATGGTCAGGGCGCCTTGAAGGAGCCGCTTCGCCACATAGGACAATGTTCGCCTTGGCATTCGCTAAGGCGGCCCTGAAAAACCGCCTGGGGCCTTATTCTTCGATGTAAGTATTCGCCATGTTAGCATAGGCGCCCAACGCTGTCGTCGTGTGATCTCTGACCCGTGTGTTATAGACCGTCACCATGTCAACCCAGACGAGTGGCAAATAGGGTAGGTCTTCCATCGCCAGCTGCTGCATTTCTTCGAATGCTTCGCGTCGTGCTTCGGCATCAATTTCCGTACGGGTCCGCTCCAAGATTGCGTCCATCTCGTCCGATTGGTAAGCTGCACCATTGGAAAATGGGACGCCAGGCTTGAAATTGCCGGACCAGTAAAACCGTTCGACGCCAATGGTCGGATCAGATTGATTATTGGCGAAGTAGGTGGTGATGTCGAAATCTCGATCCGTAAAGACGCGTTTGACGTACGTCGCGTAGTCTTGGTTGACCGTTTCAACTTCGATGCCGACCTTTCCCAATGCTTGTCGAACATAGTCCGCGAGGCCGACGAATTGCTGGCCGAACGGCAGATAGGAATGGCTCAGAGTAAATCGTACGCCGTCGCTGCCGCGCGGATAGCCCGCTTCGTCGAGCAACTCTTCCGCAAGTTCCGGATCGGCAGGATATGTCCTGACATCGTCGGTTCGAAACTTGGTCATATTCTTGTGGAATGGGCCGGTTGCAGGAGCGCCAAACCCAAGCCAGACAACATTCGTGATGATTTCTCGATCGAGCGTGTGGGCGATGGCCTGTCGAACCTTGAGATCCGCGAGAATGTCCTTTTCCAGGTTAAAGCCAAGATAGGCGGTGATCGCGTGATAATCGTATCCGCGAGTTTCGAGGTCTAAATGGTCGAGTTCACCCAATCGTTGGATTTCTGGAAGGGGAACGGTTGACAGGACAGAGATATCAGCTTCGCCGGACTCGAGCGCGGCCGATCGTGCGATACCATCGGGAATGAAGCGATAGACAATTCGATCAAGATAAGGCTTGGGCTGGTCCCAATAATTTTCGTTGCGCTCAAGGATGAGATGGCTGCCGCGTTCCCACTCGCCGAACTTGAAAGGACCGGTGCCGATCGGCTCGTTATTGGCGGGGTTTGTCAGGGGATCTGAGCCTGCGTAGACATGTTCCGGAAGGACCTGCGATTCAATCGAATCGAGTGCATTCATGATGTATGGCGCGGGCGCGGAAAGATTGAACACGACGGTATGCTCGTCAGGTGTGTCAACCGATTCGACATTGGCATAGGTGTTGCGGCCGCGACTGTGGATTTCCTTCCAAATGTTCATCACCGAGAAAGCGACGTCCGCACTGGTGAAGGGCTCGCCATCATGCCAAGTGACGCCATCTCTCAGTTCGAACGTGATCGTCTTGCCGTCCTCGCTGATCTGCCAGTCGGTTGCGAGCATCGGCACCAGATTGAACTCTTCATCATAGGTCACGAGACCGTCGAAAATTTTTCCTGAAATCCATTGAATAGGGCCGGCGGTGCTCGTCGCACTTGTGAGCATTGGGGGCTCCGGATTGGCAGCGAAAGTCAATGTGCCGCCGTGTCGAGGCTCGGCGCGCGCGGACGCGGCCATGAGGATCGAGTTCGCACCAACAATGAGCGCAACTGCCAAAAGTCGCGTGAAAAGTCCCTGGACAAACAGCGTCATGACGTAAACTCTTCCCTCAAGAGGACGGTTAGCGGTAACGGTGCAAGATGCGTGCCGGCCGGCATGTTTCTCAACGCTACTTCCTGGGACCATTGATGAACGATTTTCAGGCCACGCCGTCAAGCATCGCCTCCCAATCTCCCACCGGCCTTGCAGCACTCGAGCGGCAAATCCAGAAAGACCTTGAGCTAATCGCCCACCCTGGAAGAACTTGGGCTCCGGTAAAGCACACCAGCGCCGGTGAACATGTTACGGATGTCGTGGTTGTCGGCGCGGGGCAGAGCGGTCTTGGCATCGGATTGGGGCTCAAGCGCGAATACATCACAAATTTCTTGATTATTGATGAGCAAGACCAGGGCAGCGAGGGGCCTTGGGTGACGTATGCGCGGATGGATACATTGCGCACCGTCAAGAATCTCATTGGTGTCGATTTCGATTTGCCAAACCTCACCTTCCAGTCCTGGTACGAAGCGCAGTTTGGCGAAGAAGGCTTCGACCGGTTGGTACGCATTCCTCGCGACGCTTGGATGGACTATCTCAACTGGTTCCGTCGCGTGATCGACTTGCCTGTTCAGAACAAGACAAAGCTCGTGGATATCAAGCCGGAGGGAGAATTCATCCGGCTTTCAGTCGAACGCGAAGACATTTCTGAAAGCATTGTTTGCCGCAAAGTCGTTCTGGCAACGGGCATGATGGGAAGCGGCGGCAAACAACTGCCAACTGACCTTGTCAGCGGCCTTCCTGCAAACCGATGGGCACACACGGCTGATGAGATCGACTTCTCTGCGTTGCAAGGCAAGCGCATCGGTGTCTTGGGTGCCGGAGCTTCCGCGTTCGACAATGCTCTGACAGCACTCGAGGCCGGTGCCGCCACGGTCGATCTTTGCGCTCGCCGACCGGAACTGCCGCGCCTTAATTTCGTGAGAGCGCTCGAATTCTCAGGACTTTTGCGTTTTTTTGCCGACCTTCCTGACGAACAGCGTTGGCGCTTCATGCACCGCGTGTTTCAACTGCAAGTGCCTCCGCCCCAGCACACCTATGATCGCGCCATGGACATGCCGGGTTTCGGTCTCCATCTGGGCAGCCCTTGGCAGGAGGTGCGTTTGCTCGATGACGGTCGGATCGACGTCGCCACGCCGCAGAGACGGTTCAGCTTCGATTTCTTGATCTTCGGCACAGGCTTTTTTCTCGACATCACCAAGCGTCCGGAACTCGCATCGATCATCAACCATATCGCGCTATGGCGAGACCGCTTTACGCCATCGCCTGAGCTGGCCAGTGACGTCATCGGCCAACAGCCCTATCTCGGGCGAAGTCTCGAATTCTTGGAAAAGACTCCGGGTGAAGCTCCCTGGCTCAAGAACGTGATATTTTTCGGTATCGCCGGCACACCAAGTCTGGCACCGATTTCAGCGGGATTGAATGGTCTGCGCTTCGGGCTCTGGCGGGTCGTTGGCGGCCTGTCCCGGTCATTATTCACGGAAGACTTCGAATACCACTACGAGAACTACATGAATTACCGAACACCGGAGTTTCATCCGAGATCAGTGGATTAAGATGACGGCCGAGTACGGATGGTGGGCGCAAGGAAAATGGATGTGATTGGTCACCCTTCCTCGCTCGAGGACCTCAATGAGCGCGTTCGCGAGGACCTCCTCCATCTCTGCTATCCGCCCGCGAACTGGGTGCCGAAGAGTTGGGCTCCGGGAGGTCAACCAGTCACCGATATCGTCATTATCGGTGGCGGGATGTGCGGTCTCGCGGCTGCATTTTCCTTGCTGCGGGGCGGGATGCGCAATCTTCGGATACTTGATCGCAGTCCGCAGGGGATCGAGGGACCCTGGCAGACCTACGCCCGGATGGAGACGCTACGCTCGCCCAAACATCTCGTTGGACCTGCCTGTGGCCTGGCATCGCTAACATTCCAAGCGTGGTACCGAAGCCAATTCGGCGACGCCTCGTGGGACCTCATGGAACGAATACCGCGGCCGCTCTGGATGGACTATCTGCGATGGTATAGAGATATACTGGCGCTGCCGGTCGAGAATGAAGTGGAGGTCGAGCGCATCGAGCCTTTCAGGGAGTTCTTGAGACTTCACTTGCGCGGTGCAGCTACGCGAGAACGCGAGATCTTCGCCCGGAAGGTTATTCTGGCAACGGGGCGCGAAGGTATGGGTCGGCCGACCATACCTGAATTCGTCGAACAATTGCCAAGATCGCGTTGGGCTCATTCCAGCGGATCCATTGATTTCGAGGCGCTGAGGGGCAAGCGGATCGTCGTTATTGGAGTGGGCGCTTCCGCAGTCGACAACGCCGCCGAGGCTCTCGAAGCAGGGGCCTTGGAGGTCAGGCTGCTGGCGCGCCGCAAAAAAATGCCGACGATCAACAAGATGATGGGAATCGGATCATTTGGCTTTACCGCAGGTTACGCTGCTCTGTCCGACGAATGGCGCTGGCGTTTCATGCAATATTCTTTCGAGCAGCAAACGCCCGCACCGCGCGGCTCGACATTGCGTGTCAGTCGAAATCCCAATGCCTACTTTCACTTCGACGCCGAGATCTTACGCGCCGAGGAGAAAGGATGCGCTTTGACAATCACGACGAAGCGCGGCGCACAGATCGAATCCGACTTCATTATCTTGGCAACGGGCTTCACAATTGACCCCAGCTCACGCGCCGAGCTTTCGGGATGGAGCGATAAGATCCTGCTCTGGCGCGACAGATATCACCCGCCCGAGGAGTTGGAGAACGAGGAGATCGGCCAGTTCCCTTATCTCGATGAAGGGTTTGCATTCCAAGAAAAAGAACCCGGAACCGCATCCTGGCTCAACAGTATTCATTGCTTCAACTACGGTGCCACGATAAGTCTCGGTAAGGTGAGTGGGGATATTCCAGCGATTAGCGATGGTGCGATGTGGTTGGCCCAGCACATAGCGGCTCGGGTTTATACCCATGACGTTGAGGTTCATTTTCGGCGGATGATCGAATACTCCAAACCGGAACTTCGGGGCGATGAATGGCAGACGACGCCACTGCCTCTACAGCATTTGTCGGGCGAGCTTGTCGATGTCTGATGCGATAGTGGCATTACTGAGCGCTGCGAACATTGAGGTTCAGAGCAGCCTCGTCAAGGAACTCGAAGCGCGCCGAGATATCTTCGAGGCCACCGCCAAGACCGAGGCCGCTGCCCTGACACCTCAAGATCCCGGAAAACTCACCCATGTCGAGCGTGCTGCATTGGCTGCGCGAATGGCGCGGCTGAACAATGATCCGAGCATGGCCCGATACTACGAGGCTCGGGTTGCAGGTGTAGAGGATGTAGCGCTATCGGCCCCGGAAACTCTTCCTGGTATTGATGGGGGAATGGCGGCACTGGTCCGCCATGTCGATCTTGTGACCACCCGACCCAGGGACGCAACCGGCGATGATATTGATGTCCTGAAAGCGGCAGGCTGGCATGAATCCGATATCGTTCGCATATCCGAGCTCATCGCATTCGTGAATTACCAACTCCGCCTTGTCGCTGGTTTGCGACTGATGAGTATCAGCACATGAGCAACAGAATTACCGAATTCACAAACGTTCCGCCTCACTGGAAACCTCGCATTACGCCGGTCGATTTGAACAAGGCGACCGGAGAACAGCGAGCAGCGCTCCAAGAAACGCCCTCCAGCAGAGGGATCTCGGACTATGTTCTGGTCCTTGCCCATGATCCCGAAACCCTCAAGCCGCGCAGCCCGCTCTTCAATGCGATCATGTATAACAGGGGAGGATTGAGCCGCGCCGAACGCGAGCTGGGTGCTGTTGGCGCGTCGATTGTCAATCATTGTATTTATTGTGCTGCGGTTCATGCCCAGCGCTACAATCAGCTCACCAAAGACGAGACAGTCATTCATAAGGTGTTCGACCAAGGTATAGATGCCAACCTCGAGCCGCGTGTCTTGGCCATCCTGCGCTTTGCGTTCAAGCTTTCGGCCTGTCCGCCTGGTACGTCGCTGGATGATATCGCTGAGCTACGGGAGCTTGGTTTGAATGACGCCGAACTCCTCGACCTCGTCCTGTCGATTTCGCTCTTCGGTTGGGCCAACCGGCTCATGCACACACTCGGAGAGCCTGTCGCAAGCGGCGAAGAATGATCATGAGACTCACGTTAGCAGTGATCGGCTCAGGACGAGCATCTTAGGAGCATCGCGCCTCCAACAGAGCCGGCTAGGACGACACACCTGAGCCGATCCGCGTCCGAGAAATTCGGTAAGTCGATCGATCTCAACAAGAAGGGCTCTTTTCTCTCCGCCCACCCCACGCAATCTCGACGAGCATTTGGCTATGTTCTGCGGATCTCCAAAGATATCGACCTGAACCTAGCGCACCTTCGCGGAGGACGATATCTCTAGGGGTTTTTGGCCCCTAGAACCCGCTAGACTAAGCTGTCTCAGAGAAAATCTTCTCCCCAAGATGGCCAGGCAGGTCGCCATGTTTTTGGATCTTGGAGCCTTAACGGCAACCGTGTGCGAGCAAGCGGTACTCAGGAGACTATGGAGAGAAGTCTTGGTCAAACCTACCGGAATGTCTTGTCTGTTCGTGGAAACCTCGCGGGGCCGTCGATCCGGTGTGCGGAGATCAGGAGCGTGAGTTCATCGCCCAGTAGGGTACAAGTTCAGGAACTTGCCAGTTTCCGTACCAGCGCTCCACATGCGGTTTGAGCTCGGCGATGAGCGCATGGCGCTCGGGCGATACCGGGTGGGCGTCCAAGTAATCGGCCAGCCGCCGCCCGATATCTTCATGATCGAGTTTTGTCGGTGTGCCATCCTGGATCACCAACTCGCCATTGACGACAACCTCGCGTACATCGGAGGCTTTCGCCCGCAACACTGCAAGCTCGAGCATATCCACATCGGCCTCGATCCAAGGCGACCGCATGCGCGCCGTATCGAGCACGGTGAGATCCGCCGCAGCACCGATCGCAAGGGCGCCGAGACTGTCCGCGCGACCGAGCACTCTGGCACTCCCTTCTGTCGCCAGCGCCAAGACCTCCCGCGGGCTGACCACCTTCTCGGCGAATTGCGGCGCCCGTTGCAACCGCATTGCGAGGCGCATCTCGGCGAACGGATCTTCGTCATCGCCGATCGTGGTCCCATCCATGCCGAGCCCTACACGCATGCTAGCATCCATCATCGCTCGAATTGGCGCGATCCCGGCACGCAGCCTTAAGTTTGAGCTTGCATTGTGGATCACCCCGGCACCTGTCCGTTCCATGATCGCCAGCTCGTCTTCGGTCAACCAGACACCATGGGCGATCGAAAAGCGTTCGGAGAGCACACCCAGTTTGTCAAGATGAGCGATCGTCGAGCCGTGTGCCCGCACACCGTAGAGCTTCTCATAGAGCGATTCGACGACATGCGTTTGGATGCCGACATCAAGGCGTTCGGCCTCTTCGGCAATCCGCAACATCCAGCTATCGCCCACCCATTGCGGCCCCGGCGGTCCGAACCATACATCGATCCGCGGATGATCGCGCGTCGCAGCAATCGCCTCCCGCACCAACGCGATATACTCATCGAGCGTCATCTCGCGCGGCCGCATGAACATTTGCCGTGCCTGTGTCGCGAGTTCTTCGGGCAATGAGCGCAACAACGCTTCGTCTTCGCCTTCTCCATGCACGATATGGCTGTCGACGCTGATCCCGGGTGCCAAGATCGCCCGCATGCCGACATCGTCATAGGCCTTGATTCGCGCCTCGAGCGTCACCCGCGCTTGTTCAGGATCAGGCGGCACGCTGCACAAATCGACCGTCAGCGTCACCCCATGCCGCAACTGCGATAACGCACTATACGCTGTTGCCAAATACGGATCCTGCGAGCGTGCCGCCGCATGACTCAACAACCACGTCTCCAATACGTCGTCCGCGACGCCGCGCAACGTCAACGGCACGCCGTTTGAATGGCTGTGGCCATTGACGATCCCTGGCAACACGAAGCTCTCGGCCGAGCCGATGCAATCCGCTTCGGGATATGTATGGCGCAAGGCTTCGAAGGGTCCTAACTCGACGATCTTTTGATCCGCGATGGCCACAGCCGAATCGCGCAGAACGTCAGTCTTGCCGCTCTTGTCTTGGGCAGCGACCCAACCGCCGCGGACAAGGCGTATCTCGGTCGAGAACTCAGTCATGACCCTTTCTCCAGAGGCTGTTTATCGTCGTTGGTTATCGACACGCAATAGATCGCCGTCCCCATTCTAGGACAATCGATAACCACCCATATAGGGCAGATCGCGGGATTGGACTCCGAGACATTGATGCGCGGCGCGTCGTCGGCATCGACACTGGCATAGAAACGAACACCGATGAACGCATGGCTGATTCTTGTTGCCGGGCTCGCTTTTCTCGTTGCTGGAGGTGAACTGCTGGTACGGGGCGCCGTCCAGGTCGCGGCTCGATTGGGCGTTTCGCCTCTCCTCATCGGCTTGACCCTGGTCGGGTTCGGTACTTCGTTCCCGGAGCTCGTCACTTCGGTGCAAGCCGCCTGGAGCGGCTCGCCCGGTATCGCCTATGGCAATATCGTCGGCTCTAACATTGCCAATATTCTCCTTATCCTCGGTATTTCGACGTTGCTAGCGCCAATTCTCGTCAAATCCTCCGTCCTCAAACGTGACGGTGTGGTCATGGTCGCCGTAGCCGTTACATTCGCGGCACTCTCGGCAATTCTCCCCATGGGTACTCTGCTGGGCACGGCATTCGTCGCGGCCCTCGCCATCTATGTTTTCATGGCTTTCCGACAGGAACGGGTCGCCAGCGAAACAAGCCATGGCGCACTTTACGACAAGAGTGAAGCAGCAATCGCGGTCGATCCTGCATTCGCCCCCGCAGAGAAGGCGGGACCGTCTATGGCCTTGTCGATGCTCATTGCCCTCGTCGGGCTCGGCCTGATTGTTGTCGGGGGTGCATTTCTCGTCGATAGCGCAGTCGAAATTGCCCGCGCTTTTGGCGTTTCGGAAACGACTATCGGCTTGACGATCGTCGCCGTCGGCACGTCGATGCCCGAACTTGTCACCTCAGTGATGGCGGCCATCCGCAAGGAGGGCGAAGTCGCATTCGGCAATGTGGTTGGCTCAAACATCTACAACATTCTCGGCATCGGCGGCATTACCGCGCTAATAGCACCGACCCAAGTGCCACCCGAAATCGTCAGCTTCGACAATCTCGTGATGATCGCGGTTTCGCTGCTCTTGATCCCTATCGCCTATACTGGGCGCCGTATTGTCCGCTGGGAAGGTGCGCTCCTGCTCGCGGGCTATTTCGTTTACCTTGCCATCCTTTGGCCCTGAGCACGGCGCGGGAATTAGGGCCTGTACCGCCTGTAAACCTACGGCCAGTGATGCAGCGCTGACAGCAGTGAGAGGTTCTTAGCGGTCCTCCGTGCAGTTTAAGCCTGACTCCGCGATTACCTCCACCTACGCCTTGCTTTGGTTGCGCTCTGGAAAGCATGACGCTAATCACGTCGCGTTCTTGAGGAGTACGCTGACAGTGATCACATACAATCAAGCGATCTCGAAGTCTAAGCCTTTGTTGCTACCTAACTCTCGAGTAAATCATGCATCCAATTATTTATGATGTTGCCGTATCGATTGATGGCTTTATTGCTGGCCCCGACGGAGACATTTCCAAATTCGCGCATGAAGGGCCGGTGGTCGATGACTACCTCGAGAGGCTTAACGGCTACACCGTCTCCATTATGGGCAAATCGACATACGAGTTTGGCTATCGTTTCGGCTTGCAACCTGGTCAGAATCCCTACAGCCATATGCAAACCTTCGTTTTTTCGAAATCCTTGACAGTGCTGGCGAACAGCCAGATCATGGTGTGTCGGGACCCTGCCAGGAAGATGCTGGAAAAGATCAGGGCTACGTCCAATGGGCCGATATATTTGTGTGGAGGAGGATCGTTTGCTGGATCGCTCCTCGCATGGGGATTGATTGATCGAATTTGCCTGAAGCGTGCTCCGATCCTTCTCGGCAAAGGCGTTCGCTTGTTCGGAAAGGCGGACGTTTCGCCAACAATGGTTCATATCGAGACCCGGCAGTACGCCGATGGATACGCTTTTCAAGAGTTCACTATCGCAAGATAGGTGCAACCACCTAGGACCTCTCTGATATGAACGCGCAGCCATAGCCCAAGCTAGTCGATTGTGAGCTCGAGCATTGCCGAGCCGGTACGATTCTACCCCGCATCGATTGTTTTTCGTACTATCCAGGCCTCCACCGATAACCAATCGATTTTCCTCTCTGGTCTTGGCCTCGCAGAACTTATGGGGCCAACAAACCCTTGGTAGGTGGAGAATTTGCGGACTCTGACGCAGTCCTCCGGCTCAGAACCTCGGGATGGCGAGGCCGCCATCGACGTGAATGGCTTGGCCGGTGCAGTAGACGAGGTGGCCC
>CAYPOV010000094.1:0-14445 GCA_964412385.1 uncultured Geminicoccaceae bacterium
GACATTCATTTTCGCCTTTGACCAGCTATCCACAGCGTCCCTGGATTTCTTGGGACTGGGATTGCCGCCGGACGTTCCGAGTTGGGGCAATATGGTGGCGGAAACACGCCGCTATATCACCCGGGCTCCATGGCTCTTGATGTTTCCGGGCGGTGCCATCATTCTCACCGTGTTCTCGCTCAACCTCGTCGGCGATGTCTTGCGTGACCGCCTCGATCCGCGCTTCAAGGACGATCTCGCCAAATGGTAGCGGATCGAAACTCGCCGATCCTCGAGCTGAACGACCTGACGGTCGGTATCGGCAGCGAGCGCGGTGTGTTCAATGCGGTGGATTCGCTCACGCTCAGCATCAATCAGGGCGAGGTCTTGGGGCTTGTCGGCGAATCCGGCTGCGGCAAGAGCATCACGGCCCTTGCGATCATGGGGCTGCTTTCGGCACCGACTGTGCGGGTTACGCGCGGTCATATCCGATTTGCAGGTCAAGATCTCGTCGCCCTCTCTAATAAGCAGCGCCGTCTCTTGCGCGGCGATCAGATCGGCATGATTTTTCAAGAGCCGATGACCTCGCTCAATCCCGTCTATACGATCGGCGATCAGTTGGTGGAGGCCTATCGCACGCACCGTCAGGCTTCGCGCAGCGATGCCTGGCGCGAGGCCGTGTCGATGTTGGATCGGGTGGGAATCCCAGGTGCGGCATCACGTGCCCGCAACTATCCGCACGAGCTTTCAGGTGGCATGCGCCAGCGGGTGATGATTGCCATGGCA
Source organism: uncultured Geminicoccaceae bacterium (assembly GCA_964412385.1). Classification (GTDB taxonomy): domain Bacteria; phylum Pseudomonadota; class Alphaproteobacteria; order Geminicoccales; family Geminicoccaceae; genus JBGSYN01. Next base: position 766 of record CAYPOV010000094.1, read on the forward strand.
CTAATCTGCGGACCGGATCTTCTGATCGCCGACGAGCCGACAACGGCGCTCGATGTTTCGACCCAGGCACAAATCCTCGACCTCATCTTAGCACTACGGCGCGATTTCGGCATGGCGATTTTGATGATCACGCAGGATTTGGGTGTGGCCGCCGAGGTCGCCGACCGTGCCGCCGTGATGTATGCGGGAAGGCTGGTCGAGGAGGCCCCCGTCCGCGCGCTGTTTCAAGCCCCGACGCATCCCTATACTCATGCCCTTCTAGGTTCGATGCCAAGGCTCGATGTCGAGGCCGAGCGGTTGACAGCGATCCAGGGCTCGGTCGCTCCCCCTTTTGCCCGACCGTCGGGTTGCAGCTTTCGCGATCGTTGTCCCCGTGCCCAATCACGCTGCGGCGATGCCGTCCCGAGCCTCGATTCGATCGAGGCGAACCATACTGCCCGATGCTATTTTCCGATCCGGGATCATCAGATGCCTGCCGAAGGGGCTCACTGATGGCCTTGCTGGATGTGCAGGATGTCCGGACCTGGTTTCCAATCCGCTCACCCTTGCTCCGCCAAACGGTCGGTCATGTGCGCGCCGTTGACGGTGTGAGCCTGCAACTCGAGGCTGGCAAGACCGTGGGTCTGGTCGGCGAATCGGGCTGTGGGAAATCGACATTAGGCCGGACCGTCGCACGGCTTCTCGAGCCTACGGACGGCACCATCACACTTGACGATAAGAATGTGACCCACGCCAAAGGCCGCGAGTTGATGGCGCTCCGGCGCCGAGTTCAAATGGTGTTTCAAGATCCCTATGCCTCCCTCAATCCCCGCATGAAGATTGGCGATGCGGTGGCAGAAGCACTGATTATTCACGGGCTCGGCGGTGGCAAGGCCGAACGCACCAACCGCACACAGGAAATGATGCACAAGGTAGGTCTCGGCGATGACGCGATGGACCGTTATCCGCATGAGTTCTCGGGCGGTCAGCGCCAGCGCATCGGCATCGCGCGCGCGCTCATTCTCAATCCCGAACTCTTGGTCGCCGACGAACCAGTCTCGGCCCTCGATGTCTCGGTGCAAGCACAAGTCATCAATCTCATGCGTGATTTGCAGGCGGAATTCGGCCTGACCTACCTTTTCATCGCTCATGATCTGAGCGTCGTGCGCCATATCAGCGACACTGTCGCCATCATGTATCTTGGAAGAATTGTCGAGGTCGGCGCCAAACCGGCCGTCTTCACGTCACCGAGGCACCCCTACACACATGGTTTGTTGCGCTCTGTGCCGATTCCCGATCCAGAAAAGCGGCGGACGGGGCCTGTGCCCTTGGCAGGTGGCGTGCCGGACCCGTCCTCGCCACCTTCAGGCTGTGCCTTTCACCCTCGTTGTCCCTATGTGCAAGAGATTTGCCGGACGGAACGCCCCTCATTGACCACGACCGAAACAGGCCACCATGCCGCCTGTCATTTTGCCAAGGAGCTTGATCTCGACGCCAATTAATATCAGCAGATAAAGTATACACAAATAATTTGAATTAAACGTCAATCGAATCGACAGAAAAATGTCGACACGTTATGCTTATATTTTTCTCATAATGCTTATTTTCATCACACGAACGATTTTTTTGTTGGCAATTGGTTTGATATGATGTTGTGTCTCATTACGTGGGTTTTTTGGCACGTGTTCATGAATGCGTGTCTGGGCGTTTGCTTTCAATAAAGATCGGAGAAGGGAACCAACCATGGCACGTCGCTTGATTGACAGCTTGACTTCACGTCGTCGCGTATTGAAAGGCGGCACCGCCTTGACCGCCGGCGCCTTGTCTGTCGGCAGCCTTTTCGGCAGACCCGCTTTCGCTGCGCCCGACACGCCGATCAGCTTTATCGGTTGGCAGTATCAGCCGCAGATCGTCGAAGAGAACGTCGCAATCTTCTCCGAACTCTATGACGAGAACGTCAATTATGAGCTGGTTCCGGGCGAATATCATGCCGTTGTCGAGACCAAGCTTACGGGTGGTCAGCATATCGACATGATGTACTCCGAAGAAGATCGCATCGCTCGCTGGCATACGGCCGGCTGGATCCGCGATCTCGAGGGCTTGCCCGATGTCGATGCGATCAAGGACAGCATGTTCGATGTGAGCGTCACCTCCTTGTCGCTGCCCGATGGCAAGCTCGCCGGCATGCCTTATTATGCCGGCTACAATACCTTCCTCTACAATGAAGAAGACTTGGCCAACGCCGGCGTCGAAGTGCCGGCAACGTGGGACGCCGTGCTCGATGTGTGCCGCAAGCTCAAGGCGGACGGTATTTCGGAAGCGCCCTACAATGCTTCCTGGGGCCAAGGTTGGCCGGAACTGTCCTGGAGCCTTTTTGCGTGTTGGTATGCCGAAGGTGCTACAGTTTTCGACGCGGAAGGCAATTTTGTCGACGAGCCAGCCCTGCGCACGGTCTTGGAAGCCCATCAGGCTCTCTATCGCGAGGGTCTGGTTGCCGAGGACATCATGACATTGCCCGGCGAAGGTGTCCCCTCCTATGCTTCGGGGCGCCACACCTTCATGGTGGTCCATGACTATAATCAGAAGGTCGCCAATGATCCCGAAGTCTCGGCGATTGCGGGCAAGGTCAAGAATGCCCTGATGCCAGGCAAGACCCAATCCACCATGGCGTGGACGGCTGCTTACCTTATGGGTGCCAATCCTGTCGATGATGAGCGGGTTTGGAACATGCTGCGCTTCTTCGGCGGCAAAGCCAAAGACGGTCAGTACCACGTCATCAAACGCTGGGCCCTCGATTTCGGCCTCGGCTCGGCTTATAAGGAAGTGATGACTGATCCCGAGGTCGTCGCAGCCTTTTCGGTCTGGAAAGATCTCGATGTTGCCGAGCGGCAGCTCGGTCTCGCCACGGCGCGCTCGATCGGCAAGGCGATTTGGTTCCCCGAATGGGATCTCTTCATGATGCAGCGCGTGCAGGAATATATTCGATCAGATATGCCGACCGATCAGATCGTCAGCGAGCTTGCAGAAAAGGCGGCCGACCTCAAAGAGCAGTATCAGTAGCGTTGTCGACCATGGTCGAGGCTGCGGCATCGTCGCGGCCTCGCAGACGCCGACGCTCCGATGCCGTTCCGGGCTTTGCCTATGGCATTGTCTCCCCGGCTTTGACTGTGGTTGCGGTGATCGCAGGATTGCCGCTTCTCTACAGTCTCTTTCTCTCGTTCAACTCGACCAATCCCATTACCAAGAAATGGGTCTTTGTCGGCTTCGACAACTATATCGACCTATTCAATAGTCCGGAATTCTGGGCCGCCTTTGGGCGTACCGCCTATTTCTCGGGCTTTGCCGTGATCGGCACCACACTTCTGGGCATGTTGATGGCGCTCGTCCTCAACGAGCACTTCAAGGGTCGCGGTATTCTTCGAAGCATTGTCCTTGTTCCCTGGGCGATGGCGCCGGTTGCCATCGCAGTATTATGGTCATTTATCTTTGCTGGCAATTTCGGGCTCTTGAACGGGTTGCTGCACGATTTGGGACTAGGCTCGCTAGCTTCCGCCTGGCTTGGTGACGGGTTCAGGGCGCTCAACCTCGTCGCCCTCACTCATGTTTGGAACCAGGCGCCGCTCACAGCCTTGATCCTCCTTGCCGGGCTTCAGTCGATCCCGGCCAATCTCCACAAAGCCGCTATTCTCGACGGCGCCGGACCGGCGACGCGCTTTTTTTCCATTACCTTGCCGTGGCTGAAATCAAGCCTGCTGTTTATCACCATCATCGCCACCATTAACGCGCTCGTGGCGTTCGACATTCTCTTGATCATGACCGGTGGCGGTCCGGGCAGCGCCACCACGCTCCTCTCATGGCTGGGCTATTCGCAGTCGTTTCAGTTGCTGCGTTTCGGCGAGGGTGCTGCGATCCTCTATGTGCTCACCATCACGAGCCTGCTTCTGGCGATCCTCTATTTCTTCGTGCTCGGACAGCGCCCCGGCAAGAAGGTCAAGTTGATCGCAGAGACGATCGAACTCGAGACGGGTTTTGGCGCCAAGCCCCATCGCACGCGAAGGTTCGAGATGGCAGTGATCCCGCCTTTCAAACCCAAGCAGTGGCTTCCTCCGCTTTGGAGCCGGCGTCTAGGAACACTCAGCTTCAATACCGGTTTGGCGGTGATTTTTCTGTGGTCGGCTCTACCGGTGATGGCGCTCATCATGATCAGCCTTTCGCCACCTGCCGATCTCATTCGCGTGCCGCCGAGCCTATTGCCGAGCGAGCTCACGATCGACAATTATGTCTCCGTCTTGGCGGCGGAAGGCAAAACCGGCCCTCAGGCGAAACGCGTGCCGCTTTCAATCATGAACAGCACGATCGTTGGTGTGTCGGTTGCTATCGTCAATGTCCTGATCGGCACGCTCGCAGGCTACGCGTTTGCGCGACATACCGGCCGGCGTTTCTTTGATCTCAGTCTTTGGGGACTGATGCTGACGCGGATGATCCCGGCCCTCACCTTGGTGCTGCCGTTCTTCATTATTTTCCGCATGCTCGGCCTTTTGGACACGCATCTCGCCTTGATCATCGCCTATTCCTCGATCCTGGTTCCGCTGTGTTCCTGGATGATGAAATCGTCATTCGAGAATGTGCCGATCAGTCTCGAGCGAGCAGCAATGATCGATGGCTGCACGCGCGCTGGCATGCTTTGGAAGGTGTTGATGCCGGTTGTGCGCCCTGGAATCATCGCCGCCTTGATCTTTGCCTTTTTGGTATCTTGGAACGAGTTCCTGTTTGCGCTGATTTTGACATCCACGCCGAGTGCCCAGACTATTCCAGTCGTGATCTCGGGGTTTTTGAGTCAGGCTCAATTCTATGAATATGGCCCCCTGTTTGCGGCGAGTGTACTGGCAATCCTCCCGCCGGTGCTGGTTGCGTTCTTTTTCCAGCGCTATCTGGTGCAGGGTGTTTTGTCCGGTGCCGTCAAAGGCTAGCTGAGCGAAGGGTTGCAAGACGAACAATGGTCGCTATCAGCATCGCCGGTTTGCGCAAGAGCTTCAGTACTACCGAAGTTCTGAAGAATCTCGATCTTTCGATTGATGATGGCGAATTCATCTCTTTCCTGGGACCATCCGGCTGCGGCAAGTCCACCTTGCTTTATTGCATAGCCGGGCTCGAGGGGATCGATGACGGATCGATCCGCTTCGACAATCGCGAGATCACCGATTTCTCGCCACGCGAGCGCAATATTGCCTTGGTTTTTCAAGATTATGCGCTTTATCCGCATATGTCGGTTCGGGACAACATCGCTTTCCCATTGCGTCAGCAGAATGTGGCGCGGGCGACCGTCAAGCAGCAAGTCGGCTGGGCAGCGGAACTCTTGGGAATTGAGGCACTTCTCGATCGTTTGCCCGCCGAGCTCTCAGGTGGTCAGCGCCAGCGTGTTGCCGTCGGACGCGCGATCGTCCGCAATCCCGATGTGCTGTTGATGGACGAGCCGCTCTCCAATCTCGACGCCGGTCTCCGCGTCAAGATGCGGACAGAAATCCGCCAACTGCAGCGGGCGCTCAAGATCACGGTCATCTTCGTCACCCATGATCAAGAAGAGGCGATGGTGCTGTCCGACCGGATTGCCGTGATGCGCGAAGGCGTGGTTCAACAATTCGCTGCACCCATGGCGATTTATGGCCATCCCGCCAATCACTTCGTTGCCAGCTTCATCGGCAGCCCGCAAATGAATTTTCTTGCCGCCCCGATGGTCGGTTACGATGAGCCGAGCAATGTGGTGATTGGCGTTCGCCCTCATGATCTGCACCCTGCGAGCGGCGAGGGCGACGGCTTGACGCTTTCGGGCGAACTCTCACTGATCGAATCGGCGGGCCCCGTTCACTTTCTCGACGTAACCGTCGAAGGTCAGCTCGTTAAGGCAACCTGTTCCGATCTTTCGGGATTGAGCTTGGGCGAGCAGGTGACATTGAGGGCTCCCTATTCGGCGGTCCACCGTTTCGACGGCGACAGCGGTGCGCGAATATGAGCTATCTTGGAGGAGAATGAGACAATGGCAGCCGATCCCCAACCCGTGCTGACACCGCTTGAACGGGCAGCCCTTCTCGAAGATATCGTCGATGAACTCATTCCTGGAGACGCCAACTGGCCTTCTGCGTCTTCCGTCGGTGTCCAGGGTTTGGTTGTGTACCGACTGCTTGAACAAGGTCTTGATGACGTCATTGAAGACGTCGTGGCTGCCTTGAACGATGCCGGTGGTCCCTTGGGCGACAAGCCTGCCGAGGCACGCGTTCGGATCATGGAGGAGTTCGCAAATGCGAAGCCCAAGCTGTTCGATCGTTTGCGGGAGGTGGCTTACCTAGCCTATTACGAGAGCCCGTTCGTCGGTGACGTCATCCGGCAGATGGGGCGCCCTTACGCCAAACGACCGCATATGACCGGTTACCCGAGCAAGCGCTTCGATCCCGGCAAAGACACGCCGACGCACAAACGCGGACACCATGTGCCGACAGAGGCCGTGGTCCCGCTCGATATTTCCGAATTGCATCTTGACGAAAACCGGACTGAACGTTGGGGGCTTGATCGATGAATGACAATCGCATCGCTGATGTCTTGATTATCGGTGCCGGTGCCACCGGGTCCTTGGCGGCCCTCGTCCTCTCTCAGGCCGGGCTCGATGTCGTCTGCCTCGAACAAGGCTCGTGGGTCGAGGCTGACGATCACGCGCATCTTCATGCCGACTGGGCCTGGCAGCGCCGCGCCCGTTGGAACCCCGACGTTAACAAACGCCACCATGCCGACGACTATCCGGTGGCATCGGACGCGTCTCAAGTCCTGATGTGGAACGGTGTCGGTGGCTCGACCAATGTTTATGGTGCCATCTGGCCACGCTACCGGCCTTCCGACTTCCGCAAGGGAACCGAGCACGGTCTCCAACCGGACTGGCCCATCGCTTACGAGGACATCGAGCCCTACTATGAGTTGTCGGATCGTCTAGTCGGCATCTCGGGACTGCCTGGCGATCCCGCAATGCCGACGCGCGGTCCTTGTCCCACTGGGCCGTTACCGCCCAGCAAGGTTTCCAAACGTTTCAGCGACGCCTTCGACAAGCTCGGCTGGCATTGGTGGCCCTGCGAAGCCGCAACCATCAGCGAAAACTATGACGGGCGTCCGGCGTGCAACGGTTGCGGTATGTGCAATGGTTGCGCTCGGGGCTCGATGAGCAAATATTCCTTGTCGATTTGGCCCAAAGCGCTCGAAGCGGGAACCGATTTACGCATCAATGCGCGTGTCTTGAAGATCGAGAAAGGACCGGACGGACGGGCGACCGGTGCCCACTACGTCGACCGCAACACCGGACGGCAGCACTTTCAAAAAGCCAAGATCGTCATCCTCGCCGCCAACGGCGTCGGCACACCGAGATTACTTCTCGCCTCCGACAATCTCGCCAATCAGTCCGATCAGGTGGGCCGCAACCTCTTGCACCACACCTTAGTGGCCGGCGAGATCTGGGTCGATCAGCCGGTGGACGGTCATACAGGTTATGTTGCCTCGATGATCTCTCGCGAGTTCGCCGAGACCGATCTCAGCCGCGGATTCGTCAACGGTTTCAATTTCAACTGCATCACGAGTGCACCTTCTGCAGGCGAAACTGCGGCGGGGTGGTTTTCACCGACCAAAGCCCCTTGGGGTAAAGATCACCATCAATGGTTCCAGCGTCATTTCGGTCATGGCTTTGGGGTATTCGCCATCGGGGATGACCTTCCCAATCCCGAGAATCGGGTCACTCTGGACCCGGCGAACAAGGATTCCGACGGCATTCCTGCGGCCAAAATGCACTATCTGCCGGGCGAGAACGATAAACGCATGATGAATTACATGCTCGATCGGATCGTCGATATTGCAGAAGCAGCCGACGCGTTCGAATACAGCTTGCAGGATTATCGTGACGAGAATGGTGTTTATCGCACGCCCGCCTGGCACATGATCGGCACATGCCGAATGGGTAAGAGCCCCGACATGTCGGTGGTCAATCAATGGCATCAATGCTGGGATGTGCCCAACTTGTTCATTGTTGACGGCAGCGTTCTCACTACCGGTGGTGTGGTCAATCCGACATCGACAATATCGGCATTGGCCATGCGGGCTTCGGACTATATCCGGGATCATTTTGCCGAACTCTCAACATCGACGCGGCCCGCGGTCGCTGCCTAAAGCCGACAAGCACCTTCATCATGGTCCGCGTTGCCGTAATTGCCGACAGCCATGTCGAGCCGCCTGGTGATTCTGAGCCGAGATCCAATGCGAGGACGCGCAAAGCGGTGCGTGCCTTGCGCGCGTTGGAGCCTGCCTTCGTCATCCATTTGGGTGATCTGATCCACCCGATACCCCAGCTTTCGAGCGCATCGACTGCATGGCATGAAGTCGCCGGCATTATGAGCGGATTGCAAGTTCCGGTCTACGCGACCCCCGGCAATCACGACATCGGCGACAAGCCCAATCCCCTGATGCCCGCCGCCGGTGTTCGATCTGAATGGGTTGGGACGTTCGAAAACAAGAATGGGCCATCCAAGAATATCGCAGATCTTGGCGATTGCCGGTTCGTGCTTTTCAGTTCGCCCAAGCTCAATGCCGATGCGACCGAAGACGAGGCATTGTTGTCTTGGCTCGATGAAACCTTGCGAAACGCCTCTGGCCGTCGGCTATTTGTGGCGACACACTATCCGATTTTTCTCCATTCACCCGATGAGCCGTCTCATTATGACAATATCGACGAGCCCGCTCGCGAGCGATTGCTGAAGCTCTTCGAGCAGAACAATGTCAAGGCCGTGTTCACCGGCCACATTCATAACTTCTTCTGGCATCGGCACCATGGAACGGAGTTTTACGGCGTGCCGTCCTTGGCGTTTGTGCGCCGCGATTATGCCGAGCTTTTCCGCGTCGGCCCGTACGCAGAGGCTGGACGCGACGATCCGCAAAAGGTCGGGTTTTTCATCATCGACGTCCACGAGCATGGCCATGTTGTGAGGTTCATCCGGCTCCCTGACTATGATGGCGACGACATGGCGATCCCGGGACATGTAAAGACCGGGCCCGCGCCGATCGGTGTGGATCTGCGGCATCCTTGGGCGGAGACGACTGTTTTTCCCTTCAATCCTCCGACCGACGCTTTTCTTCGAAAGCGCGTGCGCAATGACTATTCCGTACAGGCACTGATCGAGCTTGGCATCAAGGACGTCCGCGTTCCCATTGAGGATCTTGAAACGCCCGAGACACGATCACGAATGGCGGATCTGAGCACAATTGGGATTGAATTCACGGTATTTACCACGGATTTGGACGGAGCAAGGCTGAACGCCGCGCTCGGCAATCCGCCCCGGGGCTTGAAAACCCTTGAGCTGATCGGCCTGCGTGAGGTTTTATGCGGACAATTGGAGGCCGTCGCCAGACTGACCTCGACGATCGGATGCCATCTCGCGCTCAATGAACTCAGACCTGCTGCCGCTTCAGGAAGCGGCAAGCACCGCGTGGATATCGGCCAATCGCCCGCCGACTTGGCGACGGCCGAGGCCTTCTTGAGCGTTTTTCCTCGAGCACATAGATCGGCCCTCGTCTTTCGAGCCCAGGCCGACGAGAGCGATGCGCGAACGGTCGGTTTGGTGTCCGATTTTTCGCGATCCCATGACATCAACGCCATCCTGCACGTCGCCTGGGCCGCGGAGGATATGTCCGCATCCGCAACCGACGAAACTGAACTGATTGCCCTCATCGATCGGCTTTGGGAGGCGTCAGCACAAGCTCAAAGGGTGACGATCTTTCTCGATACCTTTATGGAGTTCGACCGCAGCTATCATGTTCGTTCGGGCTTGATTGATCGCCGCTGCAATTTTACTGCGGCAGGATGGCACATGCGCCGGTTCCTGGCGCAAACGATCCGCTGACGGGCAAGGAATAGATCGATGGGGCAGCACGATACCAGTTTTGCGGTGAAAAACGTCGACGCTTGGCATGTGGTCTTGGGCGGCAAGAGCTATTGGGAGAGCTTTCTTGAGGGTGGTACCACGGGACGGTTTCTGTTCCGGCCCGGCTGGCGGACAGTCTATCCGACCCAGGTGGAAGCGGTCATTGTCCGGGTCGAGTTCGCTGACGGTTCCGTTGGATGGGGCGAAGCCAACGCACCGATCGCACCGGAGATTACCGGCCTTCTCGTCACCAGGGTTCTAACGCATCTCGTCGGCCGACGCGAATTCGCCTCACCCTTTGCCCTTTGGGATTTCGTCTACGACGCCCAGCGCGGGCGCGGCCATAACGGCAGCTACTATCTGGATGCCTTGGCGGCCCTGGATATTGCTGTCTGGGATGCCCTCGGCAAACGTTTGGACCAGCCTGTTGCAGCCCTACTCAGCGACGCACCGCGGAAGGTTGTTCCCTCATATCTTTCGGGTTTGCGCCAATCGACACGCGACGAGCGCATTGCCAGGGCCCTTGAATGGGAGGCGCAAGGTGGCACGGGCATCAAGATCTTCGGCGACGGCAATACAGACGTGTTGGCCGATGAGTTAGCTGCCTTGCAGACCGCCGTTCCCGGCATCAAACGCTGGATGGTGGATGTCCTTTGGAGTCTCGACAATCTCAAGGCCGCCGGCGAAGCCAAAAGAGCCTATGGTGATTTGGGCTCGGAATGGCTCGAATGCCCGATGGTGCCGGAAGACCTCGAAGGTCATCAAGCGCTTTGCCGGAAACCCGGCTCGCCGATTGCCTTGGGAGAACATTTTCATACCCTCTACGAAGTTCGCCCTTGGGTCGTAGGTCGGGGGCTCGACGTCATACAGCCGGATGTCGGGCGGTGTGGCCTTTCCGGTTTCAAGCGTCTCGTGGATTTGTGTGCTGAGTATGATGTCCCGATCACACCGCATATGGGCTCGGGCCTGGATATCTTTCAGGCTGCCACGTTGCATGCTGCGACCTTGAGCAATGCTGAGATCTTGTGTGAATACCAAGCGGGACTTGACGGACGCATCGCCGACGCGGCACGAAACGCTTGGCGGTTCGGCGAAGGCGCCTTCCACATGCCCGATCAGCCGGGCATTGGCGTCGAGGTTGATGCCGAGGCACTTGATCGAACAGCAACCAGGCTAGGATAGACAATGGTTCAAGCCCCACCCGCGCAGCCGGGGATGAGCGAAGACGAGATCGACACGCCGGCCTTGATCGTCGATCTCGATGCCATGGAGGCCAATCTCGACGCCATGGCGAAACTTTGCAAAAGAGCCGGAGTGGGATTGCGTGCCCACGCCAAGACCCATAAATCGCCGGTCATCGCCCATTGGCAGATGCAACGGGGTGCCGTTGGTCAATGTGTGCAGAAGGTTGGCGAGGCCGAGGTTTTGGCCTGGGGTGGTGTCTCGGATATCCTGGTTTCCAACGAGGTGGTGGCTAAGCCCAAGATTGCGCGACTGGCAGCCCTTTCCAATGTTGCCAATGTCGCGCTTTGTGCCGACGCGCTCGAGCCGATCGAGATCATCGAATCCGTCGCCGAGTGGTTCGGGACACGGCTCAAGGTCTTGGTGGAGATCGATGTCGGATCCAACCGATGCGGTGTCGTGCCGGGTCCCGATGCGGTCCCGCTTGCCCAGCGCATTGCCCAAAGTCCGCACCTCATTTTTGGCGGTCTTCAATCCTATGATGGTGCTGCCCAGCATATTCGCAATCCTGAGGAGCGCGCAGCCCACGTTCAAGCGGCGATTGATGGAACGCAACAGACGATTGGGCTGCTTGAAGCGGCAGGGCTGGCTTGTGAAATCGTCGGCGGTGCCGGTACCGGAACGTTCGAGATCGAGGCCGCAAGCGGTGTCTATAACGAAATCCAGGCCGGCTCCTATGTCTTCATGGATGCCGACTATGGCCGCAACGAGGAAAGCCCGCCCTTCCTGCAAGCGCTCTTCGTGCTGTCAACCGTGATGAGTGCGGCACGCGAAGGATCGGCGGTCCTCGATTGCGGCCACAAGAGTATCGCCATCGATTGCGGGCCACCGCTGCTGTTGGACCGGCCCGGTGTGATTTGCGAACGCAACTCCGATGAGCACGGACATCTGCGGATCGAGCCTGGTGTCGAAAGCCCGAAGATCGGTGAGAAATTGAAACTCGTTCCGGGCCACTGCGATCCCACCATCGACCGCCACGATTGGTATGTCGGTGTCAGAAACGGCATGGTGGAGATGGTCTGGCCGGTGGAAGCCCGTGGTGCCGCTTATTGAGATAATTCGAACTCTAGTTCATCTCTCAATTGAATATTAAAGAACGGATTGACGATTGTTTCGGCATTTCAGCAAGATCGTTTTTGCCGGTGGCGTGCTGGTCATGACGATGCTTTATGGCGTGGCAGCAGGCCGCTATGATCTATTTCCTGCACCCGTTCTCAATGACGCTGCCGACGCGGCTCGTGACTGGCGCGGCAACTGGAAACACTATTTGCGCCTGCGCCCCGACAAACAGATCTATCCGGCCCGCTATGATGGCGAAGGCGTGGTCGTCCATGATGCAAAACGTGCGCAAGATGGCGCCACCTTGATCGCTGGCCTGTTCGACGACCGCATGGAATTCAGGCTGGTCGACATGGCGGGAGAGGAACTGCATCGATGGCAAATATCGGTCAATGAGACGTTTCCTAATCAGTCGCATTTGGAGCAAGCCCTTCATGATTGGGACTCGCAAATGCATGGCATGGTTCTGCTCGAAAACGGCGATATCCTATTCAATTTCGAACGCGTGGGCCTGGTTCGGATCGACCGCTGCAGTAATATTGTCTGGGCGCGCCCCAATTTCGGACATCATTCCGTTTTTCTGGACCATGACGATACGATTTGGATCTCGGCGGTGCGCGGCGTGCGGGAGCCCGATACCGGCTTTCCAGGCTTGACGACGCCGGTTTATGACGAAACGATCCTGCAGCTATCGTTGGACGGCGAGGTCCTTCGTGAGATCTCTGTCCTGGACTCGATCTATCAATCCCGTCACGCCGGCCTGTTACTCGCCAAAGGACGAACCAACAACACCCACACCGGCGATGACGGCATGGACCTCCTGCATCTCAATGATGTTGAAGTATTGAGCCCCTCACTTGCTGCGGCCTTTCCTCAATTTGAAGCCGGCGACATCTTGATCTCCTTGCGAAACGTCAACACGATCCTCGTGCTCGATCGCGAGACCACGGCTGTCAAGTGGTCGGCGACAGGGCCGTTCATCGCCCAACACGACCCTGATTTCCTAGCGGACGGGACGATTTCCGTCTTCGACAATCACCGATACGATGGCAACCGGACGGGAAGCCAACCGCTCAGCAGGATTGTCGCGATCGATCCCGCCACAAGTGAGGTCACACGTCTCTATGGCGGTACCAGCGATCAGGGTTTTTTCACCCATCGCATGGGCAAGCATCAGCATTTGGCCAACGGTAATATCCTGATCGCCGAATCGGAAGGCGGGCGGGTTTTTGAAGTGACCCAGGACGGCGATATCGTATGGTCTTATGTCAATCGTTGGGATGAGGATGAGGTCGCACTGATCGTCGAGGCCGAGCGGTTCTTGAAGGCACAGGTATCATTTGTGGAAGCGCCCTGTCCTTCAAGCGGGACAAGTTGAGCATCTTTAGGAGGTGGCCCGTGCGGGCGGTGCCGGTGCCATGATGCTGATGAGCACGTGCCAAGCTCAGCCCTTGAC
>CAYPOV010000095.1:0-14435 GCA_964412385.1 uncultured Geminicoccaceae bacterium
GGGCTTTTCTCAAGGGTGTTGTATCATCCAGAGGAAATTGAGGCAGACGCCTATCCTATCGAGGTCGCCGTGACAGAGGCCACGACAACCGAGCCAACTGTCGAGCCCATTGCGGTACGGCTTGCGAGCGCCACCGTGTCCGCCGGTGAGCAGGTTTCATCGAAATGTAGCTCCTGTCACTCTTTCGATGATGGCGGACCCAACAAGGTTGGCCCCAATCTATGGAATATCGTCGGGGAGCCGATCGGACAAGGCAAAGGATATTCGTTCTCGTCGGCACTCGCCGATCATGGCGGCGATTGGACCTACGACAATCTCGACGGATTCCTTGCGGATCCGCGAAACTGGGCTCCTGGAACGAAGATGAGCTTTGCGGGCCTGACCGATCCGCAGCAACGAGCCGACATCATCATGTATCTTCATAGCCTCTCGTCGGATCCGAAGCCACTGCCTGAGGCGCCAACAGAGACTGCGAGCGCCGATACGTCGACCAGCGATAGCGCTACGGACTCGTCCGCGGCTGCTGCGACCAGCAGCGAGCAGGCCGAAACTGCAACCGCTTCTACGGAACCCGCTGCGCCGAATGCAGCCTCCGCTGAGGGCACGAGCGACGCTCAATCTGCCTCGGCGGATGCATCCGCAACCGGCGAAAGCGGAGCGGCCTCCGGTACTGCTTCCGCGCCTGCCTCGCAAGAAGATCCGTCTTCCCAACCCTCGGCGACGACAACAGACGCTGAAACAACGTCAGCGGAGGCTGGTGAGGCTGCCGACATGACCGCGGCGACCGAAGTTGCGTCCGACGCAAGCAATCAGGCAGCGGCGCCCACGAGCGATCAGTCGGCGGCCGCAAATGATGCAAGTGCGGCACCCACTAAAGAAGCTTCAGGCGAAGCGGGTCCCGACGCTCAACCTGCCGATCAGACCCAGGTCGCGGCAACCGGAACCCAAGCGCAGGACCAGGAAAAGCCTGCTCAAGCAAGTGCGCCTGCGGCCAGTGCACCCGCGGCCAGTGCAGAGAGCGGATCATCCAGCGACGCATTTGGTACACTCCTCGCGAGCGCAAGTGTCGATCAAGGTGAGAGCGCTGCCAGGAAGTGCATGGCTTGCCACACCTTCAACGAAGGTGGCCCCAACCGCGTCGGCCCTAACCTCTATGGTATAGTCGGCGAGAAGATCGGCGTGGGTCGGGGCGGGTACAAGTTTTCCAATGCCCTGGCCTCCCATGGCGGCGAATGGACCTATCAAAACCTCAACGAGTACCTCACCAATCCACGCGAGTGGGCGCCCGGTACCCGGATGTCGTTCGCCGGTATCAAGGACGAAAAAGAGCGGGCAGATGTGATAGCTTATCTTCGCAGCCTGTCGAAGGATCCGCTACCTCTTCCGTAATTATGGAGATATCTCGGGGGAAAGATGGACCAGCTTTCGACGGAAGTGCTTGGCCCATTGGTTGGGTTTGCCAACGAGCTTGCTAATGCCGCGGGAGATGTTCAGCGCCGATGGTATCGGCAGGGTTTCGATATTGAGACGAAAGGCGATGAGAGCCCGGTCACAGTTGCTGATCTAGAAACCGAGAAACTCCTGCGGGAACTGATTTTAAGCCGATATTCGGACCACGGCATTATCGGCGAGGAATTCGACGCCGCTGTCGGCAATTCCGAGTTCCAATGGGTCATCGACCCGATTGATGGCACACGATCATTCGTCGTCGGACGCCCTTTGTTCGGGACCTTGATATCGTTGCTCCACCAAGGACGTCCGGTGATCGGCATCGTTGATCAGTCGATCGTGCGCGATCGCTGGGTCGGGACAGCAGGGGAGCCAACCACGCTCAACGGAAAGCCAATAAGCACACGCTGTTGCAAACAGCTTTCAGATGCCATCATGTTGTGTACCTCGCCCGATCTTTTCAAAGGCGAGAGCGAAGTATCGGCACTTGATGATCTGCGGGCTGCCTCGAAAGACATCGTTTATGGTGGCGACTCCATCGGATATGGCCAGCTTGCGGCAGGATTTGCCGATATCGTCTTCGAAACCGAGCTCAAGGTATTTGACTTCATGGCACTTGTGCCGGTCGTCATCGGTGCTGGCGGTTCGATCACGGATTGGAACGGCGACGAACTCGGCCCCGAATGCGCAGGCGATGTATTGGCACTTGGCGATCCGACCCTTCTCGATCACGTCTTGCCGCTGGTATCCGGAAGACAGCGCCCTTCGAAGTGAACAGATTTTCACTGTTCATTGCCGCGAGAGTACCTAGGTTTGGAGAAATACAAGCCTCTCCATTCTAACCAAGCGGTAAAAAAGAGCTGTGCGTAGACTAACGACCCTAGCCACGTTCGTTGCGACGATTGTCATCCTCTCGCCCCAGATATCTGCCGAAACGGCGCAAACGCAGCACGGCCTCTCCATGTATGGCGATCTTCGGTATGATGAGGATTTCGCCCATTTCGACCATGTGAACCCCGATGCACTTAAGGGTGGACAGCTCAGGCAGGACGCTCCTGGGACGTTTGACAGTCTCAATCCCTACATAATCAAAGGGACGCCCGCAGCCGGGTTGGCTTTGATTTTCGACACGCTCTTAGTCAGTTCTTTCGATGAGCCATTCTCTGAATATGGCCTCATCGCTGAATCGATCGAAGTGCCCGAAGATCGATCATTTGTACGCTTCAATCTCGATCCCAAAGCCCGGTTCCATGATGGCGAGCCGATCAAAGTCGAAGACGTGATCTTCAGTTTCAACATCCTTCGCGACGAGGGAAGCCCGCTTTACCGATACTACTATGCCAACGTCTCCGAGATCGAGAAGACAGGCGAACGCCAAGTCACATTCTCCTTCGACGAAGGCACGAATCGCGAACTGCCGCTCATTCTCGGCCAACTCCCGGTCCTACCGAAGCACTACTACGACGAGCATCCGTTCAACGAGTCGACACTCACTCCGCCACTGGGGAGCGGGCCTTACACGATCGGCGAATTCGAGGCAGGCAAGTTCATCGAGTTCGATCGGGTGGAGGACTATTGGGCTGCAGATCACCCGGTAAATATCGGACGCTATAATTTCGATACCATTCGTTACGACTACTTTCGCGACCGTGACCAAGCGCAACAGAATTTCTTGGCAGGCGAACTCGATATCTTTCGCGAGAACAGCTCGAAGCGCTGGGCGACCGGTTATGATGTTCCGGCGGTTGAGGAAGGACGTATCATCCTTGAAGAATTGCCGGACGGCGGCTCTTCCGTCATGCAAGGCTATGCCTTCAACACGCGTCGAGACATCTTTAAAGATCCGCGCGTGCGCGAAGCGATCGCACTCGCATTCGATTTCGAATGGATGAATGAAAATCTCTTTTTCGGTCAGTACGAACGGGCCAACAGCTACTTTTCCGGCAGTGATGTGTTTGCATCCCGAGCGCTGCCGGATGAGATGGAGCTGCAGATCCTGGAACCACTACGTGGCCAGATCCCGGAAGAGGTTTTCACAACCGTCTTCGAGCCCTCCAAAACGGACGGTAGCGGCAATGATCGCGAAAACCTGAGACAGGCCTTTCAGCTTTTAAGCGAAGCCGGTTACGCGCTGGAAAATGGTGTGATGACCCATCAAGAGACGGGCCAGCCCCTAGAGTTCGAGTATATTTATACACAACCGGCATCTGAAAGAATTGCCAATGCCTTTCGCGATCGGCTCGAGACCCTTGGTATCGTGATGAACCTCAGGCGTGTCGATACGGCTCAGTACGTCAGGCGCCTCGATGAATTTGATTTCGATATGACCACGGGCCTTTGGGGCCAGAGCCTCTCTCCAGGCAATGAGCAGCGGGAATTCTGGGGATCCGCTGCGGCCGACCGACCCGGTAGTCGCAACCTCGTCGGTATCAAGGATCCAGCAATCGACTCGATTATCGAAACCATTATCGCTGCCGAATCGCGTGAAGAGCTCGAGGCCTCGGCGCGTGCGCTCGACCGCGTACTGCTGTGGAACCATTTCGTTGTGCCACAGTTTTATAACTACGTGGACCGCATCGCGCGATGGAACTACATCCGGCATCCGGAGGAAATGCCACTTAGGGGCCTTGATCTCCTCTCATGGTGGAATGCGCCACGATGAGCGAGAGCGAAACCTTGCTCGCCTAGCGGGCGACAATGCTAGCCTATATCCTTCGCCGAATGTTGCTCGTGATCCCCACGCTCCTGGGGATTATGATGGTGAATTTTGTGATCATCCAAGCCGTCCCAGGCGGGCCAATCGAGCAAATGATCGCCCGGATCAGCAATATTGGTGTTTCGGCAACTGCAAGTCTCGAGGGCGATCTCGGCGATACGGCAGTTGCGCAGCAAGCCACCACGGATCCAGGAAGTGGCGGCGCTTATCGTGGCGCTCGGGGTCTGCCGCAGGAATTCATTGACGAGCTTCGCGTCGAATACGGTTTCGACAAGCCAGCTTATGAGCGTTTTTTTCTCATGATGTGGAACTACCTACGCTTCGACTTCGGTGAGAGCTATTTTCGCGATGTGAGCGTCATTGATCTCATCAAAGAGAAGCTTCCGGTATCGGTTTCTCTCGGGCTTTGGACCACACTGATCACTTATTTGATTTCGATCCCTCTTGGCATTCGAAAAGCGGTAAGGGATGGTTCGCGATTCGATGTTTGGACCAGCGTCGTCATTGTCATTGGAACCGCTATCCCTGGTTTCCTGTTCGCTGTCCTGCTAATCGTCGTTTTTGCAGGCGGCAGTTATCTAGATTGGTTTCCCCTACGCGGCCTCGTATCCGACAATTGGAGTGATTTGAGCTGGCCGGCTCGCATCCTCGATTATCTATGGCATATGGTGTTGCCGATCACCGCACTCGTCATCGGCAGCTTCGCCGCTCTCACAATGCTCACCAAGAACTCATTCATCGAGCAGCTAGGTCAGCAATATGTCCTCACGGCCCGTGCCAAAGGTTTGACTGAGCGGCAAGTCCTCATCGGTCACGTATTCCGCAACGCTATGCTGATCGTCATTGCCGGATTTCCCGCGGCTTTTGTAGGTATCCTCTTTACAGGATCACTCATCGTCGAGATCATTTTTTCGCTCGATGGACTGGGTCTCCTGGGTTTCGAGGCAGCGATCAATCGCGACTACCCGGTCATGCTTGCCACACTCTACATTTTCACACTTATCGGCTTGCTGCTGAGGATCATCTCGGATCTCACTTATGTTTTGGTCGATCCTCGAATTGACTTCGAAGGGCGACGCGCGGCGTGAGCGGGTTATGGCGCCGCCGCGTCGAGAACTTCAAAGGCAACCGGCGAGGCACAGTTTCACTGCGAATATTTTTGATCCTCTTCGGGATCAGTCTTCTCGCTGAAGTCATTGCCAATGATAAACCTCTTCTGATCCGCTTTGAGGGTCAGTTCTATGTGCCGTTGGCCGTCACTTATCCCGAGACAACATTCGGCGGCATCTTCCCCACCGAAGCGGACTATTCGGATCCCTTCGTCAAGGAACTGATTGCCGAAAAGGGATGGGCTCTTTGGCCGATAATTCCCTACAGCTACAACACCATCATCAAGGATCTAGGAAGACCGTCACCATCGCCTCCGACGATGCAGAATTGGCTGGGAACCGATGATCAGGCACGCGATGTTATGGCACGCGTCATCTACGGATTTCGCATTTCTGTTTTGTTTGGCCTCATGCTGACCGCGGTGTCGTCTGTTGTCGGGATCGCAGCAGGAGCCGTTCAAGGCTATTTCGGAGGCTGGCTTGATCTTGGCTTTCAGCGGGTGATCGAGATCTGGAGTGGTCTGCCTCAGCTTTATCTTCTTATCATCATGTCGAGCCTGATCGTTCCGGGTTTTTGGACCCTGCTTACTCTCCTTGCACTCTTTAGTTGGATGGCCCTCGTTGACGTCGTTCGTGCGGAGTTTTTGCGTGCGCGAAACTTTGACTATGTCCGAGCAGCAAGGGCCCTTGGCCTCGGCAACACCAAAGTCATGGTCCGGCATGTACTGCCGAATGCCATGGTTGCAGCACTGACGTTTTTGCCGTTCATCCTCGGGGCCTCCATCACCGTGCTCACATCGCTCGATTTTCTGGGCTTCGGTCTTCCGCCCGGCTCACCGTCGCTGGGTGAACTCCTTGCCCAGGGAAAGAATAACCTTCACGCTCCCTGGCTGGGTATCACAGGTTTCGTCGTAGTGGCATTGATGCTCTCACTGCTTGTCTTCATCGGCGAAGCGGTTCGAGACGCCTTCGATCCCAGAAAAATTTTCAAGGACGTATAGCCAGTGGCTCTTCTTGACGTTTCGGACTTGAGCGTGTCCTTCCGAGCAGGGCAGGGAACAATCGAGGCTGTTCGGCATATTTCATTCGGTCTCGACAAGGGCGAGACGGTAGCGCTTGTGGGCGAGAGTGGCTCCGGCAAATCGGTGACCGCACTATCGATCATGCAGCTCTTGCCCTATCCTCTAGCGTCGCATCCGAGCGGCAGCATCCTCTTCGACGGCGACGAGCTTATCGGCAAGAGTGATTCTGCCCTCAGAAAGGTTCGCGGGAATCGTATTGGCATGATCTTTCAGGAGCCAATGACGTCGCTCAATCCGCTTCATACCGTAGAAAAGCAGATCTCCGAGGTCCTGCACATCCACAACAGCGTGCGTCGTCCTGGCGATATCCGAGATCGTTGTCTGCAGCTCTTGGAACTCGTGCGAATTCCGGATCCTGAGACAAGATTGAAATCTTATCCCCACCAGCTTTCGGGTGGGCAGCGTCAACGCGTGATGATCGCCATGGCGCTCGCCAACGAGCCTGATCTCTTGATCGCTGATGAGCCGACAACCGCGCTCGATGTGACCGTCCAGGCTCAAATCCTTCAATTGATTGGTGATCTACAAGACCGCTTAGGCATGGCCGTACTGCTCATTACACACGACCTGACAGTCGTGCGAAAGGTCGCCCATCGCGTAGGTGTCATGACCAATGGAGAGATCGTCGAAAGTGGGCCTGCAGAACGCATATTCGAGCAGCCGACCCATGCCTACACCCGTCGTTTGCTGGAAGCTGAACCGAAGGGGCAGCCGGTCGAGCTCGATGCAGAGGCGCCGACACTGCTGAGCGGTGACAGCATCAAGGTCTATTTTCCGATCCAACGGGGTTTTCTCAAGCGTACCGTCGGCCATGTCAAAGCCGTAGACGATATCAAACTCAAAGTTCGTCGTGGGCAAACGCTAGGAATCGTCGGCGAAAGTGGGTCGGGAAAAACGACGCTCGGACTTGCTCTTCTAAGACTAATCGCGAGCCAGGGGGCGATCCAATTCGATGGAACCTCGATCGAGCGATCGAGCTGGTCACAGATGAGGCCGCTTCGTCGACGCATGCAGATCGTATTTCAGGATCCTTATGGAAGTCTTTCGCCACGAATGTCGGTCCGAGAAATTGTCGAGGAAGGGCTGCAGGTTCACAATATCGGCAAAGATCGCGAGAAACGCCGCGAGTTGGTTGCCCAGATTCTCGATGAAGTCGGACTCGATGCCGATATGCTCGATCGCTACCCCCACGAATTCAGTGGAGGCCAACGGCAACGCATTAGCATTGCCCGCGCCATGGTCTTGAAACCCGAGTTTGTCGTGCTCGATGAACCTACCTCAGCACTCGACCGGTCCGTTCAAGCACAGATCGTCGATCTCCTGCGCAGCCTTCAAGCGAAATACGGACTTGCCTATCTGTTCATCAGCCATGATCTGCGCGTCGTCAGAGCGATGGCCCATGACGTCATCGTCATGCAGGATGGAAAAGTCGTCGAGCAGGGGCCAACCTCAGAGATATTCGATGCGCCAAGAGAGCCGTACACGCAGGCTCTGATGAAGGCAGCGATTCACGTCGAAGCAAGCCAGGACGCGTCGGTTCGTATGTGACTGATCCGGGCCATACCCTATCTCGAGACATTGCCACTTCGCGCAGGCACGCCGAATTCCCGGTGGCAAATTGTAGCAAGCTTGGCGACACCCTCGATCAACTGCGTTTCGCTCGGATGGGCAAAGCAGATGCGCAGGGAATTCTTGCCGTCTTCGGGGTTAGTGGCCCATTCGCGGCCAGCATTGATGACGACGCCCTCAGCAGCCGCGGCCTTGGCGAGCTCGCTTGTGTCAACATTCTCAGGCAGCGTAATCCATTGGAAGATCCCGCCATTCGCGCGGGTGAATTCTGCGCTCGTACCGAACTGCTCTTCGAGCGCTTGGGCGAGTGCGTCGCGTTTTCGTTCGAGGACTGTCCGGAGCTTGCCGAGATGGGAATCGAAATGCTCGGAGAAGAAGTCGGCGACGATGAGCTGCTCGAGCGCCGGTGTGCCGCCATCGCTCTTGCAGGCTACGAGTCTGCCGATGATATCGGCGTCTGCAGTGACATAGCCGAGGCGCAGAGCAGGCGCGAGGTTCTTGGAGAAAGAGCCGATATGGATCACCTGATTGGCGTCGTCGAAGGCGCGAAGCGCCGGTGGCCAGTCGCCAGCCCACAATAGGTCGGCATAACACTCATCTTCGAAGATCGGTATATTGTAGGTCTTGGCGAGCTTGAGGAGCTCATGCCTTCGGCTGATGGGCATGACGCTTGCCGTGGGGTTTTGCACTGTTGGAATTGTGTAGATGAGTTTCGGGTGAATCCCTTTTTCCTTCAGTTCTTCGAGGATGGCTTCGAGGGCGTCGATCTTGATGCCGTGATCATCGAGGGGGATGCTGATCATCTGGGCCTGGCAACGCTTGAAGCTTCGCAGCGCCCCGCCATAGGTGAATTGCTCGACGAGGATGGTGTCGCCCGGCTCGAGCAGCAGCTCGTCGATGAGATCGATGCCTTGCATCGATCCCGAGGTGATGAGGATGTTTTCGGGATCCGTCTGGACGCCGCGTGTTCGAGCGAGCTTGTCGGCGAGATATTGGCGCAGGCCTAGATAGCCGCGTGGGCCGGTGTCCATGTTGTAGGTTGCGAGTTTTCGCCCATGCTTGCGGATAACTCTGGCCGCGGAGTCGGCAAGACCATCCACAGGGATCAACTCTGGCGCGTTGTTGCCGCCAATGAAGTGATAGGGTGGAAACCCTTTGAATGGGGCTTGCGGTGCGGGCGCTCCTTTGGCGAAGAGTGATGTGTAGTCGAGCGACGCTGCCGCCATGCTGAATGCTCCCTGAATCAAGCTCGTGCGTTAATGACGTGGCTAGCCCGAATGCTCACCGTTGCACAAGCACAGACGATCAAGCCGAGGGCCGGGCCAAGGCCGACGATATCGGCGGCAATGCCGATCACAGGTGGGCCTACAAGAAAACCCAGATAGCCGAGCGTGGCGACCGCCGCAATTGCTCTGCCGGGCTCATCGGGCCGTTCCGTGCCCGCGGCGCCAAACAGAATCGGGCACATATTGGCGAGGCCGAGACCGACGATGACAAAACCGACAATGCCGAGCCACGCTGACGGCAATAGCAGTGCTATCGCCAGACCTGATGCGGCAACGGCCGCACTGACCTCGACCACACGTTTGTTGCCATAGCTCTGCCTCATCTTGTCGCCCGTAAAGCGGCAAAGTGCCATCGCGAGAGAGAAGCCGGCAAATCCAAGCGCTGCCACGCCAGCTCTGGCTTCGCGGCTTTCGGCCAGAAAAAGAGCGCTCCAATCCAATACCGAGCCTTCTGCCATTAGGGCGAGGAAGGCGAGAAGCCCAAGCGCGAGCACCCGATCGTCGCGATAGATGGCGAAATCGATCGTGGCGAATGTTTCTGTCAGATTATTCTCTTGCCGTTGAGTCGGAAGAAAGTGGCGGCT
Source organism: uncultured Geminicoccaceae bacterium (assembly GCA_964412385.1). Classification (GTDB taxonomy): domain Bacteria; phylum Pseudomonadota; class Alphaproteobacteria; order Geminicoccales; family Geminicoccaceae; genus JBGSYN01. The sequence goes on from CAYPOV010000095.1 coordinate 9,796, forward strand.
CGCGATGATGATGACGGCGAATGTGAATAGGGTGACACAAGCAGCATGAATGGCCGGCGATGTGAGCTCCAGAAAGAAGCCTCCCATAGCCGCACCGGCCAAACCGCCAACGCTGAACATGCCGTGTAGCGAGGACATGATTGGCCGGACCAAAGCCTTCTCGACCGCCACGCCCTCGGCGTTCATGGCGACATCCATCGCTCCGTTCGCGGCACCCATAAGAAGCAGAGCCAATGCCAAGCCGGTGAACGAAGGGGCGAGCACCGGCCCTAGAAATGCCAGGCTGAACGCGAAGCCCGTCGCGATTGTCAGGGAGCCGCTGCCAATGCGGCGTATCAGCCCGCCCGTCATCTGCATGGCAATAAGCGCACCTGCTGCGGCCATCAGCAAGGCAACACCAAGAGCGCTGGTGCCGATCCCGTGGCGTTCGGGCAGCAGGGCGATATGGGCTGCCCAGCTGCCCCAAATGAAGCCGTTGGCAAAGAAGACGGCGGCGACAGCCCAATGCGCGTAGCGCAGCAAGGTCAGTGATTTCGGCGGGGAAGGCCCTTGGTCTCGCTGATGTTCAAATAGAGGACCGCCGGTTCGAGACAGGCGCCGGTCTCAAGCTCACCAACGAAATTGCGGTAAATCTCCTGCCAAGGCGTCTGCGATTCGCGCATCTTGCCATTCAAATTCTTACGTCGCTTGGCGATCTCATCGGCATCGATGAGCATGTCCAAAGTCCCTTTGCCGAGATCGAAGCGGATCCGATCTCCTGTCTGAATGATCGCGAGATTGCCGCCCGATGCTGCCTCCGGTGAAGCATTGAGGATCGATGGGCTCTCGCTCGTCCCGCTCTGCCGTCCGTCGCCAATGGTCGGTAGCGCTTTGATCCCTTTCTTGAGCAAATGAGTCGGCGGGCGCATGTTCACGACCTCAGCGGCACCAGGATAACCCTTGGGGCCACAGTTGCGAATAAACAGAAAACAGTCCTCGTCGATGCCGAGCGAAGGATCATCGATTCGGTCGTGATAGTCCTCAGGCCCCTCGAATACGATGGCACGGCCTTCGAAGACCCCCGGATGTTCGGGATGATCAAAGTACTTCTTTTTGAATTCCGGCGTGACGACCGAAGTCTTGAAGACCGCGGAATCGAAGATGTTACCGCTCATGATGACGAAACCGGCCTCCGGCAGCAGTGGATCTTCATAGGCACGGATCACGTCGCGATCGGATGCGAAGCCGATGGTTTCATGGTTCTCGCCCATGCTCTTGCCGGTGCAGGTCAAGACATCCGAGTGGAATTTGCCAACCTTGATCAGCTCTTTGATGACGGCCGGCACGCCGCCCGCGCGATGGAATTCTTCGCCGAGATACTTGCCGGCGGGTTGCATGTTGACGAGCAGCGGGACGTTCTTGCTCAGCTCCCAATCCTTGATGTCGAGATCGACACCTAGGTGACGAGCGATGGCAATGACATGTGGCGGACAATTAGTCGAGCATCCGGCGGCAGCCGCCACATAAATTGCATTGTCGAACGCCTTACGCGTCATGATTTTGCGCGGTGTAAGGTCTTCTTCGACCATCTCGACGATACGCCGGCCAGTGGCGTAGGCCATTTGCCCGCGCTCGCGATAGGGTGCTGGAATTGCTGAACAACCGGGCAAGGACATACCAAGTGCTTCGGCCATCGCGTTCATCGAGGATGCCGTACCCATCGTGTTGCAGTGGCCGACACTCGGCGCCGAGCTGCAGACCATATCCATGAACTCGTCATATTCGATGTCGCCCTTGGCCATCAGCTGGCGTGCATGCCAGACTATCATGCCCGAGCCCGAATAGTCGCCCTTGTAGTAACCGTTGAGCATCGGCCCGCCGGATAGAACGATCGCCGGCAGGTTGACCGTGGCCGCTCCCATCAGCAATGCGGGCGTTGTCTTGTCACATCCAGTCGTCAGCACCACGCCGTCAAGTGGGTAGCCGTAAAGGACTTCGACGAGTGAGAGATATTGGAGGTTGCGATCGAGCATCGCCGTCGGGCGTTTGCCCGTTTCCTGGATAGGATGAACGGGGAACTCGATTGGCACGCCTCCTTTGTCGCGAATTCCGTCACGCACCCTGCTTGCAAGCTCAACATGGTGGCGGTTGCACGGAGCGAGATCCGAACCCGTTTGCGCAATGCCGATAATCGGCCGCCCCGACTGGATTTCTTCGCGCGTCAGACCGAAATTGAGATAGCGCTCGATATAGAGGGCTGTCATGTCTGGCTCGCTCGGATCATTGAACCAAGCCTGACTTCGTCTCTTATGTGAATTGTCACCAGACATTCTGTGCTCCCATTCGCATTGCGATTTGGTTCGAACTTGAAGACCCGGCGTTTCGGGGCGTCAAGAGAATTGCAAAGTCATCAAGCTTGGCCGATCGGTGCTTAGTCAATATATCATCGGCCAACAGCACTCACCGCGAGATCCTCATGGCCGAACCCGCTCGGGCAGCGTTTGCCGAAGCATTAACCTTCGATGACGTATTGCTTGAACCAAATTACTCTGAAGTCCTTCCCGCTCACGCCGATACCTCTACCATGCTGACGCGCGAGATTAAGCTCCAGATCCCCTTGGTCTCGTCTGCAATGGATACGGTGACCGAAGCTCCCATGGCGATCGCCATGGCGCAGCATGGTGGCCTTGGCATTGTCCACAAGAATTTGGATATTCGCCGACAAGCCGAGGAAATCGAACAAGTTAAGAAGTTCGAAGCCGGGATTGTTGTCAATCCCTGGACCATCACTCCTGACGAAAGCCTCGAAGCGGCTCTCACGATTATGGCACGCTGGAATATCTCGGGTTTGCCCGTCGTTGATCAGCCGGGCGGCCGTTTGGTGGGGATACTCACCAATCGCGATGTCCGTTTCGTCAGCGATCATTCGGTTGCCGTGCGCGATTTGATGACGTCGGAAAATCTCGTGACCGTTGATGAGCATGTGACGCGTCAAGAGGCGATGCATTTACTCCATCAACACCGGATCGAGAAGCTTTTGGTCGTTGACACGGATTACCGCCTCGTGGGGCTGATAACGGTCAAGGATATCGAAAAAGCCGAAAAGTTCCCGAGTGCGTCAAAGGACCGGCATGGCCGGCTTTGTGCTGGCGCTGCTGTCGGCACGGGTGAAGACGGCAAGAAGCGGGCTCAAGCTCTCATCGAGGCCGGTGTCGATGTCATTGTCATCGACACAGCCCACGGGCATTCACGCGGTGTGCTGAACTCGGTTGCCGAGGTTCGCCGGCTTTCCAATCATGTCCAAATCATAGGCGGCAACATTGCCACGGCTTCGGGTGCAGAAGCCTTGATCGAGGCGGGTGCCGATGCCGTCAAGGCAGGGATCGGCCCAGGGTCGATTTGCACGACACGCGTCGTAGCAGGTGTCGGAAAGCCGCAGCTATCGACGATCTTCGACCTTGTTCACACTTGTCGCCGTTCAGGCGTGCCTCTCATTGCCGATGGCGGCATTCGCTCGTCCGGCGATCTTTCCAAATCGATTGCAGCCGGTGCTGACTGCGCCATGATGGGGTCGATGTTTGCAGGTACCGACGAGGCTCCGGGCGAAGTCTTTCTCTACCAGGGCCGGTCCTACAAAGCCTATCGCGGCATGGGGTCCCTTGGTGCCATGGCAAGGGGTTCAGCGGACCGGTATTTCCAAGAAGAGGTCAGCAGCACGCTTAAGCTCGTCCCTGAGGGCATTGAAGGCCAAGTGCCATACAAAGGCCCGGTTGCCAACGTCATTCACCAGATGGTCGGTGGCTTGCGTGCGGCCATGGGGTACACGGGCAATCAAACGATCAAGGACATGCAGACCCGTTGTAGGTTCCTCAGGGTTACTCAGTCGGGTGTCCGGGAAGGCCATGTCCATGATGTTGAGATCACGCGTGAAGCTCCCAACTATCGGCAAGGTATCTAGACCAAAGTCTCCAAAGAGGAGGGAATCGAACTATGGCCGCAACTCCACCTGTCTGTAATTTCGGCGAGAAGGCTCCCGCTTTCACGCTCAAAGGCACCGACGGCAGCACCTACAGCCTCGAGCAGATCAAAGGAGAGAAGGGAACATTGGTTGTCTTCATGTGCAACCATTGCCCTTACGTCAAAGCGGTCATCGACCGACTAATCCGAGACGCCCGTGACTTGGCCCTGCTCGGGGTCAATACTGTGACCATTTGCTCAAACGATGCCACGACCCATCCCGGTGACAGTTATGAGAACATGCGTGCTTGGGCCGAAGAGAAGAACTTTCCCTTCCCCTATCTTCATGACGAAACCCAGGAGGTCGCTCGTGCCTATGATGCGGTGTGCACGCCGGACTTCTTCGGCCTCAATTCCGATCTCGAACTGCAATACCGTGGCCGCTTGGACGAATCGAAAACAACACTCGTCGATAACGCGCGGCGCGAGTTGTTCGAGGCGATGAAGCAAATCGCTGAGACCGGCACTGGACCGAAAGAGCAGGTTCCATCCATGGGCTGCACGATCAAATGGAAGGCGGCAGCGTAACTCTTCATGACATTTGAATCGCTCCGCGATTTCATCGAGTTCCTTGAACGACGAAAAGAGCTCGTGAGGGTCAATGAGCCGGTCTCCAGCAAGCTCGAAATCACCGAGATCCACAC
>CAYPOV010000096.1:0-14380 GCA_964412385.1 uncultured Geminicoccaceae bacterium
CGGCAGACCTGCTCCAGTTTCCGCTCATTCACTATGAGGGCGCTCAGGACAATCTCAATATTCCGACCTGGGACATGTGGGGCCGAGCCGTCGGTGTCGATCTCAGTAAGGCGCAACGTGGCTTGTTGGTGACCAGTTCGGTCCTGGCAGCCGATGCCGCAGTCGCAGGCTACGGCGTGGCGCTATCGATCCGATCGCTGATTGCTCACGAGCTCGATCAGGGCCTATTAGTCACCCCCTTGTGCGAGGCAAGCGAAGAGGTCGACGAACTCGGTTACTACCTCGTTTATCCCCAAGGTCGAAGGCTCAAAAAGGGCGCGTCCCGCTTTCGAGAATGGATCATCGGCGAGACCGGAAACCAAGTCGCCAAGTGAACACCATGGAATCACTTGGTCACTCTTGAGAGTTTGGCGTCGTCAAGCAATCGCGATCCGATCTAGGCAAACCTCCGCGATGTAGCCCATCGCCGCTCGCACCATTATCATGCCCCCACATAAGAAGTATGCTCAAGCCGCGCGGCGCTGGGATTTAATGTCGACGATGGGGCTGAGATTGAGCCAGTCTTTGAGGCGGGCTCGCATGCGTTGGTGGCCGATAACTTCGAGGCGATCGCTGGCGAGGGCACTCTCGAGGGTGAGATCGCCACGGATGACATAAATGATGTCGGGCAGTGTGCAGGTGACATAGAGGTCGACCTCGAAGCCCGGATCACTAACGCAGAGCTGGCATCCTTCCACGGTATTAAGGAACCACCATAGGCGCTTGTTTTGCGGCTGGTCGCTCAGGATCAAGTGAACGACCGTTTGCTTGCGCTTGCTATCGAAGGGGCCGAGGGCGTCGGCTTTGGCGGCACGCTCGATGGCCCAAATGAGGAGTCCGAGGTCGATCTCGTGCTCGCGCAGCTCGCGCCTTGACCAGCGCTGACCCCATTCGGCGAGAGCCAAAATCATAGGTACGAATTCATGGCCAGCTTCGGTAAGGTGATAGCTGTAGCCACGGCCTGTCTCGAGCTTCTGCTTCTCGATGATATCTTCGGCTTCGAGGTCCTTGAGCCGTTTCGAGAGGAGGGTTGGCGACATCAGGGGCACGCCGCGTTGAAGCTCGGAAAAGCGCGTAGCACCGTAGGCGAGGTCACGAATGATCAACGCGGTCCAGCGCTCGCAAAAGAGCTCGGCGGCTTTGGCCACAGGGCAGAATTGTCCGTAAGGTTTCATGGCGAACTCCTCGTGCTTGGTGACGGCAATTTATGGCGTTCCAATAACCGCGCCTACTCCAGAATCTGGACTAGGATGAGCCAATAGGTCCAAGCAGAATGCAATCGTCCTTGGTTTATCCCTCATTTATCGAAAGGAAGTGCCTCGATGGATAGCATGGATGACGCTCAAAAGGGTCAGGTAAACACCGCCGCTGCCGAGGTTTATAATAGTTTTTTCGTGCCCGCCTTATTTGGCCAGTGGGCACCAGTGATTTGTGACGCCGCCAAAATTGCGGCGGGCGATCATGTGCTGGATGTGGCATGTGGAACGGGCGTTGCGGCGCGCGAAGCAAAGAAGCGCGATGCCGATGTGACTGGCCTCGATCCCAATCCCGGCATGTTGGCGGTTGCCAAGAGCCATGGTGCAGACATTGCGTGGATTGATGGTGTCGCTGAGGATCTGCCGTTTGATGACGGATGCTTTAATGCGGTGGTGTGTCAGTATGGTCTGATGTTCTTCGAAGACCGCGCCAAGGCAATTCGTGAGATGGACCGTGTGCTCAAGCCACGAGGCCGGCTGGCGCTGGCGGTTTGGGCTTCCGCCGAAACCTCGCCCGGTTATGCGGCAATGATCGGTCTTTTGGAGGATCTGTTCGATCGCAAGACCGCCGATGCGCTACGCGCACCCTTCGTCTTGGGCAACACCGGCGATATCCGGGCCATTCTCGAAGAGGCGGGCATCAGCGATGCCAAGATCGCGACACACACCGGAACGGCGCGGTTTTCTTCGATCGCTGCTTGGGTCGAGACCGATGTCAAAGGCTGGACCCTGGCCGATCTGATCGACGACCAGCAGTACCAAGCATTGCAGGACGCGGCGCAAACCCGGCTTAGCGATTTCACCGACGTGAACGGCGCCGTTGCTTTTGATGCTCCCGCCCATATCATTACTGCGACCAAACCCTAGAACAACAAGGCTGGGGCTCGGCTGTGACCGGGCCCCTTAGGTCGCCATGAAAAAGCACGCTGCGCCGCCGTTTTTGGCTTTCTTACTTATTGCCTTCCCATGTTCGGCCGGTCCAATTCAGTGGCATCACGAGATCGGCCTGGATCACCCGCTGCTTGGCCGGATCATCAATGTTGCGAGCGGTGATCAGGTCAGCGAAGCAGCCTTGATCGAGCATGCGGCCGTGGCCGATTGGCTGCTTATCGGCGAGCGTCATGACAATCGCGATCATCACAGTCTGCAAGCGCGGATCATTGAAAGCCTGCAAGGCCGCGCACCTGAGCCGCGATCGGTCGCCTACGAAATGGTTTCTCATGAGCTGCAGTCTGCAATAGACGACCATCTCTCCCATAAACCAGGCGATGTTGCGGGTCTTGAGGCCGTGACCGGCTGGCGGGATAGCGGCTGGCCCGACTGGTCCATCTATGAGCCTGTGTTCAGAGCGGCGATCGAGGGCGGTGCTGGTGTCATTGCCGCCGACCTTACAAGCGACGAAATCGACGCGATCTATGAGAACGGTCTCAACACTCTTCCGCATGAGATGCTGGTGACGACAGGTTTGGACGAGCCGCTTTCCGAGCTTTTTCATGCTGAACTCTTGGATGAACTGGAAGCCTCGCATTGCGGTATGGTTTCGACGGAGCATCTGCAGCCGATGGCGTCAGTTCAACGTGCCCGCGACGCCATGCTCGCTCATCGCCTGGTGGCAAGCGCCGTCGGCCGCGGCATTCTGATTGCCGGCAACGGTCATGTACGCAACGATCGTGGCGTTGCGCTCTACCTTCAAAACCTGCGGCCTGACGATGTCATCGTGGCGATCGGCTTGATCGAGGTCGATGACGGTATCGACCAACGTCTCGAGACACTGCCTTACGACTATGTGTGGCTCACACCTCGGGTTGACGACATCGATCCTTGTTTGGCCTACCGAGAGGCCTTCGACTAGACGATGCCTGTCGGGGCGCGAGCAATCTAGGCTTTTGCCCGCTGGCCATCTTCCTCGGGATCGAGCAGCCTATGGAGGTGGACGATAAAATAGCGGGTTTGGGCATCGTCGACGGTGGCTTGCGCCTTGGCGCGCCAAGCTTCGTAGGCTTTAGCGTAGTTTGGATAGATGCCAACGATGTCGAGCTTGTCGCAGGCGGTGAATTCGACCTTGCTCGGATCGGTGAGTTCACCGCCGAAGACGAGGTGCAGCAGTTGTTCAGTCATGAGCGTGGCTCCCCAACCAGGTGCGTCTTTGCCAAAGATAACGCATTCTCGCTATCACAGCAGAGGTCCTTGCCAATCGCGACAATTTCCGGCAGCGCTACTCGGGCTCACTATGTTTGTGCAAATCCAACCGGGAGACATCGATGAACCGTAATGCAATGCTCAGCGCTTGGGTGCTGCTTGCCGCCACGCTCCTTGCGACGAGTGCTCAGGCGCACAGCGATGTGCTGGCGCATCAGGGCTTTGCCGCAGCTTTGACCCATTATGGCACTGAAGGCCACCATCTTTGGAGCTATGCGCTTGCCGGGCTCGCCGGCGGTGTGGTGCTTGGCATGGTGCGCGGCGCCCGCAATTGGCGACTAGGTGGTTGGGCCACCGGTGGTGCTCTGGCTGGCGCACTCGTCGTGGTAATCGGGATCGCCTGATCAGAGTGATGGACTAACAAGGGGGGCAGGACATTGAAGATTACGGGATTTCGCACGTTCATGCAGCGTGCGGGCGAACGGCCACGGCTGCTTTTGGCCATCGATACGGATGAAGGAATTACGGGCTGGGGTGAATGCTACAACCACGGCCCTGACAAAGCGCTCGTGCCCCTGCTCGACTACCATTTCGAACAGATCAAGGGTCATGATCCGCGGCGCATCGAGTTCTTGATCCTCAAGCTTTTGCAGCATTCGCGCTTTCCACCGGGTGCTCTCGGTCTTGCTGCGGTCGCCGCGATCGACCACTGCCTCTGGGATATATCCGGCAAAGCGGCGGGCCTTCCGGTGTTCATGCTGTTGGGCGGCCATGCGCGTGACAAGGTCCGGGTCTATCACGGCGTTCGCCCTGCGCCGGAGTTCGAGCAAACCTATGCTCGGATCGAAGAGCTTCACGAGACTTATGGCTTGACCGCCTTCAAGCTCCGGCCCTTCGTCACTGATCTTCATGCTAATCGCTGGGGTGAGGTGGTCAAAGCCAGTGCCGATTTCTTTCAAAAGCTCCGGGAGCGGGCACCCTCACATTTTGAGTTTGCGTTTGATGCCCATGCCCAGATCTTCGAGCCCTATCAGGCCGTGCAGTTGGGCAATGCGCTTGCCGCTTACGATCCGCTGTTTCTCGAAGAACCCTTGCGCCCCGAACACATCCCGGCCTGGTCGAGACTTCGAGCACAGCTCAGTTGCCCGCTTGCAACCGGTGAGTGTCTCTATTCGCGATTCGAGTTCCTGGATCTTTTGAGTGCTCAGGGTGCGGACATCATCCAGCCGGATATCTGCGCGGTCGGCGGTCTTCTCGAAATGCGCAAGATCGCGGCGATTGCTGAAGCGCATTATGTAACGGTCGCACCGCACAATCCGATGGGGCCGCTTGCAACGGCGCACAATCTGCATTTCGCGGCATCGCAGCCCAATTTCAAAATACTCGAATACCGCCTTCCCTCGGACGTGGCCTGGATCAAGGATCCCTATCTTCCCAAAGACGGATACCTCGAACTGCGCCACGATCGGCCCGGATGGGGTGTCGAGATCGATGAAGAGGCTCTCAAGCACGAGGACTATGTCCGTTGGGAGCGCGCTCTACCGATGCGACCGGATGGCAGCACGGGCTATCCATAACGATGAGCATCTGATCATGAGCATAATCCGGCGCATCTGTTCGCCCGTTTGCAGCCGTAAGAACGACAGCGGCTCGGCTTGCGGCGACCTTCGGACGTTGCGCTTAACTAGTAAGGCAAGCTCGGCGTGAACTCGCAGTCGGATGAACGGATTGACACTTGTCTCGAGCGCATCGCCAAGGGCGACCGCGCCGCTCTTCGCACCCTATTTCACGAAACGGCAGCCTCGCTGCTCGGACTCGCTACGCGGCTTGCTGGCGATCGAAGCGAAGGTGAGGCGATCGTTCAGGACTGCTTTGTGACAATCTGGCAGAACGCCCAGCATTTCGATCGGCAGCACGAGCGTGGTTGGGTTTGGGTCATCACCATGCTCCGCGTTGTCGCCTTCCGTCGCATTCGACTGCGCGGCCGCGAGCTTGACTTCGACCCTCGTACGCAATCTTCCTCAACCTCAATCGCAGAAATTGATTCACTCGTTGAAAGGCTGGACGACGACACGCTCAAGCACTGTCTCATGGAACTCGGCGTTGAGGAGCGCCGCTCGATTCTGATGGCCTATCTCGACGGCTTCTCGATCGCGCAAATCGCCGAACGCATGGCCTCTCCCTTGGATCATGTCCGCTCTTGGATCAGGGACGGCATGGTGAGCCTGTGGAGGTGCCTGTCGTGAGCCCCGGTGATTTCAGTCGCGCAGGACATTATGTCCTCGGCGTCATGAACCGGGCCGAAATTGAGGCGTTCGAGACCGAACTCGTCTCCGACAGCGGCCTTCGCGAAGAGGTACGCTACTGGCAAAACCGCCTAGTCCCCTTGGCCAACCTTATACCGCCGATCGCGCCACCCTCCGATCTTTGGGTGCGGATCGAAGACCGCATTGAAGGGCTTCGCCGTTCGAGAAATTCCGAGCGCGAAACGGTCCTCACCGATATGCGCAATGAGATTGACATTCTCGAGCGCGCTCGCCGCTGGTCGCGCGGCCTTGCGGCGGCACTCGGCGGACTGGCCGTTGCGGCGGTCGCAGCGAGCATCCTTCTGGTCATCGAACGCCAAGAGCTTCGGGACGAGATCGTTGCACTGAGCGAAACGCCGCCGACCTATGTGGTTGTGCTCAGCGATGAGAATAATGCGCCCCTTCTCCTTCTGGAGGCCCTTGCCGACGGCGGCCTCGAAGCAACGCCCTTACGCGATCTACCCGGTGCAGAACAACAAACACTCGAGCTTTGGACCCTCATCGATCCTGAGGAAGGACCGATCTCGTTGGGACCGCTTCGCGCCGATCAAGACACACGAATTCCAGCGGCACGCCTACCTGTGATCCAACCCGACCAGCTCTTTGAGGTCAGCCTCGAACCTCCGGGTGGCTCCCCTGTGGGCCGTCCCACCGGTCCCGTCTTGATGATCGGCCGCGGCTTCGTCGAACCGGAATCGACGACCGATGCGCCAGACGGCAGCTAGAGGGACGTCTGCACCGCACCGCCATGCTGAGTTGACCACGCCAGCGGCTCGTTGAGAAAGCGTTCCACTTCGGCAAGCGTCGTGGCGTCGAAAACGGCGTGCTTTTTCGAGTAGGCCAGAACATCCCACCAGGTCGCCAGATAATGAAGGGCGAGCCCGTGTTCAGCCAACTTTGCCGGCGCATCCTTGAAAATATCGTAGTAGAAAACGACCGCTGTATGGCGCACATCCGCACCGGCCGTTCTGAGAGCGTCGGCGAAATTGATCTTGCTGCCGCCATCGGTGGTAAGATCCTCCACGAGCAGGACCCGCTTGCCGTCTTCGAGATCTCCTTCAATTTGAGCATTGCGGCCGAAGCCCTTGGGTTTCTTGCGCACATAAAGCATGGGCAATGACAACCGATCGGCAAGCCACGCGGCGAAGGGAATACCCGCGGTTTCACCTCCGGCAATCACGTCGAACACTTCGAAGCCTGCCTCGCGCATCAAGGTGGATGCGAGAAAATCCATGAGCGTCGAGCGAATTCGTGGATAGGAGATCAGCTTGCGGCAGTCGATGTAGACGGGGCTCTTGATGCCTGAGGTGAAGGTGTAGGGCTCGTCGGCGCGAAAATGCACGGCTTTGATTTCAAGCAACATTTTGGCGGTTAATTCGGCAATCAGCGCCTTGTCTGGAAATGCGGTTGGGTTCATGGGACCTTCGTCTGGTTTGAGCGTTTGGGGAGCGCACGCGTCAGCGGTGTGGGATAACAGAGGAAACTGCCTTGGCTCTTAATAAGGCCATCGAATGATGACGAAAAGCAGTAAGCGCCCGCCAATGCTCGCCGATCTCGACTGGATCGACGGCAATCTGGTTACGCCTATTCTCGAAGGCATTCCGACGTATCGCGCAATGGAACAAGTCATCGCCGGTGCTCGCGACACTATCCACCTCGCCTACTGGCTGATCGATCCTGATCTCGAGACGGTAGGCTATGCCGGCCGCTGGGGCGAGCTTCTCCGAGCTGCAGTGGGTCGTGGCGTGACGGTCCGTCTGATTATCGCCGATTTCGATCCGATCCTGGGTCACCAATACCACCAATCGGCCTGGCACGGATTTCGTCGTTTCATGGCCATGCGCAGCAAGCTTGCCCCAGAGGACCGTTGCCGCTTTCAAATCATTTGCTCGCGCCACGAAGCCCGCATCGGCAGCGCTATTCGCCTCATGGCTCAGCCTGTGCTGATCAAGCATTTGCAGGCAATCGTTGACGACCTCAATCAGCTCTCGCTCAGTCAAGGCAGGGATGCGCTCAACAACCGCCTTGCCACACTGCCGGGCCTTTGGCCGGTATTGCGCGTTCGCCATGAGCGGAAAGCCCCTGTCTCGATGGGGATCGGCTTTCCCTCGGTTTATCCGGCTGCCCATCATGAAAAGCTCTGCGTCGTCGACGATCGTACTGTTTTTCTAGGAGGTCTCGATATCGATGATGATCGCTTCGACGACCAACAGCACGAAGGCGATCGCGCCTGGCATGACGTGGCTTGCAAGCTCGAGGGGCCCGCATCGTCTTACTTCGCACGTCATTTTCGGCGACGATGGAACGATGAGCTGGATGGGTTTCAGACATTTGTCGCCACGCTTGAACCACCGGACCAGGTGCCACCGATACCGGAACAGGATTCAATAGAACCGATCGAACTCCGGATTGAAGCCACCGCCAAAACCTCGGGGCAAGCACGCGTGGCACCACTCCAGACACAGTCGCGGCAAGAAAAGTCATCTTTTTCACGAAGTCCGCGGTCGGAAATCGCGACCTGCCTCGAAGGGTATCTGGCGCTCATCCGCTCAGCCGAAGACTTTATCTATATTGAGAATCAGTTCCTTCGAAGCGGCCGAATCATTGACGGCTTGATCGCTCAAGGGATGTCGCAAAGGAAGCTTCAGATCATCGCCGTTGTTCCGGTTGCACCGGACATGGCCTTGACCAATGACGATGCTGACGCCGCGACACAACATGGACAATTCCTCCAAGATGAGGCGATCCGCCGATTGCAAGAGACCCTTCCCGACCAATTCGGTGCCTTCACGTTCAAACGTGATGGGAAGCCGGTCCACCAACCCGAGCGCGACACCGAGCGAACACTCAAAGACATCGTCTATGTTCATGCCAAAATCATGATCGTCGATGATTGCTCTGCCTTGATCGGTTCAGCCAATTTGAACGATCGCAGCCTTTACTCCGATACCGAAACCGCGATTCTTTGGGACGAGCCCGACGCCATCAGGGATTTGCGTGCGTCTCTTTGGCGCCATGCACTGGGCGAGGCCTGGCAAACCAAGCAAGGGCCAATCACCCTGCATTGGCGCCAAATCGCCGAGGCCAACGCGAGCAAACCGCCGGCGCAGCGGCAGGGATTTGTCATGCCGCTTGCGCAAGCCGAGCGGCGCGCATTTCGCCGTCGCAACTGGCTGGTCCCGGAAGAGCTGGTTTGAGAGGGTTGGTCAAATAAGCCCGCGCGCTCGGTTCACTCTGGCTTATCATGGTAGTTCAGCCCATTCTCAGGCGGAACCAATCTCGGCGCGCGACGTTACTTGGCCGAACCGTGCCGGTCTATTAACGGAGGACGAAATGGCTGCTGCGAACAACAAACAGTCTTCGGATGATGATAGCGCAACGCTCAAGGAAGATTTTGAACGGCTGAGAAGCGACTTTCAGACCTTGCGAAGTCACCTGCGTGACATGGGTGAGCGACGAGTCAACGAGGCGGGCGCCCAAGGCCGTGAACAGCTCGACGAGATCGATGCGCTTCTGCGGAGCTTTGGAAGTGATTTGCGGGCGCGCGGCGAACTCGGCCAAGCACGCGTAGAGGACACGATCAGGGAACGCCCCCTGACCAGCATCTTGGCCGCCTTTGGCCTTGGCATGCTCATCAGCCTCCTCATTGGCCGCGGTCGCCACTGATATCATCATGGCGGCCCGTATCGCCTTTTTTTTCATTGCCGGGCTGTTTGCGCTGCTCGCCCTGCTGGCATTGGCTCAAGCTATTTTCTATGGCTTTGCGGCTATTGTGCCGGTTGGCTGGGCAGCGCTATTGGCTGCGCTCGTCTATCTCTTGATCGCGGCCTCGATGGTCGGGGCGACGAGATTGCGAACGCATCGAGCCAAGCCGAAGGGAATGAGCCAGTACCTGCCAATCCTGGCTGATGAAGTGCGGCGTCATCCCGCGAAGAGCTTGCTGATAGCACTCGCGGCCGGTGTGATCGCGGAGCAGATGGACCGGCGCCGGAGGTGAGTGAGTACCGCGAGAGTTTTTCGGTAAGGTTGCTCATTGTCATCCTCGCCGTCTCCCTTCTGTTCTTACTCTATCAGCTTCGTAATGTAGCACTCCTAATGTTTGGTGCCGTATTGCTGGCTGTCTTGTTGCGCGCGACGGCCAGGATTATCGGCCAGCGTTTATCCATTGCACCACGCTACCTCGTTCCCCCGGTCCTCATCGCCTACATCCTCCTGTCTGCCGGTGCGCTTATTGTTTTCGGGCGCCCCATCGGCGATCAGGTGGACGAATTGCAGCAACTATTGCCCGATGCTTTGGAGCGGCTGAGAAATCTTGGTGAGAGCACAGGGATTAGGTCACTCCAATATCTTGGCCCCGAAAATCTCACATCTTCAGCAGGCGAGATTGCCCAACAAGCAACGAACGTACTGCAGCGTGGCGCCACGGTCATATTCAATACGATCTTTCTTATCTTCGCTGCACTCTTCATGGCTCTCCAGCCCGAACTCTATCGCGATGGACTGGTACGGTTGGTAGGTCCACGCTATCGCCGACGGTTTGGTCAAACCTTGGACGACTGCGGCAACGCACTCGAACGCTGGTTACGGGTTCAATTGATCACCATGGCCATCGTCGGCTCGGTGATTGGTCTTGGTCTGTGGCTTCTCGGTGTTCCTCTCGCGCCGCTCTTGGGCTTGATCGCCGGCCTCTTCGAATTTGTCCCTTATTTGGGGCCAATTTTGGCGTCCATTCCCGCAATTTTGGTGGGCCTTAGCGAAAGCTTGGAGCTCGGTGTGATCGTCTTGATTTTTTTCATCGTCGTTAACCAGCTCGAGGGCAATATCCTTATACCCTATCTCCAAGCGCGTGAAGTTCAGCTGCCGCCGCTTATCACCATTCTAAGTGCCATTGCTCTCGGCACACTCTTTGGTGTTTTGGGCCTGATCCTCGCAGTTCCCCTCGGCCTCACTATCACGATCTTGGTCAAGCGCCTTTGGATCGAATCCTTGCTGGAGGATGGGAAAGAAGCGAATCCGTAGCGCTCATTCTCGACCTTGTTTCCGAAATTGGAAACAACTGAAACCATCCGGTCACCCTTTCGACATAGTGTTGAAACACTGGCGCCGCATAAGTCCTCCCGCGTCCGAGGGGGACGCAATCATCTCAGAGGAGCACACGATGAAGATAGCACATCTCGCCGCTGCGGCGGTAATCTTGGTTGGCAGCGCCACCATGGCCGACCAAGCCGATGCACAAGTCGCCTTCAATGCCTATTCCGTCAATGGCATGCCTAACAACGGCATCGGCCACCAGGGCATGCGAATGCAGGGGGCTGCCCTTCACCAAGGCCAACGGCGTTCGGCGCAGTCACAGCGCGGGTTCGATTTCAATTCCATGATCGTCGATGATGTCACGCTTCCGAGTGAGGATCGGGCAAAGACCCTTCCGCTCGCCCAATAATCCCTCATTCTGCTTGCTTGGGTTTATTAACATATTCCTATTGTCACTGTATGTCCAAACTCATCCCGGCCTGATCATTCGCGCCGGGACTCTTTTGTGAGCCTTTAGGCACTTCTGAACACAGTGCGCCCGGAAACAACTGAAACCCAATCGCCTCTTTGCTGAGATAGCATTGAAACATTGGCACCGCATAAGTCCTCCCGCGTCCAAGAGGGGCGCAATCATCTCCGAGGAGCACACGATGAAAATCGTTAATCTCGCCGCTGCGGCGGTATTTTTGGTTGGCAGCGCCACCATGGCCGGCCAAGCCGATGCGCACATCGCATGGAATGGCTTCACGCTCAATGGTTTGCCTGACAACGGCACGACCCATCAGGGTGTGGGACTGCAGGGCTTGCGTTTTCAGGGGACTGCCCTCCACCAAGACAAACAGCGCTCCGAGCCATCGCAACACGGGTTCGATTTCAATTCCATGACTGTCGATCACGTCACGCTGCCGAGCGTGGATTGGGCAAAGACCCTTCCACTCGCCCAATAAACCCTCATTCTGCTTGCTTAGGTTTGATTGAATATTCCTATTAATACTGTACGTCCAACAACTATCCCGGCCCGATACTTCGCGCCGGGATTTTTTTGGATGAACCCATATACTTTTCTGAACACAGTGCGCGCGGAAACAACTGAAACAAACGCGCTTCCTGGGTGACACAATATTGAAATGAAGCTGCCGCATACGTCATCACGTCCGAGGAGGACACAATCATCTCAGAGGAGCGCACGATGAAAATCTTAAATCTCGCCGCCGCAGCGGCATTCCTACTTAGTATCACAATCATGGCTGACAACGCCGATGCCAGAAAAGTCCTTAATGGCGTCAAGATGAATGGGCTCAAGTTCAACGGCAATACGTTGAATGGTCCAAACGCCACCAATTCCGACCAGATGCGCGTCACAGAAGATTCGTCAATCCAAGAAGTTCAGGTCATCGGCGCTTCCTTTGCGCTGACGACAGTTGACGGTCGTGTCCTCGAGAATCAGGACCTCGTCGGCGCTGTCTTTGATCTTAGTGACGGGTCAGGACAACAGCTTCAGGTTCGCATTGCCGATGTCTTCGCTGACCCTGAAGCCCCAGAGAACGGTGTCTTCCTTCATGTCTTCCAGGCGCAAGACGCTTCAGGTCAATGGCAGGATATCTGCGGACCGGGCCCTGACGGCCATGCTGCAGGCTTTCCTTTGACAGGAGCCTGGTCCGAGGATGGCACTTATCAGCCAACAGCCGCCGGTTTCACCGTAACCTGCACTAGTGGGGTGATCGGCAAATGTGTGCGCATGGGCTACAAGCCCTGGGAAAGCGCTGCCGATGGGACATCGCTCCTTCCCTATTTCCAGGCCTGCACGCGGATGATGCGCGCGGATTATTGCGGCGACGGCGTTCCCCATACCAAGAACGGCACCACCATCAATATCTATGATGTGCTTGCCATCCAATCCCCGGATGAAACACCGGACATGGCCTTCGAGGCAGCATGGGGCGTCGATGGTGCCCTTTGTCTCCGCCACACACGCTGGCCGGATGTTGCAAGCCTCGAGGAGGTTGTGGCGCAATGCCCCGGAAAGCTTGCCAACAGGACGGGCGCCGCGATGTGCAGCGAGGCCGCCATGTCTAAGATTGACCAAGCGCTCATCATGAACCAGTCTGTTGATCGCAACTGAGGCGGATGGCCCATTCACTTGACGGCGGAACGTTCGACCGCACTTTTGTCGATGTCAATGTGTATGGAACCTGATGATGAGCCCTTTTCGAGATGACGTCCTTGATATCGAGCTGAGTGGCATCGCCAAGATCGCCATTGAAGGTCTCGGCGAGAAGGACGTCATTCCGCTTTGGTTTGGCGAGAGTGATCTCGTCACCCCAGAGGTAGTACGCGATGCCGCCAAGCGTGCGCTCGACGAGGGCCACACGTTTTATTCCTATGCTCGCGGCAGACTGGCACTGCGCCAGGCGCTACAGCGCTACCATCAACGGATCTACGGACTCGACATTGCGGATGAGCGGATCGGCGTGCCCGGCTCGACTATGTTGTCCGTCGTCATCGCCTGCCAGTGTTTCCTCGAAAAAGGCGACGAGATCATCATTATCGGCCCCTATTGGCCGAATATCGGCATGGCTGCCAAGGTGATGGGCGCCAAAACAGTGCCGGTACGCCTCGATGAGGATGAGACCGGCTGGCATCTCGATCTCGATCGCGTCAGTGAGGCCATCATGAGCCGGACCAAAGCGATCTACGTCAATTCGCCCTCGAATCCCACGGGCTGGTTGATCGGCGAAGCTGAGGCCCAAGGGCTGATGGATCTTTGCAGGCGCGATGGCCTCGGCTTGATCAGCGATGAGGTTTATCACCGCAATGTCTATGAGGGAGCCAATCCAGCCCTCTCCTTTTTGAGCCTCGCAGCACCCGAGGAGCCCGTCTTCGTCGTCAACGGCTTTTCGAAAGCCTGGGCGATGACCGGTTGGCGGCTCGGCTGGTTTATCGCGCCGACCGGCATGGTCGACACGCTCAATGTCCTGACCGAGATCAACAACACCAGCGCCACCGCCTTCGTGCAATATGGCGGCGTCGCGGCACTGGAAGAAGGGGAATCATTCCTCCAGGATTTTGTCGCGCGTTGCAAGACGGGACGCGATACTGTCAAGGAGATCCTCGGCAGCCACGAGCGTGTGTCGCTTGCCGAGCCTCAAGGTGCGTTTTATGCGTTTCCCAAGATCGATGGCCTCACCGACAGCCTCGAATTTGCACGGCGCTGCCTGCGCGAGCAGAAGGTGGGCATCGCTCCCGGCTATACTTTCGGGCCTGGCAACGATAGCCACTTCCGCTTGTGCTTCGCCATCGATCACACCCGGCTCAAGGAAGCGCTCCACCGCATCCGTGCAGTCATCGATACCCTCTAGACTGATGCAACCGGATAAGGGCCGTCATCGAAAACCACGTCGTGATAGCCCTTTGATCCGATCAGCCGCAAAAGCGGACTGCCCAGAGGCTCGCCGCAGCTCACTTGCGCCAAAATGGTCGCAAAATCGTAACGCGGCCGCCAATCAAGGTCTTGGCGCGCCCGCGCATTGACATAGACCCGGTCGATTGCTGGGAACATGGTCCAATTCTTGGCCGCATAGATGGCTTGGTACTCAGGCGAGTGGCGGG
>CAYPOV010000097.1:0-14085 GCA_964412385.1 uncultured Geminicoccaceae bacterium
CGGAGCGCATGAGCTCCACATTACCGACAGCCTCAAACGTATAGTCCAGTCCACCGTCGGTCATATCGACTAACACGTTCTGGATCGGGGCGTCGTAGTCTTTTGGATTGAGACACTCCGTGGCGCCCAGGGCCCTTGCGATCGGGAACTTCGCCATGTTGATGTCGATCCCGATGATCCGCGATGCGCCGTTCAACACAGCACCTTGGATCACCGCCATACCGACCGCACCGAGCCCGAAAACCGCGACCGTGGCACCTGCCTCAACCTTGGCGGTGTTGCGCACGGCCCCAATGCCGGTAGGAACTGCACAGCCCATAACAGAGGCCTTTAACAGCGGGGCTTCTTTGGTGATCTTCGCCACCGAGATCTCGGGTAGCACTGTGTATTCGCTGAACGTGCTGGTGCCCATATAATGAAGGATCTGCTTTCCCTTGTAAGAGAAGCGCGAGGTGCCATCCGGCATCACCCCCGCTCCTTGGGTTTTGCGGATGGTCTGGCAGAGATTGGTCTTGCCCGACTTGATGTAGGGGCATTCGGGGTCCTCTGGGACGTAGAGCGGGATGACATGGTCGCCCGGCGCTACCGAGGTGACGTTCCGACCGACTTCTTCGACGATCCCACAGCCTTCGTGGCCCAGGATACAGGGAAATAGCCCCTCGGGGTCTTCTCCAGAGAGCGTAAAGACATCGGTATGGCAGAGGCTGGTCGTTACGATGCGGACGAGAACTTCATTGTCTTTAGGGCCTTCGAGATCGATTTCTTCGATTTCCAGGGGCTGGTTGGGCGCCCAGGCAATGGCAGCACGTGTCTTCATCTTGGATCTTTCTGCTGTAGATGTGTCAGTGCATGGTTGATCGGATGGGAATCTCATCGGGATCGGCCACCGGATCGAGTACGAGTACGAGCCTTGTCTCGCCGGTGCCATCGATAGGCGGTGATCGGTGCAGCAGGCCAGATTTCGGGTGTTTAGGCCAGAGTGTGCCGCGAAGTATGATCGGTGCACCAGTTGGTACGGTGAGGATGATTTGCGGCTCTGCCTCGTCGGTCGAGATGCCGTATTGCGTCCCCGTGCCACGATAGGTGCAGATTAGGCGCGCTGTGACCCTATCTATATGGAACTTCCGGCAAGCATTCGTTGTGACGACGTCAAAACGCATCCGAAGATACCGTGCATCCATAAGCTCGGCGAAAACACTCGCGAGTGCCGTCACGTCGCTGATTAAATGAGCGCGCTCCGCCCCTTCGGGTGTGCCTGACGATTCGCAAATTTGGGTCGCAACGTCGCGCACGTCACGAGGGCGCAAAACCACGCGCGCTCTCGGCAATTGATCAGGTGCCAGGGCGTCAATCCAGGATTGAAATCCGGGCGACGTGTATCGCCACCAAATCGCGGCAGCGCATTCGGGACGGTGGATCGAGTGCAGATCCTCTGGGGAGTGGGCAACGCCGACACCGGTTGCGGCATCCTGCACGACCTCTCGAACAAGGGTCATGCCGCAGTTTCCAAGCGCCGCCAGATGGGGAAGGGATCCGGCAAGTTCGGCAATGTGTCGAGATCGCTCGCAACCGACGCTGGTAGCAGTGCCGCATCGAGCCGCGCCCGCAACCTCGGCCAGTCGATCCCGCTGCCGATGAAAACTAACTCCTGCCGTCGATCGCCCCAGGGCTCCTGCCAATGTGCGGCTATGTAAGACCGTGCGCTATCATGCTCCGGCCAGCGGTTTTTCGGAACGGACGCCCACCAAGTGCCCATTGGCTTGATGGATGACAGAGCACCTGCAAGCGAAAACTCAGCCGCCCAATCTGGCCGCGTCGCAATCCAGAAGTGTCCTTTGGCGCGAATAACACCCGGCATATCGCCGTTCAGCACGGCCTCGATTTTCTCTGGTACAAAGGGACGACGTGCGCGATAGATGTAGCTCGCAACGCCGTACTCCTCAGTCTCCGGCACGTGATCGGCGAAGCCGTATAGTTCCTTGGCCCACATTGGGTGTTCGTGTGCCTTCTCGAAATCAAAGAGCCCGGTATCGAGAATGGCATCTGCCGGTGCGTCGGCGTGATTCGTCTCGATAACTCTGGCATCGGCATTCAGACTGCGGATGATCTTGCGCGCTGCATCCACTTGATGCGGCTCGGCGTCGGCGACCTTGTTGAGGATCACCACGTCGGCGAACTCAATCTGCTCGACCAGCAGGTTGACAAGTGTGCGGTTGTCGTCCTCACCTAGCGTCTCGCCGCGGTCGCGCAGGAAATCGTGGCTGGAATAGTCCTTCAGCAGGTTCACTGCATCGACGACCGTCACCATGGTGTCGAGTCGCGCCACGTCCGACAGGCTTTCACCCGCCTCGTCACGGAAATCGAAAGTGGCGGCAACTGGTAAGGGTTCGGAGATACCGGTCGATTCGATCAGCAAATAGTCGAAACGGCCCTCTCCAGCGAGCCGCCGAACTTCGGCTAGGAGGTCGTCGCGCAAAGTGCAGCAGATACAACCGTTCGACATCTCGACAAGTGTTTCATCGGTGCGGGAGAGTTCGGTGTCAGCGCGTACGAGGTCGGCGTCGATATTCACCTCGGACATGTCATTAACGATTACCGCGACGCGTCGACCATCGCGGTTGTTGAGCACACGGTTCAAAAGCGTGGTTTTGCCCGCCCCAAGAAAGCCTGAGAGTACTGTAACCGGAAGGCGGGAGGCTTGAGCATTCATGACGACAATCCCGACTACGAACTCAGCGCCTGCGCGAGCGTCGTCGCGTTGTGGCGCATCATGTCGAGGTAGGTGGGTGCCGGGCCGTCTGGCCCTGAAAGCGCTCCAGGATAGAGCGTGCCACCAATAGTGGCCCCGGTTTCGTCCGCAATTTGCTCGAGAAGACGGGAGTCGGTGATATTCTCGACAAACACCGCCGAGATCCCTTCTTCACGCATTTGATCGATCAAGCGGGAGACGTGCTGCGCTGACGCCTCGGACTCGGTGCTCAGCCCTTGCGGCGATAAGAAGGTCAATCCGTAGTCTCTGCCAAAATACTGAAAGGCGTCGTGTGAGGTCACTACCGTGCGCCGATCAGTCGGCAAGCCTGCCAAGATCTCGCGAATCTCTGCATCGAGTGCCTTGATTTCGTTGACATATGCGGCGCGGTTTTGATTGAAATCAACGGCGTTCTCGGGATCGGCCTGAGCCAAAGCGGCCGCAATGTTGTCTGCATAAGTCACGGCATTGTCGAGGCTCTGCCAAGCATGCGGATCGAAGGCACCATGGTGATGATGACCGTGGCCTGCCTCGGCGTGCTCCTTGTGGTCGTGACCGTGGCCTGCCTCGGCGTGCTCCTTGTGATCATGGCCGTGGCCGTGCTCAGCATGGTCATCGCCTTCGTGATGGTCGTCCCCTTCCTCGAAGGCAATCGGCTGGATCCCCTCGGTGGTAACCACGCGGGTACCTTCGAAACCGGAGGCATCGACCAGACGGTCGATCCAGCCCTCGAACTCGAGACCGTTCACGAAAAGAAGTTCTGCGGTACTCACTGCACGAGCGTCGGCAGGAGTTGGCTGAAAGACATGGGTATCGCCGTCGGGGCCCACGAGCGTTGTGACAGCTACATGCTCGCCGCCAATGCGCTCCACCATATCACCGAGGATCGAGAAGGTCGCAACGACAGGGATTGGCCCGGTCGTCTGGGCCGCTACCGGTCCAGCGAGTGACAGTGCGAGGACAGTGCTTGCAGAGCTGAGAAGCGTTCTGCGGGTCGTCATAGAATTTCCTTTCAGCGTTAGAATTGGCGGCGCGGCAAGGCCTGCGCCGAATAACGGTCCGATGGTCCGAGTTTCAGTGACACCGCGTAAGCGTTGCTGGCCGCTAGAATGGTCGCTGCCCCTAGCGGCAAGCTGCAATGGAAACAGAACAGCTGGCTGTTCAGATTCATCGGCTGCCGCATCAGAAATATTCCGCCCGACGTGAGTGCTGCCCGGACAAACCCAACCCATTGCGCTGCCTCGGCAAGCGCCGTGTGAGCATGTCCGGCGTCGGCTCCATGGATGGGATGCCTCGGGTAATTCCGCGGCGCGTGTTCATGCCAGGGCGTTTCCCGTGCCGCATGAGGCGCAACGGCCGTGGACTTCGATCACATGACGTTTGGGCGCGAAGCCCGATCTTCCCACGACCTCGGAAACGTCCCTCAAGAGATCCGGCGCAACATTCTCCTCAACGGCTCCGCAGTCATCGCAGATCGAAAGGATTGTTGCATGCAGGTGCTGATCGCATCGGCAGGCAATGAACGCGTTCAGCGATTCTAGCCGATGCACTTGCCCACGCTTAGTCAACGCAGCCAGGGCCCTATACACGGTTTGCGGCGCGATCTTCGGATGAGCTCCATTCAGCACTCCAAGCACTTCATAGGCAGACAATGCACCACGTTGCCGACTTAATATTGCCAGCACCTCCGTTTGGATTCGTTCTCCCTGCTTCGCCATCAGTCACTCGAATTGTTTGACTAAGTAGCGTTATGTTATAACATAACACAACGCAAGTGCAACAATTTTGCCGCCCTAGAGGGTGACCACCTTCGTGCTTTGCGCAGAACCAATTGGGCCCGTGCTTCCTTCGGAACACTCAAGGTTGTCCGTTGCGTTCGCCCGGACGTTTGCGATGTCGGTAGATGGCAAGATGAACACCTCATATGTACTGAATCAGGAATCGGCCACCACACCAAGCATTGTCTTGCAACAGGCGCCTGCACTCAGCCATTACTGATGACATACGAAGGGGAGGCAGAGGCGA
Source organism: uncultured Geminicoccaceae bacterium (assembly GCA_964412385.1). GTDB lineage: Bacteria > Pseudomonadota > Alphaproteobacteria > Geminicoccales > Geminicoccaceae > JBGSYN01. Next base: position 4,775 of record CAYPOV010000097.1, read on the forward strand.
TGAGTGAATTCGCAGGCAGTATCGGACGGACATATAACGAATCGACGCCGCATTGGCCGGAGCGCCAAGGTGCACCAAAAGGTGCACCCAATGTTGTCATTATCTACATGGACGATATGGGCTATTCCGATCCGGGCTGCTACGGCTCGGAGATCGATACGCCGCATATAGACGGGATCGCTGCACGCGGCCTGCGACTTACCAACTATACGACGCATCCGATCTGCTCGCCTGCGCGCGCCGCACTGCTGACGGGGATGAATGCCCATTCGGTCGGAACCGGCTGGATCGCCAATTCCGATTCGGGTTTTCCAGGCTATCGGGGTGAAATACCACTCGACGCGCCCACTCTCGCGGAAACATTGCGTGCCTCGGGCTATGCCACATTTATGACCGGCAAATGGCACAACACGCCTAACCGGGACACGGTCTCGGCGGGGGCCAAGCATAGCTGGCCCACACAGCGGGGCTTCGATTGCTTCCATGGGTTCATGGATGGGGAAACCAATTTCTTCTTCCCCTCTCGCTTACAGCGTGACAACCAGTTGGTGCCTATCGATGAGTTTCCGGAAGGTTATTACGCCACGGATGATTGGTGTGACCAAGCGATCAATTACGTCAGAGACTTGCGCGGAACGTCAGCAAATCGGCCATTCTTCCTCTATGTTGCTCATAATGCGGTGCACGGGCCGCTCCATTCGAAAGCTGAAGACCTCGCTAAATATCGTGGCCGCTACGACCATGGATGGACCAAGACACGCGAGGCGCGGCACCAACGGCAGCTGGAGATGGGCCTGATCCCGGAAGGCACCAGGCTTCCGAAATCCGACCCGCGCGTCCCCAAGTGGGATGATACCGATCCGGCCGACAGACCTTTGTTTGCGCGTCACATGGAGACCTACGCCGCGATGCTCGATTGTGTCGATCAGACCGTCGGGCGGATCGTTTCTTGTCTCGAGGAGCTTGGCGAACTCGACAATACGATACTGCTTTTCTCCTCAGACAATGGCGGCACCGATGCCGGAGGTCCGATGGGGATGTTCAACAATAACCGGCGCTATATGGGATTACCTCCTTTGCCGATGGAATATGATCGCGCGCATGTCGAGGAGTTGGGCGGCCCGCGTAGTAATTCGCTCTACAACACGGCATGGGGTGAGGTTTGCAACACACCTTTCCCGTCTTTCAAGACCTATACCGGCGCTGGCGGGCGGCGGGTGTCGTTCATCGTCTCTTGGCCGGAGAAGCTAAAAGATCATGGTGCCATCCGAAACCAATTCATGCACGTGACCGACATCATGCCTACTTTGTTGGAGATGATTGACGTGCCTGCGCTGGATACCATCAATGGCAAGCCCGCGCGATCGATGCATGGTATGAGCATGGCCTCGGTTTTGATGGATGATGGTGCCGTGTCGCCGCGCACCGAGCAGTATTACGAGTGTTGGGCGAATCGAGCCTACCAAAGAAATGGTTGGCTGGCACGGTCCATCCAAAAACGCGGCGAGCCGATCGATATGGACAACTGGACTTTACATCATTTGGAGGAGGACTTTTCCGAGAGCGTCGATGTCAGTGACCAATTTCCCGAGAAACTCGCTGAATTAGTCGAAGCGTTTGACAGAGCCGCTTGGGAGAATGAGGTCTATCCGCTCGACAACCGGGACCGCCACGAGCGATTCATCGATACCTCGGCAGAGGAAGATGCGAAGGCCGATTTACCACACACGTTTTGGCCGGGCGCTCAAACGACCCATCGCGCGGAGACAATTCCGCTCATTCACGACCGGTCGTTCAAACTCAGAGTGCAGTTCAGCCACAGTGATGGTGACGAGGGCATCCTTTGGGCGATCGGCGATCCGGTGGGCGGTGTGGTGATGTATGTCGAGGGCGGTGATCTGCACCTCTATTACAACTGCTTTGGCGACGAGACTTCGCTGCCGAAGTTCGACCTCCCGGCGGGCCAGCATGAAGCCGTTCTCGACTATGAAGCGCTCGGTCAGCGCCGCGGCCGTGGGCGTATTCTTGTCGATGGCGAAGAGAAAGTTGCATGGAGCGATCTTTCGCCCACGCTTGCCTATGGCATTTTTGAAGGGCTGGATGTCGGTCTCGACCGCCGGGGTCCCGTTTCATGGGAACTCTACGAGAGCCACAGATCCTTTCCCTATACTGGCTCCATTGCCAAGGTCATCATCGAGCCTGGGGCGAAAGCTAGCTAGCTTGCTACTCGGATGATCAGATAAGCTGTAGGTCGACAAGGGTCTTCGGCATCGGCGCATGGGGAGGAAGAATGCCCTCCCTCCGCGACCAGCCTGATGTCTCGTCATACTCGATGAGCGCAGGGTCGAGCTTGCGGAAACCCGGCACTTTGAGCCAAAGCCGCAAGAGATGACGCCTGCGGGCTGGATCGTCGTGATCGACATAGCCCGTGCGTGAGTGCAGCACCGTGTAGTTATTGGCGAATTGCATATCGCCTTCTTGGAGCTGCATCGGTAGATGCAAATCTTCGCGCATGGTCAGCGCATCGAGGTAATCGAGAACCTCAGTTTCCTCTCTTGTAAAAGACCGGCCCATTTTGGCGTAGGCGGTCTTGATCGATTGGCGGACATAACGAATGCTAAGCTCGCCGTCGACATGAGCGAACACTGGAACGAGTTCACTAATCGGCTGCTGAAACGCCGTTTCTTCGCCCCGCCTATCATAGGGGAAACCCTGGTAGAGGAGTGGCAAATACTCAGGATGCTCGCGCAACACCTCGTTATACATGGCGAGGCCACTCACCAGCGAGGACAGTCCACCCTCTTTGGCCTTCTGCAAGCACAAAAGGCCGACAACATCGGAGGGATCGCAGTGAAAGGCCAAATGATGATTGGTCTGATAGCCGCGGACATTGACCGCTTCATAGTCAAGCCCGAGGCTTCGAACATGGCCGAGGCGATCGCCTTGTGCATTTTGCGACACCCCAACGCCCCAATGCATGCCGATGCCCCAGAACAGCATACCCAACTCGTCTTCGCTGTAGCGATGGACAGGCAATCCACGAACCACGGCGAAGCCCCGCCCAGCAATGTCGTGCCACAACAATTGCTTCAAAAACACGCCAAAGGTCCTGAACAAGAAGTCCGCCCGATTCACTGTTTCGAGTGTGCGACCGCGGCTTCGCAACTGCATCACGACCTCATCGATCTCGTCGAGATCGCGTGCGGACAGCTCATGCAGCCAGGATGAGTCGGCCTCCATCTCGGCGCGAGTCCATGCACCAGGCGAGCCAACCGGGTCTTGCAATATGTTTGCTGCAGTCATCATGGGTCTCCATTGTGGCACGCGAATTCCTTGGCAAAGAATGACTATGAAGCAGTGGCGCACGCAAGATGCTACCCTCAGTCTAACTATGCGCCACTGCTTATATGCCGCGTGATTTGAACGCTTTGCGAACCGGCCCCCAAGCCAACGAGACACGACATGGCCTCGCCTGGAATCAACTTTGGGGGCTATGGCCCAAGAATGACGCCCGACTGAACCGCCGTCTTGTGGCGACCATTGTCATGTTGGCCCTTGGTGCGGTGATGATCGCTTGCGTGCCGCTGATCTTCGCGGCGGCGATCGATGGATTTGCCGGTGAGCGGCAGCTCGTCATAGCTCCCATTGTCATGATCACACTCTATGTGACGATGCAGTGGATCGCCCGTATTTTCAACGAAGCGCGCTGGGCGCTCTACGGGCCGATCGAGCAACGGCTGCGCCGCCGTCTCGCCGCTCGAGCGACACGTCATCTGCATGGGCTCTCGCTGCGCTTTCACCTCGACCGTCGAACCGGATCCTTGAGCCGAATCCTCGAGGCTGGGCTCAATGGCATGCGCGAGTTGCTCTTCGACGCGGTGTTTCTGATTTTGCCACTTCTGGCCGAAGTCCTCTTCGTGACGGTGATCATGTTGATCGCTATGCCGCCCATTTTCGCTTTCTGTCTCGTCGTCACCCTCATATTTTATGGCACGGTGCTGATCATCGGATCGGAATGGCTGCGCGCGCATCAGCGACAGGCGGCACGCGAAGCCTCGTTTGCCCATGGCGAAGCCGTTGACAGCCTGTTGAACTATGAGACCGTCAAATACTTTGGGCGGGAAGAAGCCGTCGCCGATCGCTATGACAGCGCGCTTGCTAGAGTCGAAGTCCTGACCGTCAAAGCGCTCTCCTATCGATCGCTGCTGGGCTTCGTCCTAGTCACGATTATCGCCTGCGGCATGGCAGTGATCCTCCTACTGGCGGGCTCACGCGTCCAATCCGGCACGATGACCCTTGGCGAACTCGTGCTCGTCAATGCCTATCTCATCCAGCTCATCCGACCGATGGAGCGATTGGGACAGCTCTATCGGTCGATCAAGCAGGCGCTTGTTGATCTCGAACAGTTGGTCGAGGTGCTGTCGATCTTACCCGACATCGTCGACCGCCCAGCGGCGAGGCCTCTCGAGCCAGGCCCGGGAGCGATCCGATTCGAGACAGTCGGTTTTGCATATAATCCAGGAGCTGCGGGCCTCAGTGCCATCGATTTCGAGATCGCGCCGGGGAGCAAGACGGCATTGGTTGGCCCGACCGGTGCCGGCAAATCGACGATCGCCCGGCTCCTGTTCCGATTCTATGAGCCTTCCAAAGGCCGCATCTTGATTGACGGCCAGGACATTCTCGATGTCACGCAAGCAAGCCTCCGCGCTGCGATCGCCGTGGTTCCTCAAGATACTGTCCTCTTCAACGACACGCTCGGCTACAATATCGGCTTTGCCCGTGAGAACGCGACTATTTCGGAGATCTTCAAGGCCGCCGAAGCTGCCGGGCTCGGATCGTTCATCGAAGCGCTCGAGCGCGGTTTGGACACACCTGTTGGCGAGCGGGGCCTGAAGCTTTCGGGCGGCGAAAAGCAACGGGTCGGCATTGCCCGTGCTATCCTCAAGGCTCCGCGCATCATCATTCTCGATGAGGCAAGCTCGGCCCTCGACAGTGCCACCGAGCGCGATGTGCAAGCCAGCATAGCAGCCCGTTGGCACGGCAGAACTCAACTTGTCATCGCGCACCGGCTTTCGACCATCATCGATGCAGACCAGATCATTGTGCTCGACCAGGGCCGGGTTGTTGAACGCGGCGATCACACCAGCCTCCTCCGACAAGAGGGTCTCTATGCAGACTTGTGGAAGCATCAGGCCGAGCTCGACTAGCGCGGCCACACCTCACCGAACCTTAGGCAGTCTTCAGATCCGCGTTGATATGCCCGAACTTCTTGCGGATGGCGCGGCCGAGTTGAAACCGCGCCCAAGGACGAAAGAAGAAGCGCACGGTCGAACTAATTCCCGCCATACGGATCGTGGCGACGGTAAGGCGGATTTCGGTACGCTCACCGCCTTGACTGCTCAATTCGATGGTTTGTTGATGATTGGGCGTCCGCTTGGAGCCCTCGGCATCACTGATATTGAGCTCGGCCAAGACCTGACGCTCGTTCGTCACCCAATCGGTGATCACACCCACAAAGCGCTGGTCCTTCATGGGCCACGGGATAATCGGATGGTTGGTGTGGATCATCTCGAAGAAGCTGCCGACGTGACCACCTTCTGGCGGATCGATAAGGGCATTGTGAAACGCGTCAGCCTCCCAATGCTTCACGGTGCCGATCGCCTGCCAAACTCTATCGATCGGATAATTCACGACAATCGAAAGGCTTTTCATCGTCTCGAGCGCCGGATTGTCGGTGACGCGTTCATGCGCGAGACGCAACCAATCTTCGGCTGACAAGGACAGATCTCGTGTGGGCTGCAAAGTCTCCGCACTCTGAGGAGCGTCATTCGCCATGGGTTTGTTCTCTCCGTCCTTGGGGTCACATTCCATGCTTGGCGAAGTAGTTAGCTTGCGCTCGCGATCCATAGGCTTGACTTGCACAACTGGCCGCAGTCGGAAGTTTGTGCCAAATCCCGCGCGCAACCTGTGGAGACGAAATGACAATCGAGGATTTCAGCCAAACCTCGACACTTGGCGACGGTCAGTTCGACGTGGCGATCATTGGGGCAGGTGCGGCTGGCATCACCCTGGCGCTTGAGCTGGAGAAATCCGGTTTTTCAGTCTGTCTCTTGGAAGGAGGCGACGAGGCACCAAACCCCGAGGCCCAAGCCCTCTATGACATGGAGTATACCGGCTACCCGCATCGCGAGAACTACCACCCTCGCGTGCGCGTCCTCGGCGGCAGCACCTCGATCTGGGCTGGACGCAGCATGTTGCTTCAGCCGACGGATTTCACGCGCGACTGGCCGATCGGCCCGAGCGAGATCGAGCCCTATCTTGACGCCGCCGCAAACTATCTCGAGCTTCCGTCGCTCGATAGCTTCACTATCGATTCCCACCACGGTCGGGTGACCGCCGCCGAAAAAGCCTTGATCGACAGCGACGATCTTGCACCCGCGCTCTCCACTTGGGCGGTCAAGCCTCAACGCTTTAGCAGGCGGTTTCGGCGTGCTCTCGAACGTTCTCAAAACGTGGCACTTGTTATAAACGCCAACGTGACGCGGCTGATGACCAATCAAGAGGGCACGTCTCTCGACAAGATCGAAATTCGAGCGCTCAACGGTAATCAGGCCACGCTTCGAGCCAAAACCTACGTCCTCGCATGCGGCGGTATCGAGACGGCGAGGGTGCTGCTTGCCTCACCCGGCAAGAGCGGCAACGGCATTGGCAACGGCAGCGATCATGTCGGCCGGTACTTCATGGATCATCCGCGGGCGGTCCATGGAAGGGCGATCGTCAAGCCATCAGCCAAGCTCAATCTTGCCCGAGGACTCCCGATCGCCCACGGCAAGGTGCAACTGGGCTTTCGGTTCAGCGACGACAAAATCCGCCGTGATGGCCTTCTCAACCATTATTGCACATTCGAAGAAGAGGCCTCTGGTTACGTACAACAAACCTACCAGCCTTTCGTCGAAGTGATGAAGGTGGTCATGCGCAAGGGCCATGCTGGCAGCCGTCTCAATCTCGCCAAGGCTTTCAAAACCAAGGCCACAGAAGGTTTCGTCTACCTGCTTTCGCCCAAGGAGATTCTGCCCCATTGGGCCTATCGCCTCTTGACTGCGGCACGCCGCGCGATCCCGCAGAAGCCTCGAGAGAAGCGGTACGCCATCGTCTATTTTTGCGAGCAGCCGCCCGAAGCCGAAAGCCGTATCAGTCTCAGCCAAGAGCTCGATGCGATAGGCGTTCCGCGCGTTCGCTTCAATTGGCACATACCAGAGACAACCGAGGACCATATTCGAGCACTGGAAGCGAGCCTCGATATCGCCATGCGCAAGAATGGCATCGGAGAAATCATCAAGGGCGAGGGGCCGGTCAGTTATGTCGACGCCTCGCACCATCTCGGTACGGCGCGCATGTCGACAAAGGCTGAGGACGGCGTGGTCGACCGTCATTGTCGCGTCCATGAAATCGACAATCTCTTCATTGCCGGAAGTGCGGTCTTTCCAACCGGCGGCCATGCCAACCCGACATTGACGCTTCTCGCTCTCACGTTGAGACTTGCCGACTTTCTCAAGGCACGAACGATTTAAGTGACTTCAACAATGTGATTTGCGTCAGGCCGGTACAAAAGTCAGACTATCGGTATGGGGACTTCGGAGGCAAAAATGATTGATTGGTATGTAGAAGGCAAATCCTTCGGCAACTGCAATTGCTCCTATGGTTGCCCTTGCCAATTTGAGGCCCTTCCGACGCATGGCCACTGCCGTGGTTTTGAAGTTCACCGGATTGATAAAGGACATTTTGGCAGCACGGATTTGTCGGGGCTCAAAATCGCTGTCTTTTACGCTTGGCCTGGACCCATCTTCGAAGGCAAAGGCGAGTTGCAGATTGTCATCGACGAGCGTGCCGATGAGGCTCAGCGGAATGCGCTGGACACAATTTTGCGGGGCAAGGAGACCGAAGAGGCGGCAACCCATTGGTGGGTTTTTCATGCCATGTCGGAAACCACCCACCCAACGCTTTTCAAGCCTATCGAGCTTGATATCGATATTGATGCACGACGAGCCAAGGCGGTGATACCCGGCGTTGTGGAATCGGCAGGCCGCCCGATAACGCCGCCGCATTCCGATGAGGAACATCGTGTGCGCATTGATATCCCGAATGGAATCGAGTTCGAGTTCGCCGAAATCGGCAGCGCCAGTACCAAAACCGGCAGCGATCTCGCCATCAATCTCGAATTGTCGGACAGCTATGGACAGTTCAACAAATTGCGTCATGGCGGCAGCGGCGTCGTTAAGCACTGACGCGCCTCACAATGTCAGCGATTGAGGCGACGCTGCGGCGAGACCGGCACATCACTATCGCTTTGTTGGTTTTCGTTTGTATTGTGGGCTGGCTATACACGCTTTTTGGCGTGGGTATGTCGATGACGGCTTTTGAGATGACCGATTGGCCCTGGTCATCGGTTTCCATGCCTTCCGGCACCATGGAAATGTCGAATACCATGGAAATGTCGACTATGATGGCGATGGAGCCACAACCCTGGTCGCTCGGTTACAGCTTGCTCCTGCTCGGCATGTGGTGGTTCATGATGGTAGCGATGATGCTGCCAAGTGCCACGCCGACCGTGCTTCTCGCCGCTGCCATCAATCGGCGATCGACGGCAGAGACGCCGCCATTCGGCCCTGTCGCGAGTTTCGTCACGGGCTACCTCGGAATCTGGCTAATCTTCTCGACTATCGCCGTTTTCGCTCAAATGGGTCTCACGAGATCGGGGCAATTATCCGGCATGATGACCGTGACGAGCTATTGGTTGTCGGCGTTATTGCTGATCGCGGCGGGGATTTGGCAGTGGACGCCCCTGAAACAGGCCTGCCTGCGCTACTGCCGATCGCCACTGGATTTCTTGCTTAAAGCTCGAGGCAAGGGTGTTGCGGGCGCTTTTCGTACGGGTCTTGAGCATGGTGCTTACTGCCTTGGCTGCTGCTGGTTTCTCATGGCCTTGCTGTTTGTCGGCGGAATCATGAACGTGTTTTGGATTGTCGGTTTGGCAATCGTCGTCTTGGTCGAGAAAGTGGCGCGTTTCGGGGTTGGATTCGGAAAGATGGTCGGGGTCATCTTGGTGATCGCCGGGCTCTTGATGCTTGCGAAGGAGCTTCCACAGAATTGCTGCTGAGTGGCAGAAGAGGCGAACTCTTGATTCAAGCTCGTAGGATATAGGTATAAAAACATTTATTTGTTGCATGAGTTGATAATATATGACTATAATCTAGATAGATTGATTTTTGTCCATTCAGGGAACCTAGAATGCCTACAAACCCCTCTACTGC
>CAYPOV010000098.1:0-14081 GCA_964412385.1 uncultured Geminicoccaceae bacterium
GGCGGCCTGCGGCAGGTAGGTGAGCAAGATCACGCCCTTATCGATCAGGATCTCAGCATCAAATGCGTCCGCTTCTACGTCGTCTGCGAGGACACCTCGCACCAAGCCATCATCGCCACCGCCAATGGCGAGCGCAAGTTCGAGGTGATCGACGAGGAATGCGTTGCCTGCAATCTCTGCATCAATGTCTGCCCTGTCGAACACTGCATCACCATGGAACGTCTTCCCGCAGGCGTAATCGACCCCCGCACCGGGCAAACCATCCCTGTCGATCCGGCTGATTGGACCCAACACCCCAACAATCCTGCAAGAGCGGCCGCAGAGTAGTCCTCAGCGGTTCGGCCGGTTTCCCTCGACAAGGGTTCGGTACATGACTCGCTTGTGGCCGGCATAGTCGTTGATGGCCGTATGAAGCAAGCAGAGATTCTCCCAAAGAAGAAGCGTTCCCTGGCTCCAGCGCATACGACAGAGGTTCTCCGGGCGCGTGGCGACGGAAACCACATAATCGATGATGGGACGACTTTCCGCTGGCGACAAGTCGACAAAGCGCCGAGTCTGCGGCGTGATCATGACATAGGGGCGGCCTGAGCGCGGGTGCCGGCAGATGACAGGATGGCAGGTCTCGAACTTTTCGATGCCGTCGGGTCTTTCCTTGGTCTTGAGATTGCGATGCTGCGCATTGACGGCAAAAACACCCTCGGCGGAGTATACGCCTTCAAGGCCGTCGAGGAGCATTTTCATACCATCGGAAAGAGCCTCATAAGCTAGCTCCAAGGATGCGAACATTGTATCACCACCCACAGGCGGAATGACGTCGCCGTAGAGCATTGTGATACCCGACGGACGTTCCTGCCAGGCAAGATCCATGTGCCAGCCCTCACCGATCGTAGGGCCTGTCTCATCAGCATCACGGATGAAAGCGACGATATCGTCGAAGCCACCGACGGGCTCGTGGACCGGATTGTCAGCATAGGGGCCGATCGCGCGCGCGATCTTGTGTAAACTCGCGGGATCAAGGGATTGCCCACGTATGGCCACCACATGATAACGAGCGAGCGTGTCGAGCAAGGTCTCCTTAACGTCTTCGCTGAACACGGCCTTAAGGTCGATACCCCGAACATCAGCACCCAAGCGCGGCGTCCAGGGCTGGACGTCGAGAGGTGGTGTGCCGCTCATTTTACGGCTCCCGAGGTCAATCCGCCTACGAGATAGCGTTCAAGGAAGAGATAAATAACAATGATTGGAAGCGCCGTCAGCATGGAAGCTGCCATGATTTCGTTCCAGGCGGTAAAATGCTCGCCCTTAAGCGTGGCGATACCGACATTGGCGGTCCAGGCATTTTGAGCACTCGTCAGAAATGTTCGGGCGAAGGCATAATCGCCCCAGGATAACACAACGCCATAGAGGGCGGTCGCGGCAATACCAGGTGCTGCTGCCGGTAGAACGACACGCCACAAAGCTCCCCAAGGCGTGCATCCGTCGATCATCGCAGCCTGCTCCAGCTCTGTCGGAATCGTATCGAAGTAGCCTTTGAGCATCCAAGTGCTGAAGGGCACTATCAAGGTCGCATGGGCGAGGATGATTGACCAAAGGCTGCCGATTAGTCCCATCTGACGAAAGATGATGAAAAGTGGGATCACCAGAAGGGTTGCCGGCAACATTTTGCTGACGAGGATGAAAAGCCCAAGCTCATGACCGCCGCGGACGCGAAAGCGTGAAAGGCTGTAGGCGGCAAGTACGCTCACGCTCAACGACAGCACCACAGCTCCCGCTGCTGCAAGGCCCGAATTGGCGAGCCAGAGTAGGAGCGGACGCTCGGTGATCGATTCCCAGTAAACGATCCAATTGGGTTCGCTTGGCCAAAACGTAGGCGGAAATGTCTTGAGTTGGTTTGTCGGAGCTAGTGAACTGGTGAACATCCAGTAGATCGGGAACATGACGATGACGCAAACGATAATCACCGTGGCGTAGAGTGCCAATGATTGGGAAAGGCTACGACCCATTCGACGCTCCTAATAGAGCGGTTGGGTTACGCGACGCACCATGAAACGGGCTGCGACCGCACAGATGACAAGCGTAACTACACCGATCGCCGAGGCGTAGCCCATTTTGAAAAAGCTGAACGCCTGTTCATAGGTCATAATGCCTAGCGTTTCTGTTGCATTGATCGGACCGCCTTGGGTGAGCACATAGATGATGGAAAAGTCCCTAAATACCCATAGCATGACCAAAACCAACGTGACGCTCAGAACAGGCGACAGGCACGGCAGTGTGATGTTCAAGAAACGCTGCCAGGTAGAAGCCCCATCGACCCTCGCTGCCTCGTAAAACTCGTCAGGAATTGATTGCAGCCCCGCCAAAAGCATGATCGAGACGAAGGGATAGCCCTTCCAGATCATAACGACAGACACGACAAAGAATGCCCCGGCACCCGAACTGAACCAGGCAATAGGCTTCTCGACCACGCCCAGTGTCACCAAAGTCCAGTTGATTACGCCGAAAGAGCTGTCGAACATCCACCAAAAGCCTATCACAGCGACGACTTCCGGGATGGCCCAAGGAATGGCCACCAATAGACGTGCCAGTTTTCGGCCTTTGAAAACCTGATTGAGAAGAACGGCAGTTCCCATGCCGATGATGAAACAGGCGATCGTCACAACCAAGACGAGGCGAATCGTGACCCAGCAACTATGCCAGAATTGGGCCGAGCTAAAGAGATCCCGATAGTTCTTGAGGGTCCATTCCTGATCGCCGGCGCCAATGCGGGCAATTTTGACATCCTGCAGTGAGAGATCCACTGAGAGGATCAGCGGATAAGCGATGATTGCAGCGATCAACAGCAAGGCTGGCAGTAGCAGCAAATAGCCCAATTTGTGCTGATTGCCGGGCTTCGAAAGGTTGAAATCGAGCCAACGTGGGGAAGGGGCGTCAACCGGGCTCGCTTGCGTCGCTTTCTCGATACCGAGTTCGGCAGTTCGACGTGCCACGGTCTACAACCCCTCCTACCAGCTCTAGAGCGCTTCGGCGCGCTCCTGCATGCGGGCCGCCGTCTCAGCGGGATCGAGATCCTGGATCAGCATGCGCTGGACCTCTTCTTGAATCATCTTCGAGAACTCGTTAAAGTTGACCTCAAAGCCGGTCGGCATGCGATCGACACCAGCCTCGGCCGCCTCACTCATCGTCTGGACCAACAGATCAAAGTGCGGGACTTTGTCAGTGATGTCGCCAGGAACTGCGCCCGGACGTGGGGCTGGCGAGGCGCCAAGTTCAGCAAATTCACGCTGTTGCTCCTCCGATGCGGCGATTTCGATAAAATCCCAGACCAACCGCTTTGTCTCTTCATCGATTTCACTGGGCATCGCAAGAATGTTGGACGAGCCGCCCATCGGCGGATGAAAGGGCGGTGCCGCCAATTTGATCTGGGCCAGAATTTCGGGCTCGGCCTTTTGGATGATGCCGTAGAGCCACGGGCCGTCGACCCGTTGGGCAATCTTTCCCTCGATAAAGAGCTGTCGAATGTCACCAGACGCAAGGTCGAGTGGCGTAAGGTTCTCATTGATGGCAACTTTCCACCGCGAAAGAGCTTCAACCATCTCTGGAGTGTTTAAGGTTGCCTCGCCTTGATCGTTGCTCCAATTGCCGCCCGCATCGACGACATAAGATAGCAGTTCGCTCAAGTACTGACCGGGGCCGCCTGCGGTCGAAAGGCCGACGCCGTACTGATCAACTAAGCCGTCGCCATCGGTGTCTTTGGTGAGGGCCCGTGCTGCCTCGACATATTCTTCGTAAGTCTCCGGCACCTCGAGACCTGCTTCCTCAAACATGGCTTCGTTATACGCCATGATTGTGCCGAAATAGAGGAGCATCAAACAGACCGTATCGCCGTTCCAAACGCATTTGCCTTGTCCGGCCCAGCCATTGAGGTCTAGCCCTGCTTCCTCGATCCAGGGATCGAGATTTTCGAGCCAGCCGAGTTCTGCAAAGTTTGGGTATTCGAACGATGCCAAATGTACGATTTCAGGTGGCGAGCCGCTTGCGAAAAGTGTGGTCATCTGATCGGCGTAGGAGTCTCGAGGCACCTGCGTAAACTCGATCTCGACATCGGGGTGCTCACTTTGAAATTCTTCGATAATGCCGCGCCACCAAGGGCCGTATGCAGGATCTTCCGCCTGCCATGACAAAAACCGCAGTGTTTCTGCTGCCAATGGGTGGCTCACAGTGACGCCGATCGTTATGGCCAGTGCTGCTGCGCCGTGTCGAAAAAAATTCGATATTGACACAAGGTTCATTGCCTGCCTCCGCGTTTCATTTCAACCGTCGCCGATCGCCATTTGGTGGTTGTCTGGCGCCCGATAGTCAGTAGTCTCGCAGCAAAGTTGCCATTCGACAAATCAAAGATTGTACCCGAATCAAAAAGAGGGCGGGCAGACGGTAAGAAGATCTGCCACGTCGTCGAGCATGATCCGCAGTTCGTTGCGGTCTTGAGTGTCGAGTTTCGGGGAGTCGTCGCGGACGATTTCGGTCGCAAAAATACCGCGGGCCTTGAGGATCGCCTTGGTGGTGCGCATGCGGAAGACCGAGTTCATGTTCAAGAGCGGGAGAATGCGATTGAAGATCCGGCGCGCTTCGTCGACGTCACCGGAACGATAGGTTCTCACGATCTTCACATGGGTTTCGGTGAGTTCCGAAGCCGGCAGTGTTCCGGCGACACCGCGAGTGAGCTCATCGATGATGAAGCGGCCGCCGGCACCGCCGAAAACACTTTCGATCGTCGAAGGCTTGTCGGCGACCATCTGAGTAATGCGCTGCCCCGCAGGAAGCGTTTCCTCTTTGACGTAGCGAACTTGCGGGACGGCTTCGGCGACCTCTAGCATGGTCTTGACATCAAGGCCCGATCCGATCGGCTGATAGACGTTCTGCAGCATGATAGGAATGCCGCCTCTTTCCGCCACATCCTTGAAAAAAGCGATGAGCGGTCCGGCTTCACGCCCCACTGATACGGGCGCCATCACCATCGCCGCCGAGGCACCGCGATCAGCACCCTCGCGTGCTAGATTTCCCGAGATCTCGCTCGTCGTTGCACTCGCACCGACGATGATCGGCACACGAGCGTTGACCTCCTTGGCAATCCGCTCGAACGCCGAAACTCGTTCTTCAGCCGTGAGCAATGAGAATTCACTGGCTACCCCAGGGTAGACGACACCGTCGGCTCCGGCATCGAGGGCATAGTGCACCAGCCTTGCGAGGCTTTCCTGATCGATCGAACCGGTCACATCAAATGGTGTCGCCAGGACCGGCAACGTTCCTTGAAGCATGATACCCTCCCCTTGATGAGCCTAGTTCGGAGCCTCGTCTAAAAATGCCTGTCGCTCGGCATCACTTGGAATTTGCTCTGCCAGGCCATGCCAATAGTCTTCGAGCGAGTGGGCACTCTTGGCGTGTTTGCGGGCCAGAACATTGGCGATTGGCCCGAGATAGGGCAACAGTGCCGCTCGAGCCGCCTCGATCTCGCTATCGGCAATCGGTTGCCGGATGCCCGAATAGGAGCGCGAACGGCTGCGCATGCCTGTGGTCGAGCCGCTTGCTGTCAAGATCGTCTTGCTGCGCTCGCGAAACCGGGCGGCTTCTTCCGGATTGGGAATATGCCCGGCCAAGGTTTCGTACATCTCTTCAAGCGAGGTGCTGCGTGCTGCAGCCCGACGCACCAGGACCTTGGCGATGGGACCGATGGTTGTTGCGAGCTCGGCCTCGAGCTTTTGGGCAATCTCCAGCTCGGCCTTGGCAAAATCCTCGACCATCGTCCCCACGTCATCGGCTGAAGGCTCGAAGCTCCCCTCCGAGATGAGTGTTTCGGTCGTAACCTGCGTGACTTCTCCGGTTCCGATGGATCGCTCGAGCGCTGCCGCGAAGGCTGCGGCATTCTCATAGCGGTCGTCCGGATCACGGGCGAGCGCGCGCATCACCACTTCACGGATGGACGCAGGCAAATCGGGTGCCAATTCGGTGATATCTCGGGGCTTGCCCTGAGTGATCTGAAACATCAGCTCGGTGGTGCTGCGCCCTTTAAAGGGCCGTTCACCCGTCAACAGCTCGAACAGGATAATGGCCGACGCGAACAGGTCAGCACGATGGTCAATCGCCTCGCCGAGGAGCTGTTCGGGCGCCATATATTGCGGCGTGCCGATCACCGAGCCGGCGCTCGTCATATGCGAGTCATCGATACGGGCAACACCGAAATCGGCGACTTTCACCTGATGGCCATCGCTCAGTATGATATTGGCGGGCTTGATATCGCGGTGTACGAGACCGGCTTCATGCGCGCACGCCAGGGCCGCCAGGGTTTGGCGCATGATGCTGCGGATTGTTGGCTGCTCGAACTTATGGCCATCATTGAGATAGTCGCTGAGTTGGCGACCGCGCACCAGCTCCATGACGATGAAGGGCTGGTCATCGATGATGTCGAAATCATGGACCACGACGATATTGGCATGGGCGCAGCGGGCGGCGGCACGCGCCTCTCGTGAAAATCGTTCGAGCCAGTCTTCCTTGTTGCGTCCGTCGAACAGCTCGGTGCGAATGGTCTTGATCGCAACATGCCGTTCGAGACGCGGGTCGAAGGCCCGGAAGACGATGCCCATGGCACCGCGGCCGAGCACGCCTTCAATTCGGTACTTGCCTAACTCACGAGGTCGATCGGCATCGATCATCAAAACGGAAGCTTGTTAGCTCTCCAGCATCTTCAGCGCTTGCTCGAGCGAACGGCGCATGCGGGTGAAAGACGTCGCCAAACGGCTGATCTCATCGCTGCCCGGGCGGTCGAACTCGGCGACATCCGCTTTGCCCAAACTCACATCGTCGGCGATTTGTGCCATCTGTCTTACCGGCCTTACGATAACGCGTGTCAAGACAATGTTCAAAACAATGAAAACAAAGAGGAAAATGCCCGCCATCGCCGCCATGACAATCAAGAATGTTTGGAGCGCACGCTCGAAGGGCAGGGACATGGGGACGGTCACAACCTGCGCACCGATGATCTCGCCAAGTTCCCAGCCGAACCCATTCTGATCCCCGTAGAGAGCCAGCATCGGCTGCGGCGCTACATCGGGCGTGCTGTGGCAATCGAGACATCCCTCACTGTTGATTTTCAGAGGATAGGCCACGGCGATGACATCGGTTCCATCTACGTTCCTTTCCCTGGCAAGCTCGGTCAAACTGGCATCGCTGCGCAGTTCCTCGATCAGCGCCGCTTCAAAATCATCGGCGAGGTCGGCTGGATTAGTGGGATTGAGTGCTGCCTCCTTGTAACTGTAGTTGCTAAGCGACTCCTCGACCGTCAGCAGGTTTTGTTGTGCCGCGAAGGATGGCACGGTGTGGGGCAGGAACTGATCCTGATAGTGGGGCGAGAGAAGCGGTCTCACCTCAGTCGCAGTATATTGCCTAATGGCGAGGGCAGCCTCGCGCAGGATCCGAGCTTCGTTGAGCACCGTCTTTCGGGCATGATCGGCCTCGATCCACCAAATCACCGGTGCCGCTATCGCCAGCGCCACGAGAAAGGTTACAGTAAGTGTGATATTGAATTTGGCGCGCAGACCCATGGAATATCCCTTTATCGTATCACTATCGCCGGTTGTGCCTGGCGCAGGACTTTAGGGATTTGATCGGGCCAAGGCAAAGCGATCACAAACCAACAATCAGCGAAAACATACTGAAACCATGCTCCCGCCCCCCCTCACCTATCTCGTATCCAGAATCTTCGCTATAGGCCTCCTGCTCGCCACATCGGCCGCCGTCGACAGGCTCAACGCGGCCGACGACCAACCACTTCATGCACTTGTGATCGGCAATGGCCAATATGGTCCACTCAAACCTCTCCCGACTGCCGAAGGTGATGCTCGAAGTGTTGCGCGCGTGCTCGAGAATAAAGGTTTTGACACTGTTCTCGGAGAAGATGTCAGCAACGGCGAAATGCGGGCGCTGATCGAACAGTTCGGCTCGAAACTCGGAGCCGAGACGACAGCGGTTATTTTTTATGCCGGTTATTCGCTCACCTGGCAGGATCGCACCTATCTCTTGCCGATCGGCGGTCGCATACGCTCGCCCTTCGACTTGGTCGCGCAGGCGATCCCGCTCGATCAGATCTTGAGCCAGCTCGAATGGGGCACGGTTCGCCTTGCCATCATCATTCTGGAAACAGGCTACCCAACAGCGCTTTCTGAACTCGAGGGACTCGCTTCCTGGCCCCGAACCTCAGATTTGCCCGATAATGTCGTTCTTATTGCACCCGAGGCGAGCAGCACACCCATGCAACAAGGTGTCGGCGCCAATAGCTTCATCGGCCGCGCTTTTGCAGCCTCTTTCACGCAGACCGATCTGCCCGTTTCAGACTATGTCGCTGGCATGACTCAGTCCGTCGAGCGGATGAGCGGTGGCCGCTACGCGCTGGAGATCACATCTACGGTCGACGATCCGGAGAACACTTACCTCGTGCCAAGCGAAAAACCGGACGAGGAAATCCCCGCGACAACCTCGAGAGCGGAGCCGGAAGAAGCCGAGTCAGAAGCCGTTCCTGTAGCCGACGAGCCTTCGTTGGACGAGACGGCGGCGCCCGAGGCTCCAGCCATCGCTCCCGAGATCCTCGACGCCGATTTTTCCGCTGACCAAAAAATCGCCATTCAAACGGCTCTTGTCGAAAGCGGTTTCGATGCCGGCACAGCGGATGGCATATTCGGGGCCCGTACCAGGCGAGCCATTGCCAATTTCCAAAGCTCGCGCGGCGACACGGCGACCGGTTATCTTACCCAGGATCAGCTCGAGGACTTACTCGGGAATTAGAGAAGCGTCTGCGGGCCGACACTGAATTCGATGATCGCCTCATAGCCGTCATCGGGCGGACGCCCCAGTCCGATGCGCCCGTTTGCGAGAAGCGGCGTGGCATTGCGACGTAGGGTGACACGTTCGCCCGTCGCAGTAACCAAAAACGTCCCATTGGTACTGTGATCGGTTATCACAAATGTGTCGGCCGAATAGGCGATTGTGGCGTGGTTACGCGAAACATGCTCGCCCAAAACCACAAAGTCCCGATCGGCAAGGCGGCCGATCTCCAGCCGTGACATTCGCGGACTGAAGCATATTTCTTGACTGCCGTGGATCAGGGTCAATCCCATGGCGGTCCCGCTCATACCGTCGCCCAAATGGCCGCTCGTCACGGTGGCACTGTCGTCGAAGGTCACAAGGCTGAATATGTTGGCGGGCTTGCTGAGACCCTTGATCGATGCTCGGTCGATGAGCCTGGTCAAACGACGGCTGACCGGCGAGAGCTGATCGACTACCGCTTCCGTCATTAGGATCTCACCGGCATGAGCAAGCGCCATGATCCGGGCGGCGACATTGACCGTCGTGCCAAAGTAATCGCCGCTTCGCGTGACCGCTTGGCCGTGGTCGAGGCCGATCCCGACACCGACGGATTGTTTTTCCGAGTGGGCTATCATCTCGCTTGCCGCCAAAACCGCTTGATCGGGCTGGTCGAATATCGCCATCACCCCATCGCCGGTTACCTTGACGACTTCGCCCCGGTAATTGCCGATGGTACGCTTGAAACGGTCAACCATGTCGAGAATGAGCGTCGAAGCATCGCGATCACCGCGCTGCTCATAGAGCGCCACACTGTCTCGAACATCGGCAAACAATAAGGTTCGGGTTACGGTCTGATCGGCCATCGAGTAAGGGTCATGGGATTAGCAAACCGGCGGCACCTTAAACCCAATCGACCAGATGCTACACCTCGAATGCGCGCTATCCGAGCGTGTAGCGACGCGTCGCCTCGGGATCGACGGTCGAAAACGTCAACGCCTTGAGTTCCTGCCACATAGCCTCTGGGATTGGATAATTCGCCCATGCAATCGTCTCGGCAACACGTTCCGGCTTTGACACACCGCAAATCGTCGAAGTGATGCGGGGATCGCGCATCGAAAACTGCAAGGCTGCTGCACCTACCGGAACGTCGTATTGGGCACAGATCGCCTCGACCTGACGGACCGGCTCGAGCATGGCGTCAGTGGCTTTCTGATAGACATAGCGGGCACCACTCGCCGAGCCTTTGGCAAGTGCGCCGCCCGCATAGGGTGCCGCATTGAGGACTGCCATGCCGCGCTCAATGGCGAGATCGATCATCGGTTCGGCATGGCGATTGACCAGTGTGAAGCGATTATGGGTGATGATCGCATCGAAGTCCCACTCACGCATAATCGGCATCATGACGTCGGTGCGGCCCGCGGCAAGACCGATGGCATCCGCGAGACCTTCCTCTTTCATCTTGAATAGCTCCGGCAAGGCACCGCCGGGACCCGTGATTTCCTCGACCGAACGCGCATGCTCGGGATCATGGAGATGGAGAAGCTGAACACGATCGAGCCCCAAGGCTTCGAGACTCTGTTCGAGCGAGCGGCGTGCCACCGATGCATCGAACGCTCCAGTCTCGGTATCCCGGTCGAGCTTGGTCGAAATGACAAAACCCTCGGGCAGGCCGCCGCGTTCACGAACCACGTCACCGACGCGCGCCTCGCTGCGTCCGAAGCCGTAATTGCGCGAGGCGTCGAGAAAATTGATCGGCCCGTCGAAGACCGCGCGAACAGTATCGTGGGCGCGCGCCTCGTCGACACCGTAACCATAAGTCTGGGCCATATCGCCCAGAGCCGACGTGCCGAAACAGATGCGTGACACCTGAAGATTGGTGCCGCCAAGCCGGATACGTTCGTCTGCCTTCACCTCGGTCATTGTTTTTGCCTTTCTTTCGATTGCACAGTGGCCCATCAATGGCCGCAATTGGGTTCGGACCGCAAGGCCGTAACCTGAACGGCATTCTACAGATGGAGCGCAAATAGTGACGGGCACGATCACCATTGGCAACGAAACGCTCGAAGCGGATGTCAACGAGTTTGGTGCTGAACTCGTGGCCCTTCGCTTGAGGGGCCGGAACCTGCTTTGGTATGGTGATCCCGACATTTGGGCCGGCCGAGCACCCATTCTCTTTCCTATTGTCGGCCGCGTTCGCGACGATCGAATTGTTGTCGAAGGTAAAGATTATCCCATGGGCCAACATGGCTTTGCGCGCCAAACCGTGTTCGGTGTCGAGAGCCAGTCACGGGCGCAATGCCAACTCTCGATCCAAGACAATGACGAGAGCCGAAAGCACTATCCCTTTAGCTTCGCTCTCACGCTCGACTATGCCATTGTAGGGCAACGGCTTTCCATGACCGCCAGCGTCAACAATCCCGGAGAAGACAGCCTGCCGGCGTCGTTCGGCTTTCATCCGGGCTTTCTCTGGCCGTTGGAGGAAGGCAAGAGCAAAACCGACTATTGCCTCCGCTTTGACGCCGATCATGAGCTGGAACGGGCGCACCCCGGCAGCGACGGACTTGTGGCACCGGATATTGAGACCATCACACTCAACAATGGCGTGCTGGATCTCGATGAGGGGCTGTTCGCCAAAGGGGCGATGATCATGCGCGCGCACAAGAGCCGAGAGGTGACATTCGCACCCCGGCGTGGCGGCCTCGGTCTCAAGACCCGTTTCGAAAACCTTCCCTATCTCGGCATCTGGATGCGGCCCGGCGGCAACTATCTCTGCATCGAGCCCTGGCATGGCCATGCCGATCCCTGGGATTTCCATGGATCTTTTGCCGAAAAGCCCGGGCTTGCCCAGATCGGGCCCAATGAGACCAAGACGTTTCGAATGATTGTCGAGATCATCGAGACCTGACACCATTCGAAGTCTTGCGAGTTAGTCTTCGATCAGATCGCCGAGATAAGCGCGGAACCGATCGTCACGCTTGAGCGTGGGAAGATCGGGGGCTTGCGTGAGCGAACCGTTCATCACGAAAATGAAACGCTCGCACACCTCTTCGAGGATTTCCAAATGAAAGTCTTCGGCAGGATGAAGACAAATAAAGACGAGCCTATCCTCGGCGCGGAGCTTCTTGAAGAAATCCAGCATGAAGCCGATATAGCCGTCCTGCGTGTTGAATTGCGGCTCGTCGAACAGATGCACGAGCGGATAGTCGGATTTGGCCTTTTCCATCATCCAATCGGGCTTGCGTCGCGCAAAATGCCGGACCTGATAAGATTGATGGTAGTGAATGGCGAGCCGGTCCCTCTCACCCGTCTTGACATTGTGGATATTTTGCCCGGCCACCGACACTTTGCCGACACTTGGCTGATTACTGCCGGTCACCAACTCGAACAATGTGGTCTTGCCGGAACCGTTCGGCCCCATCACGCCGACAATGGTCGGATCATCGATTGTGAAATCGGCTTCAAGCCGGAATGTGGTCCTTGAGCGAAAAACGCCCATCCGGTATTCCTTCACCAAGCCGTCAACCGTCAACATGGATGCCATGATCAGTGCACGCCCATCGAAGCAAGCCTTGCATCATCGGCTTTGAGAAGATCGGAAGCCGTACTCTCGTGAACAATTTGGCCGTGATCCATCACATAGGCGCGGTCGGCAACGGCAAGCGCGGTGTGCGTATTCTGTTCGACCAAAAGGACCGAGATCCCCTCATCACGCAAACGGCGCACGACGTTCATGACATCGCGCACGATCTTCGGAGCCAATCCCTGGCTGGGCTCGTCGAACAGCACCAGGCCGGGCGAGCCCAAGAGAGCACGGGAAATCGCCACCATCTGCATTTCGCCGCCCGAGAGATTTTCGCAGTCTCTGCCCATCAAATGCTCGAGTGCCGAGAAGATCTCGAACATTTCTTTGGTCTGCCAGGCGCGAAACCGCGTCGTTTTCTTGGCGATGGCGAGGTTGCGCTCGGCCGTCAAGGTCGGAAAAATGCGACGATCGTCGGGAACCCAGCCAACGCCCATGCACGCGATTTCATGGGTCGGCTTTTTGGTGATATCGGTATCGTCGAAGCTGATCGTCCCGCGGCGCGGCGGCGTGAGCCCGAGAATGGATCGGATTGTTGTGGTCTTGCCGGCGCCACTCGGTCCCAGCAATGCAACCACCTCACCGCGTCCGATCTCCAATGACACGCCGAACAGAGCCTGGGTCTCACCATAATAGGTCTCGATCCCTTCGACCTTGAGGATCATGCGTCGACGCTCGCGCTGGCGTTTCTCGGTTCCGCACTGGTCTTGATGTTGCCGAGACTCGAGCTTTGCACCCACTTATTCTCTTGCAAGAGCTCCGGCGCACCCTGGGCGATAACTTGGCCCCAATGGACAACGTAAATGAAATCCGCAAGACTGAAGAGAAACCGCATGTCGTGCTCGATGATGACGATCGTCACGCTGCGCCTCAGCTCTTGGATGAGTTCCGCGAGTGTTGCCGTCGCATCGCTGCCCAGCCCGGCCGTTGGCTCATCGAGGAACAACAGCCTTGGATTGGCAGCCACGGCGATGCCGATCTCGAGCGCACGCCGCTGGCCATAGGAGAGATCGGCGGCCGGCACATGCTCGCGGCCCTGCAGACCGACACGCGCCAACACGCTTGCTGCCTGAGCCTGTACCTCACTGTCACGTGCCAAATCGTGGAAGACGTCGAATCCCTTGGCACGGACATCGGGAAGCGCCAATACGGCATTCTCGAGGGCCGTGTACTCATCGAACAGGTTCATCGTCTGAAACGAACGGGCGATGCCTTTTCTGGCGATCGTGCGCGGCGGAAGGCCGGTGATATCCTTACCGTCGAAGTGAACTCGGCCTCGGCTCGGTTTGTAGCGTCCGGTGAGCACGTTGAAGCAGGTCGTCTTGCCAGCACCGTTCGGGCCCATGATCCCGGAGAGACGATTTTCCTCGAAGCTCATGGTGATGTCTTCGAGCACGACCTGATCGCCGAACCGCTTGTGGAGATGATGCGCTTCGAACAGAGCCATGAACTACTCCGCCGGAACTGCGGAAGGCGCAGGCTCGGGCCTTCGCCACCGCTTACTCAGATCGACCCAGATACCAGCGACACCGTTCGGTTTGAACATCACGACAATCATGAACATCAGACCGAACCACAAGAGCCAGGTCTCGGTGTAGGCTCCAAGGACGTCGCGTGCCACGAAGTAGAGGATCACGCCGACCACGGG
>CAYPOV010000099.1:0-14077 GCA_964412385.1 uncultured Geminicoccaceae bacterium
TGGGCCTGCGGTCGTGGAGAAATATGGCTTTGAAGGCATTCGGTCAACCTAAGTTGCGACGAAACGAACGCTTCATTTTTTTGAGCAATTGTCCCTGGCCGCGGTAATGAGTGTTTATCATCGATGGTCTCGGGAGAGGAAAGATGACCTTGAGCGTTGTCACCGTGTTTGGCGGCACCGGCTTCATCGGGCGCCATGTCGTACGCCGCCTGGCACAGATGGGGTTGGCCATTCGCGTACCGACACGTGATCAAGCGAGTGTTCTGCCGCTCAGGCCCATGGGCGAGGTCGGACAGATCGTTGGTCTTGATTGGGACCCAGCGGATCCGAGCCGCTTCGACTCGCTCATCGATGGATCGGATGCTGTTGTTAATCTGATCGGGATTTTGGCCGAGCGCTCGGAGGGTGACTTTCAACGGCTTCAGGCGGAGTTGCCGGGCGAGATTGCCAAAACCTCGAAACGACTCAATGTCCGACGTTTTGTGCAGATGTCAGCCATCGGCGCCGCACTCGATTCGCCGAGTGAGTATGCGAAAACCAAGGCCGAGGGTGAGGAGAGAGTTCGAGAACAGCTGCCTTGGGCACCAGTCGTGCGGCCAAGCATTGTCTTCGGACCCGGTGATGGTTTCTTCGAGCTTTTTGCCGGTATGGCCCGCTTTGCACCAGCGCTACCGTTGATTGCCGGAGGGACAACGAAATTCCAGCCAGTTTATGTCGACAATGTTGCGGAAAGCGTTGTGAGACTATTGAAGGGTGAGGGAGCCGAGGGTGCCACCTATGAATTAGGGGGACCATCGGTCTACAGTTTTAAGGAACTTCTTCGCTACATATTGAAGGTGACAAACAGGCGACGGTTTCTTGTGCCGCTACCAATGTCCATTGCACGAATGCAAGCTCGTCTTGCTGAATTGCTCCCAGAGCCGCCGTTAACCCGTGATCAACTTCTCTTACTGGAACGCGACAACGTGGTGTCGGAGGATGCCAAAACCCTTGCGGATCTGGGAATTCAGGCAACACCGATAGAATTGATCGTACCTCATTATCTGAAGCCTTACGCGGTACGCTCCATCAAGCTTCCGATAGCCTGACGGCGGCTTACCCGTAAGCAATAGCAAGCAGAATCACGCCCAATATGATCCGGTAGATCACAAACGGCGTGAAAGTTGCCGTTTTGAGCCATCGCATCATCAAGATGATTGCAATCAGTGCGCTGGCGAAGGCAAGTGCCGCGCCAATCAGCGCGTCGTGGCCAAGCTGCCAGTTGCCGCTCTCAAGAATTTCCAGCGTAGCGATCGCGCCGGCTGCAACAATGGTCGGTATGGACAACAACATTGAAAAACGTGCAGCCTCGGTCCGCTGGTAGCCGAGCATCCTCGCTGCAGTAATGGTTATGCCTGCTCGGCTCGTGCCCGGGATCAAAGCTAGAGCTTGTGCGAGACCAATCAGGAGGGCGTCGCGGTAGCCAATGGTGTCGAGCCCACGTACTGCTGGTGCGTAGCGATCGGCAAGCCACAAGATAATTCCAAAGCCCAACATTGCCCACGCAATAACAGGCAACGTTCGTAAATCCGTGCTGAGGGCTTCCTTGATGACAATGCCGATGACGATAACCGGGATTGTTGCGACAACGATTTGTAACGCCAATTGTCGATAATTGACGGCGGAATCGGTCGGTCGCGATCCTAAAAAGAAGCCGCGTGTGATATTCAAGAGATCGCGCCACAGATAGAGAACGACCGCGCCCAGCGTCCCGACATGGACAGCGACATCGAGGATGACACCCTGATCCGGCCACGGTGTTAGCAAGGGGATAAGGATTAGGTGTCCGGAACTGCTTATGGGTAGAAATTCCGTAATTCCTTGGACGAGGGCTAGAACGATTAGCTGCGATATATCCAATTACGCTCTCTTCATTTTTGTCTCGAATTGGGACGATTCTCGCCAAATGCTGGTCAGACACACGGAAAAAGCACATGGCCAAAGTTAACGAGTTACATTTTCAATCCCACAATGGGACGAGTTTTCTCGAATGACTAGACAGCAGCCGGCACACTTGGTAGATAGGGTATTCGTAAGTGCCAATGGGCTCGCGCAACAAAAGCACAAGAGTCGCGGTATCCCGGCAATTTTTGAACATTCGGACGTCGAGAGAATGGAGGGGTGCAATGGCTGATCCCATGATGCAGTTTGTCGGCGTGCCCCGGAGCATGCCGGACAAACGCGGAGTTGAGGACCGTCTGGGTGATTTCCGGGAGATTTACGGGGATTTTGAAGCGGCAGAAGCAGCCGAGCAGGCGTCGCGTTGTGAACAATGCGGGATTCCTTTCTGCCAAGTGCATTGTCCGCTTCACAACAATATACCCGATTGGTTGCGCCTAACCGCGACGGGACGCTTGGAAGAGGCCTATGAGCTCGCGTCAGCGACCAATAATATGCCAGAAATCTGCGGTCGCATTTGCCCTCAAGACAGGCTTTGTGAAGGAAACTGCGTTATCGAGCAGGCAGGTCATGGAACAGTCACGATCGGCGCGGTCGAGCGATACATCACGGATACCGCATTCGAAAAGGGTTGGATAAGACCTCCTTCGCCAGCAAGTGAGAAAAGTACATCGATCGGTATTATCGGTGCGGGGCCGGCGGGTCTTGCTGCAGCGGAGCAACTTCGTCGTGCGGGCCATCAGATACACGTCTACGACCGCTACGACCGTGCCGGAGGGCTGCTGATCTATGGCATTCCAGGTTTCAAACTCGAAAAGGAAATCGTCAATCGCCGCTATGACCTCCTGAATCGCGGCGGTATTCATTTCCATTTTGGAGCCGATATCGGAGGCGACGGTCCCTCATTTGCCGAACTACGTTCGCGCCATGACGCACTGTTCTTGGGGACTGGTGTTTATAAGGCGCGGCGTTTGTCTGTTCAGGGAACCGAAGCTGCGAACGTAGTCCCGGCGCTAGACTATCTGACCGCAAGCAATCGTCAGGGACTTGGTGACGAGGTGCCGACGTTCGAAAATGGCTTGTTGAATGCGTCCGGGCGCAATGTTGTCGTCGTCGGCGGCGGTGATACGGCGATGGACTGTGTTAGGACCGCGGTACGGCAAGGTGCGAAGTCAGTACGATGCCTTTATCGCCGGGATCGCGAAAATATGCCGGGTTCGATGCGGGAGGTCGAGAACGCCGAGGAAGAGGGTGTCGAGTTCCTATGGCTCTCCGCTCCCGAAGCCTTCATTGGCGGTGATGTGATCCACGCTGTGAGAACGATAAGAATGCGGCTCGGCGCTCCGGACGCATCGGGGCGGCGTTCTCCTGAACCAATTCCCGGTTCGGCCTTTATGTTGGAGGCCGACCTCGTTATCGAGGCACTTGGGTTCGATCCTGAAGACCTGGATGTAATGTTCGGCGAGCCCCAGCTCAAACTCACAAGATGGGGTACTGTCACGATCGATTGGGATTCGATGATGACCTCGCTTCCTGGTGTCTTTGCCGGCGGCGATCTTGTTCGCGGTGCGTCGCTTGTCGTTTGGGGGGTGCGGGATGGCCGCGACGCGGCACGTGGCATCGAGCAATTCCTTGCGAGCGCCGGTACGGAAGCCGAACCGCGCCTTGCGTTAGCGTCTTAGGAGGCTGGAGTAATCATGAGTGTTTTTGACCGGGCAACTGCGTGGTCGCTCGAGGCCTACGATCGGGACGCCGCCTATTTGTCGAAACACGGCCTCTATGATCCGCGAAATGAGCATGATGCTTGTGGCGTCGGCTGTGTCGTTGCCATTGACGGCAAGCCGAAGCGCGAAGTCGTCCTCGCCGGCATCAAGGCACTCCAGGCGGTATGGCACCGGGGGGCTGTCGATGCCGACGGCAAGACCGGTGACGGAGCGGGTATCCATCTGCAGATCCCGCAAGATTTTTTCCGCGAGCAGATCAAGGGTGCAAAGGACACCGATCAACGAATTGCGGTCGGCATGGTTTTTCTGCCCCGCAACAGCTTCTCTCAGCAAGAACATTGTCGGGCTATTGTCGAAAGCGAGATCCTTCGTTTCGGCTATGCGATTCGCGGCTGGCGTCAGGTGCCGGTCGATACCTCCGTTATTGGTGAGAAGGCTCAGCAAAGCCGTCCCGAGATCGAGCAGATCCTGATCGGCAATCCGCATGGTAAGGACGAGGCGACTTTCGAGCGCGATCTGTTTCTCATTCGGCGCAGGATCGAGAAGCTGGCATTGTCGGAAACAATTACCGACTTCTATATATGCTCGCTGTCGTGCCGTTCGATCATCTATAAGGGCCTGTTCCTGGCCGAGCAGCTTGCCGTCTTCTATCCCGATCTCAACGATCCGCGGTTTGTTTCCAACTACGCCGTTTTCCACCAACGTTACTCGACAAACACTTGGCCTTCCTGGCCGCTTGCGCAGCCTTTCCGGGTGCTCGCGCATAATGGCGAGATCAACACATTTCGCGGCAACGCCAACTGGATGCGCAGTCACGAAATGCGCATGTCGACGGCGGCATTCGGCAAGAACAATGATGACGTGAAGCCGATCATTCAGGCCGGTTGCTCGGATAGTGCAGCGCTTGATGCTGTCTTCGAAGTTCTGACCATTGCCGGCCGCGATTTGCCGATGGTGAAGACTTTGATGATCCCGCCTGCGTGGAGCAATCGCATGTCGATGCCCCAGGAGCACAAAGATCTCTTCAGCTATTGCAATTGCATCATGGAGCCCTGGGACGGTCCTGCAGCGGTTGTCGCAACAGCGGCGAACTGGGTGGTCGCCGGCATGGATCGCAATGGTCTAAGGCCAATGCGCTACTCCCGAACCCGCGACGGCTTGCTGGTCGTCGGGTCGGAAAGCGGGATGGTTCCACTGATCGAGGCGGATATCGTCGAAAAGGGTCGGGTAGGACCGGGTGAGATGATCGGCGTCGATCTCGATGCCGGAAGATTCTACCACAACAAAGAAATCAAGGATCTTCTCGCATGCCGCAAACCCTATAGCCAGTGGGTTAGCAACATCACCTATGTCGAGGATCTCGTCGATCCATCGATCAGCGATCAATTGGCGTCCTCGGAAGAAGAACTTCGCCGCAGGCAGGTTCTGTTTGACCTCACGGTTGAGGATATCGAACTGATCCTTGCCCCCATGGTGCAAGATGCAAAAGAGCCCCTCGGCTCAATGGGTGACGACACACCTCTTGCCGTGCTCTCGCAACGCTATCGCGGCCTGCACCATTTCTTTAGGCAGCAATTTAGCCAAGTTACCAATCCGCCGATTGATCCGTTGCGTGAGTGGCGGGTGATGAGCCTCAAGACCCGCTTCGGCAATCTCGGCAATATTTATGAGGATGATCCGAACCAAACACGGATCCTTCAACTTGAAAGCCCTGTCCTGACCAACGCCGAGTTCGCTGCGGTCACCAAGTATTTCGGCGACGACATTCGATCCATCGACTGCACGTTCAAGCCAACCCACCCCGGTGACCTTGTCGAAGCGCTCGATACCATCCGCGCAGAAGCGGAAGAGGCGGTGCGCGGGGGGTGTCGTGACCTCGTTTTGTCCGATGAGAATGTCGGATCTT
This sequence comes from uncultured Geminicoccaceae bacterium, assembly GCA_964412385.1. Classification (GTDB taxonomy): domain Bacteria; phylum Pseudomonadota; class Alphaproteobacteria; order Geminicoccales; family Geminicoccaceae; genus JBGSYN01. Next base: position 5,569 of record CAYPOV010000099.1, read on the forward strand.
CGCGCGCGCCGATCCCGATGATTTTGGCGACAGGCGCCGTTCACAGCCATCTCGTGCGTCAAGGGCTGCGGAGTTTCAGCTCGATCACCGTGCGGTCCGCTGAGTGCCTCGATGTTCATTATTTCGCCGTGCTCATCGGTGTCGGGGCCACAGCCGTCAATGCCTTTGGCACGGAAGAGGCTATTCGCCATCGACACGCCCGCCGATTATTCCCAGGCTATACGGTGGATGAATGCCTCCAACGTTACAAAGAGGCCGTCAACCAGGGCCTGTTGAAGGTGATGTCGAAGATGGGAATCTCGATCATCTCCTCCTACCGGGGCGGACATAACTTCGAGGCTGTTGGCCTTTCACGTTCGATGTGCCGCGAATACTTCCTGGGTCTGGTAACTCGGCTTTCCGGCATCGGCCTCACCGGCATTCGCAACAAGGTTCTCGAGCAGCACAAACGCGCTTTCGGCGATGCTGCGCCGGTGTTGTCAATCGGCGGATTCTATCGCTACCGCCGAGGCGGCGAGCAGCACGCACTCGAGGCTCGCATGATCCACCAGCTGCAGCATGCCGTCAGTACAGACTCTTATGCCGCCTATAAGCGCTTTGCCGAGGCGGTCTATGCGCAGCATCCCGTCTCGCTTCGCGATTTGCTTGACTTTCGAAGGGCGGAGATGCCCATCCCGATCGACGAAGTCGAGAGCATCACAGAAATCCGCAAGCGATTTGTCACGCCCGGAATGTCACTCGGCGCACTCAGTCCGGAAGCCCACGAAACGCTAACCATTGCGATGAACCGCATTGGCGCCAAGTCCGACAGCGGTGAAGGCGGTGAGGGCAAAGAGCGCTACACGCCTCGGCCCAATGGCGACAATCCCAATTCCCCGATCAAGCAGGTGGCATCCGGGCGGTTCGGCGTGACCGCCGAGTACCTCAATGCCTGTCGTGAAATCGAGATCAAGGTGGCACAGGGTGCCAAACCGGGCGAGGGTGGTCAGCTTCCGGGATTCAAGGTGACCGCCGAGATCGGCCGCCTACGTCATGCCACGCCTGGTGTCACGCTGATTTCTCCGCCTCCGCATCACGACATCTATTCGATCGAAGACTTGGCGCAGCTCATTTACGATCTGAAGCAAATCAATCCGGACGCAAAGGTGTGCGTCAAGCTGGTGTCAGAAACCGGGATCGGCACGATTGCGGCCGGTGTTGCCAAGGCCAAGGCCGATGTCATCCTGGTCTCTGGTCACTCCGGCGGTACCGGCGCAAGTCCTCAGACTTCCATCAAATATGCCGGAACACCGTGGGAGACGGGTCTCGCCGAGACACACCAACTTCTCATGCTCAACCGGTTGCGCCACCGTGTTGTGCTGAGAACCGACGGTGGGCTCAAAACCGGGCGTGACATTGTTATGGCGGCTCTGCTTGGCGCCGAAGAATATGGCATTGGCACGCTGTCACTCGTGGCAATGGGTTGTATTATGGTACGCCAATGCCACTCGAATACATGTCCGGTTGGCGTCTGCACACAACGCGAGGATTTGCGCCAGAAATTCGTTGGGACTCCGGAGAAGGTGGTCAATCTAATCAGCTTCATCGCAGAAGAAGTTAGAGAAGTCCTCGCATCACTCGGACTGCGCACGCTCGATGAGGCGATCGGTCGAACCGATCTCTTGCGTCAGGTCAGTCGGGGTAGCAGTGATCTCGACGATCTCGACCTCAATCCGATCCTCGCCCGCATCGATGTTGGCGATTACCCAAGCCGTTGTGTGACGGAGGGACGAAACGAAGTTCCTGACACGCTCGATGCGCGAATGATCGAAGATGCCCGGCCTCTTCTCGACGAAGGTGAGAAGATGCAGTTGCAATACAATGTGCGCAACGTGCATCGGGCTGTTGGAACCAGGCTCTCATCACATGTTACTCGTCGCTACGGCATGGAGACGCTCCAGCCGGGACATCTAACAATTCGATTGCGTGGTTCTGCGGGTCAATCGCTCGGTGCTTTCGCGGTTCAGGGTGTCAAGCTCGAGGTCTTTGGTGACGCAAACGACTATGTCGGCAAGGGTCTTTCAGGCGGAACCATCGTGGTACGGCCCATGGTCTCGAGCCCTCTTGTGGCCTCGGAAAACACCATCATCGGCAATACCTGCCTTTATGGCGCGACTGCGGGCAAACTCTTTGCGGCGGGCAGCGCCGGTGAAAGGTTCGCGGTTCGCAATTCAGGCGCAATCACCGTGGTCGAGGGATGTGGCGACAATGGCTGTGAGTACATGACCGGTGGCCAAGCCGTTATCCTTGGGCCAGTAGGGGACAATTTCGCTGCGGGCATGAGTGGTGGGATGGCTTTTGTCTACGATGTCGACAACCTGCTGCCGCGCCACATCAACTCCGATATGGTCATCCACCAGCGAATTGAGGTGGATTACTACGCCGACCAACTAAGGCAGCGCATCGCCGAGCATGTGACCAACACTCAAAGTGAACTGGGACTGAGGTTGGTTCGCGAATTTGATCGGGAAGTCGGCAAGTTTTGGCAAGTCATTCCGATCGAACTTATGGATAAGCTCGATGTTCCGGTTCGTCGAGACGGTAGCGTTGCCGTCGCCTGAGCTAAGTTTTTTGTCCCGGTAGTCGATCTGCGTTTTTGTCGAAGAGACTTTGCCTGATGTGACGAATTCGTGGCGGCTCTTCGGCGATAAAAGGCAGAGGCCGTGTCGACTTGATCGCCTCGATCCCGAGCCTGCCTGCGAGCAATCCGTTCCCCATACCTTGGCCGGCTTTGGCTGAGACGAGTGAGGCGAGCGAAGCACCAGTCGCTTCGATTGCAGCATCAGCAACAAGGTCGGTGACACCTGCCAGTGCCGCATTGCGCAGGCATTTTCTGATGAGGACGATGGTCGATAGGGTTGTGGGTCTTATTCCGTATATCCGCGCAATCCCCCGGACCATCATCAACGCTCGAAAAAGGACAAAGGCGCTGTCGAGCAAGCCTACTGGGCTGAGTGCGGTGACGATGCCGATATCACGGCTTCCAGCCAAGACCGTCCGATAGGCCTGACGGTCGAGACCAGCGAGGACGTCGCGCTCGAAGCGAATCAGTGATTCTCTGTCATTGTGTGTGTCGTTTGCTGTAGCGAGAAAGTTTTTCAGGGAACCGCGCGTTGTTGGCACGCTACTGAATTCTTGAACGAGTGGCTTCAGGAGGGCTTGTGCCTCGCCATGAAGCTCGGAGTTCGCCAACCGCTCCGCATCGCCATAAATGTCTTCATGGCGCCGCAATTTTCGAAGTGCGTTCAACTCTCTGATCAACGCCGCTAAGGCGCCTGCGACGCACAAGATGACGAGGATCAGAACGGCACCGCCCAAAACGACGGAGATCGTCATCAAATATTGAATGTAGACGACGGCCTCAATGACAAGTGCCAAGAGCACTGTAAGAGAGCCGAAGCCAAATACCCATTGTAGCCAGCGAGTGCCTCGATTCTGGCGTTCAATTTGAGGAGGTAGAGACCCCTCGGATTCTTCGTCTGGTACTTCGGTAACGGCAACCGATCCGGGATCGATCTCAAAAGGTTTAATCGGGGGCACAACCAGTCGCTCGTCTGCTAGTCAAGTTTGTCCCCAATCAAAGACTCGATCGCCTGGTCCAGCCGAATATGTTGATTGCGGCGGCCTTCGCGTAGAGGTCTGGGCGCGAAACTCTTGAATTGAAACCGGCCGCTATTCCAATCCTGATCCTCTGGAAGGTCGGGTGGAACTTCGCCTGGAAACAACACGATTTCTCTCTCTTCGTCCTTGAGTCGTCCCCGGACACAGGAAAGTACTTGTCCATGATGCTCGGTATTCACTGTGTCCGTGCACTTTAGCGCCGCGATTGGCAAGACGTCGAAATCGAGCCCATGGAATCGCAGTTCGCGGGTCGTCGGTTTGACGAGAAGCTCCAACAGCTGCTTCAGATTGGCATGCTGATTGACAGCGACATGATCAGCTTTGCTGACCGCGAACACAACTTTGTCGATGGCAGGTGAGAAGAGCCGATCGAGAAGATTGACCCGGCCATATTTGAATGTGCTCAAAATTTGCGCGATTGCTCTCTTGGTGTCTTGGAAATGATCGGGTCCTGCATTGAGATCACTGAGCAAATCGATGAGCACGATCTGGCGATCGAAGTGACGAAAATGATTGTCGTAGAATGGCTTAACAACCCGGTCGCGATAGCGGGCGAACCGATATGCGAGTTCGCTGTCGATCCAGTTCTCCCCGCGTAATTCCTCGGGGATTGGGCAGAAGCGAAGAATCTCAATGTCCTTAAGATCACCGGGGCTTGTGAGACGGCCAGGTTGAATAAAGCTTAGGCCAAGTTCGGACTGACAGCGCATCGCATAGCGCTGATAGGCAGACACACAGTCCTCAAGTGCGTTCGGATCGGCGGCTGATTTGGGATCGAGACGCTCGAGCGACGACAGCCATTCCGCAGCCATGTGGCGGCGCGAGGGTGCCTCGAGAAGACCTAGATTGGTCTCACAGAACGCGGCGAATGATTGGCCGAGCATGGCAAGATCCAGTAGCCATTCGCCCGGATAGTCGATAACTTCGAGCCTCATATGCCAATCAGTTCGGACTTGGCGCCAGAGCCGCTGCCGCGTCTTGAAGGCGAGTTCGAGATCGAGTGTCGTCAAATTTTGTGTGTGTTGTGGCCAAATGGGATTCGAGCGGCTGAGCTCATCTTGATACCGCTCAAACGGAAAAGGTCGGCCGCGATGGCGCTTGAGGATCTTGGCACCCCGAAAACGATGTTCATGAACGGCCTTGAGAAACGGCAAATCGACTGGATCGATGAGATGATGAACCAGGGCGGTCGTGAAAACGGTTTTGCCGCTTCGACGCAATCCTGTCACAGCGAGCCTGACGTGGAGATCCAACGTTCGATCGGCCATGTCGCTTAGATAGTCGAAGCCTCGGCCAAGCAATTTTTCGGGAAGATCAATCACGCTTTGAACGTGCCCACCCAGAGCGCTGCGAGCACCAATAGCCCCACGAGCCTATGGAAGCGAAATGCGCCGAGGCAACTCGTTGGCGACGCAAGGTCGACGCGAATGATGTTCCACAAGAGTGCTGAAGCGATGATACTCAAGGTCAGCATGGAAATAATTGTCAGCCGGTCCGCGAATGAAGCGGCGACGACAATGCCTGTCATGGTCAGCCCGAAAAACAACACCAGCCAGGGTTTCGTCTTGTCGCCCAGGAATATTGCTAGCGACTTAATGCCAATGCTGAGATCGTCCTCGCGATCCTGATGCGCGTAGATCGTATCATAGCCCAATGTCCAGGCCATTGCGGAAGCATAGAGGACGAAAGCCGGCAACTCGAGCGTTCCGGCTTCGCTCGCATAACCCACCAATACGCCCCAATTGAAGGTCAAGCCAAGAAAGGCTTGAGGCCAATAGGTGACCCTCTTCATAAAGGGATAAATGATGACCAGGGGCACGCTCGCGAGGGCAACGATTTGGGCCATGCTCGGCAGCTGAACAAGCACCACCAACCCAATAGCCATCTGAGCCAGGATGAAGGCGATCGCCTCCTTCTTGCTCAACCGGCCAGCAGGTAGCGGTCGATTTCGTGTTCTTTCCACGTGGCGGTCCAGATCCACATCGACCAGATCGTTGATTGCACAGCCTGCGCCGCGCATTGCGAAGGCTCCCAGGGCGAACCAGGCCATCAGTGCAATGTCTGGCTCGGCTGTTGCAAGAAACTGGCCCCACCAACAAGGAATGAGAAGAAGCCAGGTTCCGATAGGCCTGTCCCATCTTCCAAGCATGGCAAAATCCCGTAGCCTGGGCGGCAAACGGTCGATCCATGAAACTTGCTGATCGAGGACAGAAGCCATATCGGTAGGAACAATCCGGGGCGTTTGAAGGTGAGTTGCTACATATCGAAGGTGGTATGTCGGGTAAAGAAAGGCATGGAGAGAGCGCAGGTGCCGCAAAGCGTTCGCCGCGACTTTACGTCGAGGAACCACTACGTGCTGAAACGATAATCGAACTCAACGAGGATCAATCCCGTTATTTGGGCCAAGTTTTGCGGCTCAAACCAGGGGCAACGGTTCGGCTTTTCAACGGCCAAGACGGCGAATGGCTTGCCCGGATTGTCGACTTGGCAAAACGTGGCGGCCTCGTCCAAACCGAAGCGCAAATTCGGATGCAAACCCCAGCGGGGCGTCAGATCACCCTCATGGTCGCACCGATACGGCGAGCCCGGCTCGAGTGGATGATCGAAAAGACGACTGAACTCGGCGTTCATCTCGTCAAGCCAGTGATGACGGCCTATACCAATGCGCCATCCCCCAACACCGAGAGGCTCAGACGCATTGCAGTCGAAGCAGCAGAGCAATCAGAGCGTCTAGGCATTCCGCGCTTTGAAGAGCCAGTTGTACTGCAAGATATCGTAAGGGATCTGGGCACGGACACACCATTGTATGTCGCCTATGAGCGAGGCGGCAAACCGATCGTTGATGAGAAGTTCAATGATACGACGATCCAGCTCTTATGTGGACCGGAAGGCGGATTTGCAACAGAAGAGCTGGAGATCTTTCGAGAACATCAGCTCATACGTCTCATTTCGCTGGGGACTAACATTCTTCGTGCCGAGACGGCGGCCGTCGCTGCAATGAGTGTCCTCCACGCCATTGCGGGCAATTCGCGAAATGAACCCTCATAGGTTTCGCGTTATGCGACAATGTGCACGGAGATGGGGTGCAGTCGCGAACTTATTTTCCTCATCGCAGTCGCGAGGCGACAAGTTATGCATGGCTTTAGAAGGTGCTGAAAGTCTCTAAAGCTTTGCCTTCGGTGCTTTTTCCAGGAATGGGTTGTTCATGGGTAACCTCGGCCGGGTGCTACTGTTGAGTGCAGTGGGCGTACTCGTCTCGATTACATCAGTTTCAGCTGCGGGACCGCAGGAATGGGAGATTAACTTCCAGCCGGCGGTCACGCCGATCATGGAACGTTTGCATAGCTTTCATGATCTGTTGCTGGTGGTGATTTTCGCGATCGTCATCTTCGTTCTCGGCTTGTTGGGATATACATGCTATCGCTTCAGCGCGGACCGTAACCCGCAGCCATCAAAGCGCTCGCATCACACGCTCCTCGAGGTCGTTTGGACGGCGGTACCTGTTCTGATCCTCGTGATTATCGCCATTCCATCATTCAGGCTTCTCTATTTCATGGATGTCATTCCGGAGACCGAGATGACGGTGAAGGCGACCGGCAACCAGTGGTATTGGTCGTACGAGTATCCCGATCACGACAATATCTCGTTCGATGCCAATTTGGTCGAGGATGCCGATCTCAAAGCTGATCAGCCCCGCTTGCTTCAGACTGACAATGCCATCGTGTTACCCACTGAAACCAACATCCAGTTCGTGGTAACGTCGAACGACGTTTTGCATTCTTGGGCGATGCCACCGATGGGGATTAAAATCGACGCTATCCCTGGGTTCCTCAATGAGGTTTGGATGAACATTCAAGAGCCCGGCACCTATTATGGACAATGCTCCGAGCTTTGTGGCATCAGGCACGGCTTCATGCCGATCATGATCCACGCCGTGTCGAAAGATGATTTTGACAAGTGGGTGGATGAGAAAAAAACCGCGATGATGGACAGTTCCGTCCGTGTCGCGAATGTCGAAAACGGTAATTGAGCTTGCCGGAAACAGAGGCTGATTAATGGCACACGCACTTCACGTCGATCATCACGCGCATCATCCTACTGGGTGGCGACGTTGGTTGTTCTCAACCAACCACAAAGATATCGGCACCATGTATCTGGTGTTCGCCTTTGTCGCCGGGCTGATCGGCATGGCGATGTCGATCGTCTTTCGGGCCGAACTCTTTGCACCTGGGACACAGTTCCTGGATGATCACCATGTCTATAACGTGCTCGTGACGGGCCATGGCGTGATCATGGTGTTCTTTTTCATCATGCCCGCACTGATCGGCGGCTTCGGTAACTGGATGGTACCGCTGATGATCGGGGCGCCAGATATGGCGTTTCCGCGGATGAACAATATCAGCTTTTGGCTGCTAGTTCCCTCGTTCATTTTGCTGATGGGCTCGACGTTGGTCGGCGGTTTCGGTGGCGGCTGGACGGCTTATCCACCACTTTCGTCAAACCTTTATCACCCGGGTCCCGCTATGGACATGGTGATCTTCAGCCTCCATTTGGCGGGCGCGTCTTCACTCCTGGGCGCCATTAATTTTATCACCACGATCTTCAACATGCGTGCACCGGGCATGACGCTGCATAAGATGCCGCTTTTTGCGTGGTCGATCCTGGTAACCGCCTTTCTTCTCTTACTTGCTGTTCCCGTGTTGGCGGGTGCGATTACAATGCTACTGACCGACCGCAATTTCGGCACGCATTTCTTCAAGGTAGCTGAAGGCGGTGATCCGGTATTGTTCCAGCATCTTTTCTGGTTCTTCGGTCACCCAGAAGTCTACATCATGATTTTGCCAGCCTT
>CAYPOV010000100.1:0-14075 GCA_964412385.1 uncultured Geminicoccaceae bacterium
GCCAAACCCCATGGTTCAACGGCACCGGCGGCGACCGCGTGCTGGTGCGGCTACAGTAAAAGCGCCTGATCAGCAGCCGATACCACCACCGCCGCCTATGCCGGAAAGGCCAACGCCGAAGCCCGTCGAGGCGAGCAGGAAGGCCAGAAGAATAAGCCCCAAAAACCACCAGCCTAAGGGTGAGAGGGCGACAGCGATCACCATCGCCGAAGGCCCACCGAAAAAGCCCAGAACGGCTTGAAGCTGGCGGTTGAGGCTAAGCGTGCGGTGGCTCATGAGGCTGTTGCCGGCCATCACCATGGCGAACACGCCCAAGGCGGCGATGGCGACGACGAACAGCACGACACAATTGCCGACCAGGCCGCTTTCCGAAGGCGGCACGAACTCACCACCGCCGAGCGTGATGCCGAAGCCGAGTTCAATCGGCTCGGATTGCTCATGGCGGATGCGCTCGCGCTCGTCATCAATGGTGACCACCAATGGTGTGAAGGGCGACGCAATCAGGGCGACCAATGCCAGGATCACTGCCATGGTCGCGAGCAGCGGTGCATGCGGGCGCGCCGATGGCGGTGGAGTTTGGCAGGGAGCTTGGCTCATGCGTTGATGCTAACGCATCAACCGCTACCACAGCGTTAACATCATCCAGTCTCATCGCCGCCTGAAAACGATTACGGCGCACCTGATGCTGCCGGCGTCGCTCGCACCAGATCGAAGGCCATCATCAAAAGACCCACAAGCCCCACACCCCAGACAACGGAACGCAGCACCGGAATGCCCATGGCGTAGACGATGGCAAAGCCGATGCGTGCCGCGGCAAACAGCACGGCGCCGGTTTGCGTCAAGGGGGTCGAGATGCCGGTGGCATAGGCGATGAAAACGAGCGGGATGAACAAAACCATGCCCTCGATGGTGTTGGCGACGATGCGGTTCATGCGCCCTTGCAGCATCGAGGGCGGACGCGGCTCGTCGCGCGGGCCGAGGCCCCAGCGAAATCCGTGGGTGGCCGGTGCCAGCCCGCCTTGGACGCCTAGGCTCGCAAGGAGGACGGCGGTTACGACGAGAAGGGCCTGCATCTCGATGGTCATTGCGCTTATCCCGCTGATTGTGACAGTTCGATAGTGACTATGAAAACCATAGTGGCTAGTCAAAATTGCTTGATTCCCTACCGGGGTGCTAGACGGCGCTAATGAGTGAGTCCTCCGGCCTCTGTCCGATCTCGCGCGCTGCCATGATCATCGGCTCGCGCTGGACCGCGTTGATTCTGCGCGAGCTGCTCGCCCATCCGACGCGCCGCTTTCAGGATCTGCAGGAAACACTGGACGGGATCGCGCCGAACACGCTCTCCAACCGTCTCAAAATGCTCGAGGAAAGCGGCATCGTGCGGCGGGAATTTTATGAGGAGCACCCGCCGCGGGCGCGCTATGCGCTCACCGAGAAGGGCCGCAAGATGGGGACGATCATCGGCGCGATGCGCCAATGGGGTGCGGACTACGGCTGACGCTCAGTGCTCCGGTTCGCCGAGCAGGCGCAGTGTTTTGGGATCCTCCTTGCCGTCATAATATTGATCGAGAGCCTGTGTGAAGAGGGTCGGATCGCCGGCGGCGCGGGCAAAGAGCGTCATGCAGGAGCGGAATTTGATATCGTCCGGCGAGCCCAAGATGTCGTTGGCGGTCTTGCCTTCCACATCGAGCATGAGGCCGGTGCACGAGATCAAGCGGTCGCCCAAGACAGGATGGCCGAGATAGGCTTGAGCTTCGCTGAGACCGCCGATGGCGTAGCGCTGGGCCATGGCGCTCATGCCGAGCCCCGCCAGTTGCGGGAAGACGAACCACATCCAGTGCGAGCGCTTGCGGCCTTGGCGAAGCTCGGCCAGGACCCGGGTGAAGACGGGATCTTGGGCGTCGACGAAGCGTTGGAGATCGACGGGATCGCCGCTCAAGGCTTCAATTTGACGGCGGTGCCGGATGCCGAGACCATCATCATGCCGTCCCGGATCATCTCATAATCGAGGTCGACACCGATCGTGGCATCGGCACCACGCCCTGCCGCTTCCGCTTCCATTTCCTTGATCGCCGTGTCCCGCGCTTCCTTGAGTACGCGCTCATAGGCCCCGGAACGGCCGCCGACGATGTCGCTGATGCTGGCGAAAAAGTCGCGGAAGACGTTGGCGCCGAGGATCGCTTCGCCGGTGACAATGCCGAGATAGGCGTCGACCTCGCGGCTGTCGACGGCGTGGGTCGTAGTGACGATCATGGTCGATTCCTTCTATCTTCGAGGAACGTCAATTCGGCTGCCAAAGCTCGATCTTGATGCCTTCGGGGTCCTGGATCCAGGCAAATTGGCCCTGCGGATGCTCTTCCGGGCCGCCGAGGATAGGGACGTCCTTGGCGCGAAGCTCGGCCAGAGTTGCCTGGAGATTGTCGACCCGGAAATTGATCATGAAGCGGGCATTGCTGGGTGCGAAATAATCGGTTTCCTCGTCGAACAAGCCGAGGACGGCATAGCCTTTGTCGCCCGGCGTTGGGCGGAACACGGCAGCCATCTCCTGATCAAATGCAACGCCGAGATTTTCCTGGTACCAATCCCGCAAGACATCGACATTGGATGTTTTGATGAAGATCCCGCCTAATCCGGTGATCGCCATGGCCGTTCCTCTCCCCTGCATGATGGAATATCGGGCGTTTGCGTGAGTCGGTTCACGTATGGCCGAGAAAGCTAGCGGTAAATTGGCCGGGACGACAGGCTTTGATATAGTCTCTTGCGAAGACAGAGGTGCTTGATTGATCAATTTCACCGAGACGAGGAGCGGGTACAAGTGGCGCGCCAGATAATTCCGGCTGCGAGCCAAAAGGCGTTACAGGCGAGCAATTCGCCTGCGGCAGCACAGAGCCGTGCCGAATCCGTTCTCGATCGTCTCGTGAAGCAGGGTCGTATGGCCTATTCCGATGCCGAGCGCGTCTATGACGAGGTCGAGGACACCGGCGATCCCTTGCCGCTGGTGCTTGCGCGCCTGGAGCTTCTGACCAGCGGCGAATGGGCGGACGCCTTGGCCGATGCGCATGGGCTCGAGCGGGTCGATCGATCCTCGTTCCCGCGCGAGCCGCTTTTGACGGATCGGATCGCACCCCGCTTCATCCGCAATAGCCATGCGCTGCCGATCAAGATCGAGGACACCACGCTCCATCTGGCAATGGCCGATCCGGGCGACGAGTTCACCATCCGCGCCTATCGGATCGCCACCGCGCTCGACATCGCGCCGTCGGTTGCGGACTTCGACGAGCTCAAGCAGACCTATGCCCGCTATTGGGATACCGGGGCGTCCGCGCTTGCCCGGATTCGCGACGATATCGCGATCTATGACACGGAGATCCTCGATGATCCGGACTAGCTGCGCGATCGTGCCGAGGACGCGCCGGTTGTCCGTTATGTCAACCAGCTGTTGAGCGACGCGTTGCGCGCCGGCGCTTCCGACATTCATATCGAGCCGCACCGCCAGGGCTTGCATGTCCGCTACCGCGTGCATGGGCGGTTGCGGGAGATCAGTGACGCACCCGCCGCCCTCTCCGCCCCGGTGATCTCGCGCCTCAAGATCATGGCGAAGCTCGACATCGCCGAACGCCGGCTGCCTCAGGATGGGCGGGCGCGGCTCACTCTGCTCGATCGTACCATCGATGCCCGTGTCGCGACCCTGCCGACACCGCACGGCGAGAGCATGGTGATCCGGCTTTTGGAGCATGATGCCAGGGCCGTGGCACTCACCGATCTCGGCATGAACGATCATGTGCTCGAGCAGTTTCAAAAAGCACTCAAAGCCGCCTACGGCATGATCCTGGTCACCGGCCCCACGGGCAGCGGCAAGACGACCACGCTCTATGGTGCTTTGCGGCGTCTCAATGCTCGGGATTCGAAGCTGGTGAGCATCGAGGATCCGATCGAATACCAGATCGACGGGGTGACGCAGATCCAAACCCAGGCCGAGATCGGGCTCTCCTTCTCACGCATCTTGCGCTCGGTGGTGCGCCACGATCCGGACATCATTATGGTCGGCGAGACACGCGATGCCGAGACCGCGGATATTGCAGTTCACTCGGCCCTCACCGGCCATCTCGTGCTCACCACACTCCACACCAACAATGCCGCCGGAGCCGTCGCTAGGCTCTTGGACATGGAGATCGAGCCCTATCTCCTGGCTTCGGTCGTGCGCGGCGTGCTCGGCCAGCGCCTCGTCGGCATTCTCTGTGACAATTGCAAGTCACCGGTCGCTGTCAGCGATGAAGATCGCGAGCTTTTTGACGCCGTCGGCATGGGCTCGATGATACCAAGCAAATTTTTCGAGCCCCAGGGATGCGAGGCTTGTGACGGCATGGGGTTTGTCGGTCGGATCGGCATATTCGAGTTTTTGGCGATCGACGATACCGTGCGCACACTCGTCAAGACCAATGCGACATCGCAACAGATCCACGAGCACGCCGTCAGCAGCGGCATGCAGACCATGTTTCAGGACGGTCTTCGCAAATGCGCCCAGGGTGTCACGACACTCAATGAAGTGCGGCGCGTGACGGAGGAATGGTAGGGCAATGCCGGTCTTTCTTTATCGGGCTCTGACCGTCACCGGCCAAAACGTGTCTGGCGAAGTCGAGGCCGCCGACCGCCAAGCAGCCATCCAAAACCTTCAAAACGGCGGCCTGATCCCGATCGAGGCACGTGCCCAAGCACGCGCAACCCGCCGCTCGCATACGGCAAAATCAGGGCGTGGCTTGCCGGAGGCGACATTGACGCGGTTGACCCGCTCTCTCGCCATGATGCTGCAAGCCGGCGAATCACTGGAGCGTTCGCTGACGGTGATCCGTTCCGACAGCCAGGAGCGCAGGCTCGATCGTCTGTTGTCGCTCTTGCTCGAGCGGATACGTGCCGGGCGGTCCCTAAGCCAGGCCATGATCGAGCAGGAAGGTGTTTTCCCGAGAAGCTATCTGAGCTTGGTGCGCGCCGCCGAAGCTGCAGGTTCGCTCGGCACGACCCTCGAGCAAATCGCCATAGCAAGAGAGCGCAACGAAGCGCTCAAGCGAAAACTCACCTCCTCGCTCACCTATCCGATCTTGCTCCTGGTATCGGCTATCCTCGCGATCACCGTGCTCTTGATCTATGTCGTCCCACAATTCACAGGGCTGTTTTCAGGACGTGCTGACGAGCTGCCAGCGCTGACCAGGGCCGTCATGGCCGTGTCGTCATTCCTCACCCAATACGGTATTGCGCTCTTGATCGTGATCGGCGTCGCCATCTTAGCCATCCCTCGCTTTCTCAAGATCGGTGCGCTCAGACGCAATTTCGAAGCGCTCTTGCTTGCAATCCCGGGACTGGGCGGGCTGTTGCGCGAGCGTACCACCGCCGAATTCTCCTCGAGCCTGGCGATGTTGCTTCAAGGCGGTTTGGATCTTCCGCATGCGTTGCAATTGACGCGTGAAGGCCTTTCCCTCGAGCTGGCATCGGACGCCCTTCGGGCTGTGGAAAGCGATATTCGCCACGGTGTTCGCTTTGCCGACAGTCTCCGGCAACAAAAGATCTTGCCGCCGACAGCGCTCAGTCTTTTGGAGACGGGCGAAGCCAGCGGACGATTGAAGGAGATATCACAACACTTGGCATCACTCTACGAAGAGCGTCTCGCAAGCCGGCTCACTCAGATGGTCGCCGTGGTCGAGCCGGTTCTGGTTATTGTTCTGGGACTTGTGGTTGGCGCTATCGTCATGTCTATTCTGAGCGCCGTCTTGAGCTTGAACGACCTTGCAATCTAATCGGCAAGCACCCTACTCCAGATCGTTGCATCGACCTATGGTTCGGTTCTCGTTATGATATTGTCTCCGGTCACCAAGATCGTCATCGCACTTGGCGTTCTCGGCATCCCCTATTTCATCTTTTTCTCACCCGACGGAAGCTCGGTGGCGAGTGTCAGCGAGCGCGCGGAGCGTCCTCAGGTGAGCGTCGCTCCGCCTGTGTCCAGTCTCGTGATCGATGGCACCAAACTCGGCACGCAAAATGGCGGCGATCGTGTGGCTTCCCTCGATTCATACGCGAATTTCGTGGAGCGGCCCCTATTCAATTCATCAAGGCGTGCGCCTGAAATCGTAGAAGAGGTGGTCGTCGAGCCAGAGCCCGAACCCGAGCCGGAACCGGAGCTGACGAATTGGTTCGATGACGAGTTCGTGCGTCTTGTCGGTACCATACGCCAAGGCGATGAGATTAAGGCACTGATTGCCAGCTCGGAATATGAAGAGCTTTTCGTGGTCGGTATCGGCGAGGAGGTGAGCCGTTGGACAGTCAAGAACCTCGCCATCGATCGCGCCGTGTTGGAGCACGAAGGCGAGCCTCTGATATTACAATTGTTGGAATAATGAATTTGCCGAACGACTTGGCCGCAAAGGGACGAAATCGTCACGCGACGGCCCGAAATGCGGGATTTACCCTGATCGAGCTCTTGGTGGTGCTGGTCATTCTGGGGCTGCTTGCAGCGTTGGCGGCTCCCCGCGTCATCGATTATTTGGGTGGTGCCAAGACCGATGCCGCAGAACTTCAGATACAGAACTTCAAGTCGGCACTCGACCTTTATCGACTCGATGTCGGAGGCTATCCGACGAGTGCCCAGGGCCTTGGCGCCCTGATCGAGGAGCCCACAGGTGCTCGGGGCTGGCGCGGCCCCTATCTCGATAGTCCCCAAATTCCGCCCGATCCCTGGGGCAACGACTATGTCTACAGATCACCCGGGGAAAACGGTGCTTATGAGGTGATCACACTTGGTGCCGACAATGCGCCCGGTGGAGATGGCGAGAACGCCGATGTCAACAGCTCGGCGATCTGACGAAGGTTTCACCCTTCTCGAAATTCTCGTGGTGCTGGTGATTATGGCACTGATTGCGGCGCAAGTCGCACCTGGCCTTGCGGGGATCGCGAGCCTGAGCGAACGCCGCGTCGCAGGTGCCATTGGCAGAGCATTGGAGCGGGCGCGCGAAACCGCCATTCGTCAAGCGACGCCGATTGCACTCGATCCTCGATCATTCGCAAACAGGCTTCCTGAGGGGTTCGAGCTCATCGGTCCGAGACTGGTTTTTTTCCCCGAGGGAGGAAGCAGTGGCGGCCAATGGGTGCTTGCTGACGAGAACGGCGCGCTGCGTCGCTATCGGGTTGACTGGCTCTCGGGACAAGTGACCACTGACACATCCGATTTCCTCTAAGGCGATGCGCGGTTTCACCCTGATTGAGAGCCTTGTGGCTCTGGTTGTCCTCTCACTCATTCTCGTGGCGTCATACCGCATCTTCGGAAGCGGTCTTCATGGCATCGCCGATCAGGAGCAGGACGTGCAAATGGCCATTCTCGCCGAAGGCGTGCTTGAACGCGTCATGCTCGGTGAAGATCTCTCGACCGGAACGGCTGGAACCTACCGCTGGACTGTCCGCAAGCGGGACTACGACGAGCCTGGGTTTCAGCGGCAGCTCGGTGCGGGCAGCGCGTTTGACGTCGAACCGGAAACCGTTGAACGCCGGCTCGAAGAGGTCACGGTCGAAGTGCGCAACAGTCAAGATCGTGCCCTCGTTCTTCGAGGACTCTCGATCGCTGTGGAGGACGAAACTTGAGGTTTTGGAGCGGCCGATCTCGAGGCTTCACTCTGATCGAGCTGTTATGTGCCATCACCATTCTCGGTCTGATGATGGTCATTGTGGTGCGCAGCCTCAGCTTTGTCGCATCGGCCCGAGAGCGGGCCGAAGACCATCGAAGTCTTGCTCAATCGCTCACCGCCAGTTTGCGTGTCGTCACCGGAGAGATGGGACGCGCATTTCCACTGACGGTTTCGGCGGAGGGCCAAACTCAGCTTCTCTTCCAGGGTGATGAGGAGAGTGTTCACTTTGCTACCGTCAACCCCGACTATGATCCCGGGGAGCCCTTCAGCGTGTGGCACCTACGATTGGTGCCCGATGGCGAAGGCGCTGTACTTGCGGTCGATCGTGCGAAAGGCGGCAGGACTGCGCTCAAGCCCAGCGCATCCGGTGACAAAATTGGACGTGAGGTGCTACGAACCCAGGTTCCGTTGGCATTCAGCTATCGAAAGCCTGCAACGGAAGAAGAACCTGCCGTCTGGCTTCCTTCGTGGAAGGGGCAGTCGCGTCTACCTGAGGCCGTTATGCTGGCATCGACCGCGGGACCCGATGAGGCTTGGCCGCCCTGGGTTGTTCCACTTCGTATCGACCGGCTCTATCTGTGCGAACCAAGCTACCAAGGGAGTGCCGGCGAAGCCTTCTGTCCTGGCGACGACCAGAATTCTGACGGCGATGACGGAAATGACCTTGGCGACAGTGCCTTTGGTGGCAACCCGGTCGGCGGTGACGATTTTGGCGGCGGCGATTTTGGCGGTGGCGATTTCGGAGATGACGGGGCGGTTGAACCATGATCCCTGAGCGCCGCCAATCTGGCGCAGCGCTGATCGTGGTTTTGTGGGTCACGACGATTATTGCGGCTGCGGCCGTCGCGTTCTCCAAGAGCGCCGGCACCGATCAGCTTCGTCTCCGCAACATGACCGAGATCATTCGAAGCGATTCCGTGCTCGACTCGGCTGTGGCACGCACGGCCATGGCACTGATCGATCAAGATCTTTCTTGGCGCTTCGGCGAACCCTATGCGTGGCGATTCGATGAGGTCGCGGTCACGATCAACGTGTCGCCCGAAATGCAACGGTTCGATCTTAATTATGCTCCGCTAGCGGCCTTTGACGTGCTGCTCGACATTGCCGAAGTCGAGGCAGCGGATCGCGAGGCATTCCTCGATGCTGTTGCCGAACTTCGAGGCGAGGAGCGCGAGGATGATGACGAGTTTGCGGCAGGAGCGACTTTTTTCGAGGAGCCCCCTGATGACGAGACTGGCGAAGGTGAAGACGGGTCTGAAGAGGAAGGCGTGAGTGAACTGGCATTCATGCATGCCCGCGAAGCTCTCGATCATATCATCGACTTGGTCGATGATCCGCAGCCAATTCTGGACAATCTGACGGTCTACTCGGGCACGTCCTTCCCGGAACTAGCGCTCGTAGAACCGGACGTCAGAGCAGCTTTGACACGTGCGAATGTTCGCCCCCATGAAAGCGCGGAGGAGGGCCAGGATGAGGGGGATCTCGAGGATGAGGCGAGCGAGGAGTCTCTACTCGAGGAGGAAGAGGCTTTGGAGGACGAGGAATCATCGGGACCTTTGATTGATCTCGATGAGTTGCTCGACGATCAGCCGTTGCTTTCGGAGCTTGCAGAAGCCTTGGGCTCGGCCCCGATCTTTCGCCTCGATATCGAGGCTGCAAGTCCCTCAGGGTTTCGACGTCGTGCCTTGGTTATGCTAACGCTGGATCGAGACTCGTCAGGCAAGGGCTATCATATTCTGGACTGGCAGGTGACAACCCGGGCGCGAGAGGAAAATTCATGAGCGATCAAGCATCGCTGCCCGCGCTGAGGAGCAATACGCAGCCGGCGCCGCTCAAACCGAGTTTGGTTCATTGGTGGGTCGACGAGCTTTCCGAGATGGCGGGAGGCCACCGACGCGAAGTCATACGTCAGGCCTTGATCGTCTATTTGATGGCAAACACGCTTCATCTGGCATCGCTCAAGGGCCGAAATACCAAGCTTTTGGGGCAGGTCGAGCTGTCATTCCTCGACGGCAAATTTGCAAATGACAGCATCGAAGCGAGAGGGCTTGATGCGTTGAGACGTAGCCGACAGCCGATTGTCTTGCGGGTCGGCCAAGACCGCGGCCTCGTTGCCTATGACGAATTGCCCGCAGCGGCTGCAAGCGAGCTTCGCTCCGTTCTCGCCAATCGGCTCGATATCCTCACCCCCTGGTCGGAACACCAAGCCTACTTCGATTATCGAGTCGTCGAATCGACCGGCGGCGGTCTGGATCGAAGTCGCATTCGAGTGGAAATCAGTGTCGTTCCGAGGTCAATGGTCGACCCGATTTTGGAAGCATTCGACGCTCAAGGCATTGACATAGCCGGTCTTGATGTCGCGACCGACGAAGCCTGGGCCCCGCCCAGCATCAATCTTTTACGAGATCACCGACCCAAACGCCTTCCGGTCGGATTCAGGCTAGTTGCAGCCGCGGCTGTTGTGGCCTTCATCGTCGGCGGCGGTCTCATCGGCCATACCATCTACCGCAATGCTCAAACCCTCGAAGACCAGCGCCGTTTTGCCGATGCCGTCCAGACACGCGTGGACGAGCGAAACGCGATTGCTCAGGACATTGAGGGAAGGCGCAATGAAGCCGCGCTTATCGAGGAGGAGCGCGGCAAGTATCCTTCGCCGCTCAATGTCATCGAACGCCTGAGCGGTCTCTTGCCTGACGAGGTTTGGCTCGAGGGGCTGGAGCTTGACGGCAGGGATCTGGTTCTCACCGGCTATGCGGCATCGGCGTCCGAGGTCATTCCGTTGCTCGTTGCCACCAACGGCATCAACGATGTCGAATTCATGGCGCCCAGTACCCGTGCCGTGATGAGCGAAAGCGACGGTAGCAGCTTCGAGGCCGAGCATTTCCGGATTGGTGCCCTTATTGCGCCGGAGATGGGGCCGACGCCATGATGCAAGGGAAGTCCAGGCGCGTCAGGCGGTCTGCCGCCATCGCCTTGGTCGCCGGTTTGATCTTGGCTATAGCCTTCGCAATCGGCTATCCGCTCGAGATCCTGCGGCGTCAGGAAGCCGAGAAAGCTTCGCTGGAATCCAGGATTGAAGGATTGCGGGCAGAACTTGCCGACCGCGCCAGTCTTTCGGAGGAGCGGCGCAGGCTTGAAGCCTTTCAATCCGAGAGCCGGGATTGGATCGAGGCGGCATCGCCCATCGTCGCGGGCGCCATCTTGCAGGGCACACTTGACGAATTGATCGAGGCGAGCGGCGGTGTCTTGGAGGCGACGTCACTCGAGCCGCCTGAAGCCATGAGTTCGGCGACACAAATCGCGGTACAAATCGAGATCACCAGCAATATCGAAGGTTTGCGCGATCTTCTCCACGCGATCGAAAGCCATAAGCCGCGGCTGGTGATTCGCGCGATCGCCATCAAGCGCATCGGCGGACGCGACGGCGATGATCGGCTTGATGTGTCAATGGAGGTTGCCGCACTGACAACTGCGCCCCTGCCTACGGCCTCCGCCGGTGAAGGGACTCCCGAGCCTTCTTGATCGCCGCTCGGTCATCGCTAGGATCGCCGGCACGGGACGTCTCCAAAACCACACATTGGGATAGAGCAAGATGGCTCAGGTAACTTATCGTGTCGGCGATCATGACGATCGGCCTTGGGGCCGATGGCAGGTCACGGATGTCGGCGAGGGTTTTGCGGTGAAACGGATCACCGTCAATCCGGGCGCCATTCTTTCCTTGCAGCTGCATCATCACCGTTCCGAGCACTGGGTGATTGTGCGCGGCACGGCACAGGTCACCAAGGGCGAGGACGTGATCGACCTCAAGGCCAATGAGAGTGTGTATATCCCCGTCGAGACTGCGCATCGCATCGCCAATCCCGGCAGTGAGGTGATGGAGTTCGTCGAGGTCCAATGGGGTGAGAAGCTGGATGAGGACGATATCGTACGGCTCGAAGACAAATATGGGCGTGCCTAGCGAAGAGGAGACGAGATGAGCCGAGTTGTCCTAATCACCGGCGGCAGCCGCGGTATCGGCGCTGCCATTGCCGTTCTGGCGGCGCGTGACGGCTTCGATGTCGCCATCAACTATCGAAGCCGCGATGACGAAGCCGTCAAGGTGGTTCAGGAGATCGAGGCCCAAGGGCAACGTGCGCTCAAGATCAAGGGCGATGTTCGGGATCGCGCGTTTGTCAAGGAAATGTTCGATCGCTGCACGGCCGAGCTCGGCCGGCCCTACGGATTTGTCTGCAATGCCGGCGTGATCAATCGCGTCACCTCCTTGGCGGATATGGAAATCGAGGAGATCGAGCGTCTGGTCGACACCAATCTCACCGCTGCACTCATCTGCAATCGCGAGGCGGTGCGGCGCATGTCGACGGCACGCGGCGGCAATGGCGGTGTCATCGTCAACATGTCGTCGATCGCCTCGAGGCTTCATGGCATGGGCGGCACATTGGTCTATGCCGTCACCAAGGGCGGCATAGATGTGCTCATCCAGGGCCTCGGCAAGGCGGTTGCAGGCGAAGGGATTCGCGTCGTGGGCTTGCGGCCCGGCCTCATCGCCACCGAGATCCATGACGATACCGGCGAGATCGGCAGGCTCGACAAGCTTGGCCCGAGCGTACCGATCGGCCGTGTCGGGACCGCGGATGAAGTGGCGGAGAGTGCCGTCTGGCTGCTCTCCGACAAGGCATCCTACATCACAGCGACCTTCTTCGATGTCGGCGGCGGCCGTTAGCTAGCGACGCCAAAAAGCCGGGTGCAGGACGACCAGCACCGAAAAGAATTCGAGCCTGCCTAACAGCATCGCCAGCGAAAGCGTCCATTTGGCACTTTCCGGCAAGGCGTTGATGCTCTCGATAGGGCCGATGAGATCGCCCGATCCGGGCCCGCAATTGGAAAGAAACGTCAAGGCTGCTGCCAAGGAGGACATCAGGTCCAGCCCTTGAATCGTGAGCACGAGCGCGCAAACCACCCAGCTCGTGATAAAGAGAAAAAACAGGCTGAGGACAGCGAGCACGATCTCCATGCGGATCGGCCGGCCCTCATAGTGCGGTCTTAGAATGCGTTGCGGTGCGAAGAGCGCATGGACATAGCGGCGGCATTCCTTCCAGAGAATTTCGAAGCGGAAGATCTTGATCCCGCCGGTCGACGATCCGGTGCAGCCGCCGACAGCCGCTAAAATCAAGAAGACGGCAATGAATCCGGGCCCCCACTGGGTGAAGTCTTCCACCGCGAAACCCGTGCCAGAGACTGTTGTCGCTGTCGTGAAGGCGACGCGCCGCAAGAGTTCGCCCACGGGCCGCGCATCGATTTGCGACAAGACCGCAGTCAGGACGAAGACGATGACGAGGATCAGGCCGAGAAAGGTGAGGATCTGGCTGTAGTGGGTAAAAACTCCCCAGCGGGATGAGAAAATCGCGGCGTAACGCAAGAACGGCAGGCAGGCGGCGAGCATGAAGATGGTGGCGACCCACTCGATTGCGGGGTCGTTATGGCTCACAAAGTTTCCGTCGCGCGGCGAGAACCCGCCGGTCGGCAGCGTTGTGAGTGCATGATTGACGGCATCGAAGGCCGTCATGCCGGCAAGCGCGTAGGCGATCGCACAAACCATGGTCATGCCGGAATAGACGAGAGTGATGCGCCAAACGATGCCGCGCGCAGTCGAATAGAGCCTTCCGGCGCGATCGGAGGATTCTGTGCGGAAGAGCTGCATGCCGCCGCTGCCGATCCAGGGCAGGATGATGATCGCCATCATAATGATGCCGAGACCGCCCAGCCATTGCAGCACTGAGCGCCAGATCAAGAGCCCGATGGGGGCCGCATCGAGATCCTTGATCACGGTGCTGCCGGTCGTCGTGATACCCGATACCGTCTCGAACACGGCATCGGTGACCGAAAGCTCATAGCTTCCGAAATGAAACGGCAGCGATGCGCAAAATGGCAGAACGAACCAGCTGAGGCTTGTCAGCAAGAACGCAGTGCGGTGATTGAGCTTTAAATCCGGCCTTCGATTGACCAAAATCAGGGTGATGGCGAAGAAGGCGGTAATGCCGCTTGCCATGACGAAGCCGATCCAGTCGCTTCGGTCACTGATCGCATCGGCGATCGCCGGAGCCAGCATTCCGAGGGCCAGAACCAGCATCAGCCAGCCGAGTGCAAGAAATGCGGCCCCAATCCCCGGCGGCGGACGCAGCGCCCAGGTTCCGGCGATCCGGTGCGTAAACCGCTCTGTCTCCATGGCTTCCGATGTGCTTTCTGGTGCCCCGCCTTGATCGTTTCGCATCTTTGCGTAACGATACCATCTCACGCACCATGAGCAGTTATTCAACAGGGGAGGCTCAGCCGGTGACTAGATGGCTTGGCGTTGATAGACTGATACTAGGGTTCGCGTTGGCTTGCTCGCTGGTTTGTTCTCTGGAGCCA
>CAYPOV010000101.1:0-10562 GCA_964412385.1 uncultured Geminicoccaceae bacterium
GTTGGGCCCTAACCTCGCAAGCGCCCACGATCATGGCCGTCAACAAACAAAACAGGCCGATGATGGTATTGAGCGAGATCCGAAGACATTTCGGATGAAAAGGACGCGTCACAATCGCTCCTCGAGCGCTATGGTGTAGGCTTTGTCAGCATGGATCGGGCTGATAGTTGAGTGAAGCGGGGTGATGTTCTCGAGTGCCAGTCGGGAGGAGCGCCGCTCGTACCACACGACTTCAGCCGGTGAAAAGGCTTCAAAATTGTGAGGCGTGGTCGCCGCGACGTAAAAAAATCGAATGAATCCCGACGCAAAGATGTCCAGTGCCGCGTTACCGGGCCTCGACCTTCTTGCTCGGATCGTCTAACGCAACCGCCAGATTTTCACCCCGTACTCCACGTTGGAGCGTGCGCCTCATGTCAGCGGTTCTCTTTGTCTGCACCGGCAATATCTGTCGCTCGCCGATGGCGGAAGCGATTGGCCGTGCGCTTGCACGAAAGGAAGGTGTTGAGCTTGCCTTTGATAGTGCGGGTATCAGCTCGGAGGAACACGGCAATCCGCCGGATCCACGGGCGCAAGCGGCTTTGCGAGCCCGAGACTATGAGGTGCCGGATCGCGTGGCGCGCCGGGTGCGGGCTCATGATTTTAGCGAGTTTGCTTGGATTGTCGGCATGACCAGGGTTCACATTCAAGCGCTGGCACGAGTGGCACCTTCGAACGGCACAGCTCAGATCCATCTGTTCTCTGCCTTTCTCGACAGTCCTCAATCGCCGGATATTGCCGATCCCTGGTTCGGCGGCGCCGAGGATTTCGAGCAGGTGATGGATTTGCTGGAGGCCGGTATGCCCAATCTTCTCAGGATTGCCTCAAGCTCATGAACCCATCCCATATCGAAGATCGTGTCCGTCAGATCACCGGGCACACCGTTCAAGCCACGCAGCCGCTCCATGGCGGCTCGATCGCACAGGTGGTCAGGGTGACGCTTGATGACGGCAACACAATCGTCGCCAAGGTACCGAGGCGGGATGACGATCCGGAACTCACGCTTGAAGCCTGGATGCTCAACGAGCTTCAACAAACCGAAACACTTCCCGTCCCCAAAGTGCTTCATGCCGAAGCCCGGCTCCTCCTGCTCGAATGGATCGAACATGACGAGGCCGCGCCGCGGCGCCGGGCTCAGGAAGATGCCGCTCAATTGCTGGCACGCCTACACGACGTCAAAGGCGAGAAAGTCGGGCTCGACCGTGATACGCTGATCGGTTCCCTTCCCCAACCCAATACGCCCTCATCATCCTGGATCGAATTTTTTCGTGAGCAGCGGCTGTTGCAGATGGCGCAGCGCGCACAAGCGAGCGGCAATCTTCCGTCCTTCACTATGGCCCGGATCGAAGCACTCGCGGCCAAGCTCGCCGATCTCTTGGATGAGCCCGAGCATCCTTCCCTTCTCCATGGCGATCTCTGGGCCGGCAATATGCTGTTTGGGAAAGACAAGCTGCGCGCCGTCCTCGATCCGGCCATCTATTTTGGCCATCCCGAGATCGAGCTTGCGTTCACCGCCCTATTCGGCCCGTTCAGCCAGGTTTTTTATGATCATTATGCCGAGGCGCGCGGCATCGAGCCCGGCTTTTTCGAGGTGAGGAAGGATATCTACAATCTCTATCCGCTGCTGGTGCATCTCCACCTTTTCGGCCGTACCTACCTGCCGCCAATCGCCAAAATATTGGATCAGCACGTCAGCCGCTGATAGGCTCGCGCAACAACTTGCCGGTTGAGGGCAAATCTTCGCCCGGGAGAGAGCATGACGGACAAAACCGAGATCTTGATGCTGGTCGAGCAGCGCCCCAAAGCCATGGCACAGCTCGAAGCCGGATACACTGTTCAGCGCTACGATCGCGCCACGGATAAGGCGGCCTTGTTGACCGATTGCGCGGAGCGCATTCGTTGCGTGATCTCCAATGGCGAAATCGGTGCCAAGCGCGCGCTCTTGGAACAGTTGCCGGCACTCGAGATCGTCGCCTGTTTCGGTGTGGGCGTCGACGCCATCGATCTCGATTATTGCAAGGGACGCGGTATTCCCGTCACCAATACCCCCGACGTCCTTTCGGCCGAAGTCGCGGATCTCGGTATCGGACTTACCATCGCTGTTCTCAAACGCGTCCGCGAGGCTGATGCCTATCTTCGAGCCGGCAAATGGGCGACCCATGGTCCGTTTGCGCTCGGTACCAGTTTGAGCGGCAAGACCATGGGCATTTTGGGCCTCGGACGGATCGGCAAACAACTCGCCAAGCGTGCGGAAGCCTGCGGCATGCGTGTCGTCTATCACGGCCGCAACAAGCAAACCGACGTTGCCTATCCTTACTATGACAGCCTGGAGGCGATGGCGCGCGATGTCGATGTTCTCGTGGTCGTGACACCCGGCGGCGAGGCCACGCGCGGTTTGGTCGATAGCCAGATCCTCGAAGCGCTGGGCCCCGACGGCTTCTTGATCAACATCGCGCGCGGCACGGTGGTCGACGAAACCGCCTTGATCGATGCCTTGCTCAAAAAACAGATCAAGGGTGCGGGCCTCGATGTCTTTGCCAAGGAACCTCATGTGCCGAGTGCCCTTATCGGCCTCGAAAATGTCGTGCTGACACCGCATATCGCGAGCGGCACCGAAGAGACGCGCGATGCCATGGCGCAGCTCGTGGTAGACAATGTTGACGCCCATTTCTCGGGCCACCCGCTCGTCACCCGATTTGTTTAGAGATCAGAATGGCCATTATCGAGCGCATCGAACTTTGGATGGTGGATCTTCCACCTCAAGTCGTCCGTACTGACGCAATTCAGTCCTTCGTCAGCCAAGAGACGCCGATCGTCCGCATCTTCGACAATGAAGGCGGCGTCGGCACCGGCTATTGCTACACCATCGGCACGGGCGGCTCGTCGATCATCAGGCTGCTGCACGATCACCTCTGTCCCGAGCTGATCGGCCGCGACGCCGAAATGATCGAAGAGATCTGGCGGTTTCTCCTCTTCAAGACCCATGCGACGGCGGTGGGCGCCATCACATCCTTGGCCCTTGCCGCCATCGACACGGCGTTATGGGATTTGCGCTGCAGGCGTGCCGGTCTGCCGCTTTACATCCTCGCAGGCGGAGCACAGGAACAGGTGCCACTCTATTCCACCGAGGGCGGCTGGCTGCAGCTTTCGACGGAGGATTTGGTCGAGCAATCACTTCAGGCCAAGGAGCGCGGGTTTAAGGGCTGCAAGGTCAAGATCGGCAAGCCGCATGTTTCCGAAGACGCTCAAAGACTCGATGCGGTGCGCTCGGCGGTAGGCAGCGATTTCGAGCTCATGACCGATGCCAATCAGGCCTTTACCGTCAGCGAAGCGGTGCGGCGCGCAGGCGCGTTTCATGGGCTCGATCTTGCTTGGATCGAAGAGCCCCTGCCCGCCGATGATGTCGCCGGCCACATCGATCTCGCCCGTTCGACGCCGACACCGATCGCCATCGGCGAATCGCTTTATTCACTGGCGCAGTTTCGCGACTATCTGGAGCGCCGCGCCTGCTCGATTGTTCAGACCGATGTTGCACGCATCGGCGGGATCACGCCTTGGCTCAAGGTTGCTCATATGGCCGAGGCTTTCAATGTCTCGGTCTGTCCGCATTTTTTGATGGAGCTGCATGTCTCGCTGACCGCAGCCGTCCCCAACGGCCGCTGGGTCGAGTACATTCCCCAGCTTGACGACATCACCGTTCAGACCATGACCATTCACGAGGGCCACGCCGTGCCGCCGGACGATCCCGGCATCGGCATCGAGTGGAATTTCGAGGCCATCGAAGCCCGCAGGGTCGATGGCACACCGATGATCATCGACTGAGCGTGACCACTACATTGGCGCGGTGCGGACGGAACGATCGGCGTGATCGTAGGCCGTGAGACCTAGATAGCTGCAGGCACCGACAGCGAGCATGCGGCTTGGCTGCGGTAAGACCAGTGACGCGCCAAGGGCTAGAAGGTCACCCGAAAATTCTGGATTTCGGCTCGTGACTTCGACGACACCGGGAACAAAAGTGTCTGCCATGAGCTTGCCGTTGGCGTGACTTACAGCGGCCAAGATGCTATCGGATGACGTATCGGCAGGGAACACGGCGAGCAGCTCGCCGTTGCGATTGGGTTGACGTCCCGCATGAACCGTCACAAGGATCATCGTCATAAGGATGACGAGCGAGGTCAGGAGCAGTAATGGGAACACGACCGGTGTCTGTTGGTTTTGATCCCGTGCTTGGTTCCGGTCCGGCGAAAGCGGCGATGCGCCGCGCAGTAACATCTATGTTCGTCCCACCAATCGCAGTATATTCAAGAGATGCTTCGGCCTTGCACGTCTTGCCTAGGCGAGCATATGGTTGCATGTTCCTCTATCTCAAAGTCAGGCTTTGTCGATCATGATCAGCCAAACGCTCGCTCGAGCGTACCAAAGCGTGATCCCCGCAGACCACTGCGTCGGTGAGCGCCATATTGTCGATGTGCTGATCGAGGAACGTGCACCGCATCTTCTGGGCGATCCGCAAATCCGTTGGCTTTTCAAGACATTCGTCTATCCGCTCGTTCAACACAAGGAAGCGGTCGAGCTGATCGACACGATCCGCGACTATAACGGGCATCAGATGATGTCGCTCGCGGCCCGGGAGCTCAATTTCCGCAAGACGATTACCGGTCTCGAAAACATACCCAGTGATGGCCGCGCCATTATTGTCGCCAATCATCCGACCGGCCTTGCCGACGGCGTCGCGATCTTTGACGTACTCCGCAAAATACGCTCGGATTTCAAGTTTTTCGTCAATCGGGACGCGCTTCGGGCGGTTCCCGGCATCACCGATATGTTCATCCCGATCGAGTGGATGCGCAACCGGCGCTCGATGGGAGGCAGCCGCGCCACCTTCCAAGAAGTCGCCCGGGCGATGAAGAATGAGGAGTTGGTGCTGATCTTCCCCTCGGGACGCCTCGCTTACATGAGTGTTACGGGGCTGCGTGAACGTGATTGGCTGCCGACGGCGATTACGCTGGCGCGCAAATATAAGGCGCCGATCGTTCCGCTTCACGTTCGTTCGCGCAACTCGCTGATGTTCTATATCGTCTCGCAGATCAGCCTCGAGTTGCGCGATGTCACCCTGTTCCGCGAGCTTCTCAATAAACGCCGCCACTTCTTCGGCCTGACATTCGGCGCACCGCTCGATGCCGACAGCCTCAATGCCGATCCCGAACAAGCAATTCGCGATCTCCAGCACTATGTCGAGCGGCTGCTACCGCTTCAGGCCGACGGTCGCCGCTGGGACATGCTTGCCCGCCGCGTGACACGGCAACGCCGTACGACCAAGGCCGCAGCACAGCGACCGTAGTTTCCTGACGCTCTTGTAGAGTCTAGGGCAAGAGCCGTTCGACATCGATCCGGTCGAGAACGAGAGCTCTTTCGGCCGCCTCATCGGGCAGTTCATAGCTGTGCTCGATTTGGAACGATCCGTCATAAGCTCCGATCAGCAATGAGCGGTCCCCGACCTCCGGCATGACTGGCGAGTCGGGATCCATCAAAATGCCGAAGCCCGAAAGATGGAAGCCGTCATCGTTCGGATTGGGGGCTAAGAACGCTTCGACCACCAACTCAGCGACCTCGTCTGAAAATAGGTAGGAGGCTCCGAAAGCGCGCTCGTCCGCCACCAGAACGCCACGGTAGTACGCACCTTCGAAGCGCGCGAACTGTCCGGCTTCGACATCTGCGCAACAAGCCGGATCGATCCAGGTATTGCCGATGCGATAGCCGCCCCCATCCTCGAGCAACAAGCCGCTGATGCTGGAGGGTGTCGCACCATCGACAATATCGATGCGGGTGGCGACCACCGAAGGGCTGTGCCAAATGCCGCTCACGGCAACATGGTCACCGAGTGCAAGCTCGCTCGGCTCAATAGCGGTTCCTGTCTCATCGAAGACGGCCGGCAAGCCGCTCAATTCGACGGTGGTGCCAAGAACCGTGATCTTTAGGCCAGCTTGTTCAATTTCGGTGATCGCCCCGGTGACCGGATGATAGGCCTGGATGCGGTCGGCCGTCAGTTCGTCGCCATTGCGGATTGCCTCGACGAGCAAGGTGGCACCGACCACCAGATCGTCAGCTCCGGCGATAGACGTTTGGTCATTCAATTCGACATCGACGCCATTCATCTCGACGCTGCCGAGTGCTGTCACCGTGCCGAAGAGACCGGTGCCACCGATGCCGCCATCGCCGCCCGATTGGTTAGAAGGCCGGGGACTTGTCGCGCGGGCCGTCTCTGCTGGGCTCCCCTCTCTGGCGCCCTCATCTCTGGCGCAAGCGGCAAGGAGCAGACATAGAGCCGCCGCCGCGCGATAGGTTCTGCTCACGATTCCCCCTTCACCTGCTCCGTTTGGGCCGTGGGCTGAGTGTCGGCATCATCGGTGTCGGCGTCGTCGCTTTGTTGCGTGTGATAGACATACACCCCCACTCGAATTCGATGCCGCGCGCCCGGCTTTCCACGGTCATCCTGCTGACGCAGTAGTGCCTTGGCGTTGAGATCTTGCAACATCGTCAAGCCCTGAGCATTGGCCTCCTGTTGCAGCGCCTCGACCGATCCGCGATCAAGCTCATCATAGTACATCGCACGTTCGAAAAACGGCGGCGCATTGTCCTTGGTCAGCAAGTTATCGGTCGCCGCCGCCACATGGTCATGAAGATTGAGGCGGTAGAAGTCGAACTGTGCATCGCTCCCCGCTTTGGGCACGAAGGCTTCGGCTAGCAGGCGTACCTGGTCATGACGCTCATCGATCTCCACGAGCCCTTGCCGCAACAGCTCATCGAGCACGGTTCGCGCACGAATGTCGGTGCTGACCTCCAAAACAAGGCCCTCAAAGGACAGGGCTGCCTTTTCTGACGCCAGCCTCGGCAAGGTCCGGGGCCGTCCGAATTGATCGCGGTAGCGCGGATCGCCGAGCCAGCGGCCGACAACGGTGGGTGCCACGCCGGCCCGCGCCGATTGGCCCGGCCGCGCGCCCTGCTGGCGGATCTCGCGCACGTTCTTGCGGTGCACGCCTGTGAGAATGCTGATCCGGCTATCGGTCAAGCGTCTGCCTTTGAGCGAAAACTCTTTCTCCGCCACCTCGACAAAGATCTCTTTCAGCAGGCCGACCAGTGTCGGCAGCGTCATGCCGTGGGCGATCATGGCCTTCACCAAGGGTCTGAGGATCGAGCGGCACGCGCGAAGCATGGGCTGCTCGGACGAGCCGTCGGATTGGGTCGGGTCGGTCATGGCGCAGATATAGAACGCAAGCAAGCCCACGTGGAAATTTTTTCCATCTTGCCACTTGACCTAGGTGGAATCGATAGCAAGTTCCAGCACGTGGGAAATTTTACCACGTCATAGCTCATGGAGAAAGGGAAGCACGATGGAAGATGCACTCGAGGACACCCCAAAGCCGACGATTGCAGACATTGTTTCACAATCCGGAGGCGAATTTGATAGCGATAACGGTGATTTCGATATTCTCTTACGCGCATTGCAGGCAACCGGACTAACGGACGTCCTTGCCGATCCAGATGCGGATTTCTCGGTTTTTGCCCCCAATGATGCCGCCTTCATCGAGCTTGCGCGCTCGCTCGGCGCGGTTGTCGAGGATGGTGACGAAGACGCGGCCTTCAATGCCATCGTCGCAGCGCTGACCGAGCTTTCGCCGGACGGCGATCCGATCCCGCTGCTTACCAATGTCTTGCTCTACCACGTCGCACCGGGTGCCCAGACCGCGGAAGCGATCGCCAATTCGCCATCGATCGAAACCGCACTCGGCGAGAGCATTCACCCCCGGGACGGCGAATTGATCGACAATGACCCCGACGTGCCCAACCCGCAATTCGTCGAGGGTGCCACCGATATCGAGGCGTCCAACGGTCTCATTCAGGTGATCGATCGTGTTCTTCTGCCGATCGATGTCCCCGCACCTCCGCCCACCATCGCCGATGTGGCCCTGCAATCGGGTGGTGAGTTCGACGACAATCCGGGCGATTTCGACATCCTGGTGCAAGCCTTGCAGGCGGCCGGGCTGGTCGATGCCGTGGCCGATCGAAGTGCTGATCTCACGGTGTTCGCACCGACCGATGGTGCCTTCATCGAGCTTGCCAATCTGCTCGGCGCCCATGTCGACGGCGAAGCCGAGGCCTTCACGGCGATCGTCGAAGCCCTGACGGCACTCTCGCCCGATGGCGATCCGATCCCGCTCTTGACCAATGTTCTGCTCTATCACGTCTCGGCCGGCGGCAAGACCGTTCAAGAGCTGCAGGATCTCGGCACGGTCAACACGCTCTTGGGCGCCGACATCACGGTCGACGGCACCATTCTCGAAGATCTCGATCCCGACGCGGTTGATCCGGCGCTGATCGAAGGT
Organism: uncultured Geminicoccaceae bacterium; assembly: GCA_964412385.1. Lineage (GTDB taxonomy): Bacteria > Pseudomonadota > Alphaproteobacteria > Geminicoccales > Geminicoccaceae > JBGSYN01. The sequence continues at coordinate 8,421 of CAYPOV010000101.1, forward strand.
GCGACCGATATCACCACCGCCAACGGCATCATCCAGGCGATCGATCGCGTGCTGCTGCCGACAGATCTTCCCAATGGTCCCGATCTCAGCCGTGCCCCGGATTTCGAAACACCCGGCGGCCTCAGTAACGAGCAGGTCATCGAGCCTTCGCTCTCGACCTTGGGCAGCGACGTGCCAGGAACGGTGACGCTCAGCTATCTCGGCGAGGATGCGGGCTTCGACAACACGGTCGGCTATTATCTCTTCGACATCGAGAGCGGCACTATCCAGGAAGGCTTTGTCTTTCTGCCCTCGGTCGATGATGCGGCGATCGGCGATCATGTCGAAGTGGCACTCGACGCTAATCAGGGCTTGGTACCGTTCATCATTCCCGATGGTGGCAATCTCGGCGTCGATTTCTCGGCCTTTGCCGGCGGTGGTCTCACCTTCACCAATCCCGACACCGGCGAAACCGCCACAATCTTCGATGACGCCTCACCGATCGTCAACGCGCTCGGCACACCGACCGGCATCATTCCCTTCCACGGGGCCGATGGCACCGCCGGCGATCACATGAACGCACTCAATGCCGATGGCGAAATCCATGCCGCCACCTTCAGCACCGGCAACGCCACCGTCTTCGGCTTCGAGGATCTCTTCGGCGGCGGTGATCGCGATTTCAACGATCTCGGCCTCGCTCTGAGCGGCGAACCCCTCAGCGAAGACGAGACCATGGCCCTCGCCTCCCTCTTCGTCGAAATGCCAACCCCACAACCCACCAACGACGACATCGACACCGTCGCTTAATTCTTTTGGGGGGAGCCGGGGTGAGCCGGCTCCTTTCACATTTCACCGATGGCTCAAGACCCGCCCATCGACACTTGATAAACTCGATTGATGGTTTGGGTTCTGAAGTTCCGAGCCGTTTCCCCATTGTCAAAGATGATACTGACATTGTTACATCCGCCTATACCGCTGCCCGTTCGGCGAGTAACGATAGGGGGTCGGGAACGTATTTTGATGGAACGGCGCCGAAGAGTTTCTACAACCGCAACTTTTTGCATTCATTGACGGCAATGACACAGGCCCTATTGGTTGGCAGATATCGTTGCGCCTCTTGAAAGCATCATGCCTGTCCCAGATTATCAGACTCTAATGCGGCCGGTGCTGGGACTTGTCCTCGACAAAGAAACCCCGACGAGAGAGATCACACAGAACATTGCTGATCTCTACAAACTGACATCGGAGGAACGAGAGGAACGAATACCAAGCGGAACGACAACACTTCTTGCAAATCGTGTGCACTGGGCCATCACCTACATGGTTAAGGCCGGCCTTCTGGATCGCCCGCGGCGCGCGGTGGTCACAGCAACCGACCGCGGAAAATCCGTTTTTCACGATAACCCTGAACGCATCGGCAATGGTGTCTTATCCCAATTCGTGGAATTTCAGGAGTTCAAACAGCGTTCTGGCGTTAAAAAATCGGCAAAGAACAAATTAGAATCTGAAATTGACCAGGAGACCAACCTTACGAACGAGACTCCTGAGGAACGCATCGACAGCGCGGCCGAAGAATTTGGAACAGCACTACGCGACGAAATTTTGTCGCGCATTGTCAAATCCGATCCGGTGTTTTTCGAACATCTCATTATCGACTTAATGCTGGCTATGGGATACGGCGGTTCGGGATCCGGCAAGCATCTAGGGAGAACAGCCGACGGTGGTGTTGACGGGGTTATCAATGAGGACCCATTAGGGCTAGACATCGTTTTTCTTCAAGCCAAGCGATACGCGTCCGGCAATGTGATAGGTGTCGCGCAAATCAGAGAATTTGCAGGTAGTCTAGACGAGCGTGGGGCTGTCAAAGGCGTTTTTGTAACAACGAGCACGTTCGCATCTGCTGCAAAAGCTTACGCCGAACGAAGCCCGAAACGCCTAGTGCTAATCGACGGCGATCAACTCACCCGCCTGCTCATCAATTACGGCGTCGGTGTTCGCTCATTCCGCGTTGTCGACCTAAAGAAAATTGACGAAGACTATTTTTCGAATAGCGAGATATAGGACCTATTACAATCTTGCCTCCAAGCATGCTCGAAGTTTGTCTAACCCGCGTCGAACGAGTGGCGAACTATGTCCAAATTCCCAAGGAATCTACACGATGGT
>CAYPOV010000101.1:10572-14062 GCA_964412385.1 uncultured Geminicoccaceae bacterium
AGCGGGAAATTTTGGGTTACGGGACTTGTTCAATTTTCTGCCGTCGCGGCGCGGTGTATCGAACCTGATGAACTGACAACAGCTCATTCTATTGGTCCGCGAAGTAGCTGATTGGTTTTGAGCATTGAGGGTGATGCTGTCGATTAGAGTTCTCGAGCAAATAGCCCCAGAATAGATTTCCCACATCGGAAGTGGTCATAACTGGGTGCCATGATGACAAAATGGTCCAAGGATCTGTGTCCTTGAGCCATCGAGCAACTGCCTCTCAACGATCCTAGCTTCTCTTGAGCTTTGCCATCCCCGCAGCTAGGCCGCTGGTTCTGATCGGCACGCCATACTCTTCAAGGCCGAGTTCGACGCCGCCTAGGGTGGCGATCAGGGCCAAATCGTTGAAATCGCCGAGGTGGCCGATGCGGAAGGCGCGGCCTTGGAGTTTGGAGAGGCCGTTGCCGAGGGCCATGTCGAAGCGCTCGAGGACGTGGCGGCGGAAGCCGTCGGCGTCGATGTCGTCGGGCAACATGATCGTGGTGACGACATTGGAGCGTTCGCCTGGATTGCGCGCCACCAGTTCGAGGCCCCAGGCTTCGACGGCGGCCCGCGTCGCGCTGCCATGGCGGGCGTGGCGGGTGAAGACATTGGCGAGACCTTCTTCTTCGAGCATGTCGAGGGCGGCTTGCAGGCCGAAGAGAAGGTTGGTAGCCGGTGTGTAGGGAAACATGCCTTGGGCATTGATTGCCAACATGGCACCCCAATCCCAATAGCCGCGCGGTTGCTTGGCGGTTCCGTGGGCTGCCAGCGCTTTCTTGCTTATGGCATTGAAGCCGAGGCCCGGCGGCATCATCAGGCCTTTCTGCGAACCCGCGACGGTGACATCGGCGCGCCAGCCATCATGATCGACGGGGATCGAGGCGAGCGAGGAGACGGCGTCGACCATTAGGAGGGCCGGATGATCGAGCTTGTCGAGCACGGCGCGTACGGCTGCGATGTCGCTGGTGACCCCGGTCGAGGTTTCGTTATGGACGATACAGAGGGCTTTGATGGTTTTTTGGGGATCGTCCCGGAGGCGCTCTTCGATTTGCATAGGATCGGCGCCGCGCCGCCAATCGCCTTGCAAGACCTCGGTATCGAAGCCGAGATTGCGGGCGAGCCCGGCCCATAGGTTGGAGAAATGGCCGGTCTCGCTGATCAGCACATGATCGCCGGGCGAGAGCGTGTTGACGAGGGCGGCTTCCCAAGCACCGGTGCCGGAACTCGGATAGATGATCACCGGGTCTTGGGTGGTGAAGACCTTGCGAACACGGTCGAGGATGTCGAGGGCTAGCGTTTTGAATTCCGGGCCGCGATGATCGATGGTCGGGCGGTCCATCGCCCGAAGGATGCGCTCCGGCACATTGCTCGGTCCCGGGATCTGCAACCAATGTCGCCCGGACGGTCCGTAAAATCCCATCAGCCCCTCGCTCGCCTTGTGCATCGGATGGGCCTAAGGTGACGGCCGTTTGAACGCATGTCGAGGCCGAGCCTTCCGTGGCAACCATCACCATCAAGCCCCATGAACGCGATCACCTGAGGCGGGAGCTTCGAGAACGCCTGCGCGGAGCTCTCGAAGGTGACGTGCTTTTTACAGCCTTTGACCGCGGCCGCTACGCCACCGATGCCTCGCTCTATCAGATCGAGCCTCTGGGCGCGGTGGTTCCCAAGACCGGCACGGATGTCGAGGCGGCCTTAACGATTGCACGCGAGGCAGGTGTTCCGGTCACGGCCAGGGGTGGCGGCACGTCGCAAGCGGGGCAGACCGTGGCCGACGGGCTGATCATCGATACCAGCAAACATCTGAAAGCGACGGGTGCGATCGAGGGCGGCACCATCTGGGTCGAGCCCGGCATTGTGCTCGATGATCTCAATCGATCGCTCAAGCCCCACGGCTTCTTCTATCCCGTCGATATCTCGACCGGCAGCCGCGCCACCATCGGCGGCATGACCGCCAATAATTCCTGCGGCTCGCGCTCGCTGCGCTATGGGGTGATGATTGACAATGTCGAGGCGATTGACGCGGTCCTGGCCGACGGCAGCAAAGCCCGCTTCGGCCGGCCGGGTGACAATCAACGGCCGGTGCCATCCTTCATCACTGAGCCGATCACGGAGCTGGTGCGGCGCGAGCAGGAGGAGATCCAGGCGCGCTTTCCCAAAACAGCACGGCAAGTCGGCGGCTACAACCTCGATCGTCTCGATCCCGAAGCACCCGATTTCACCAAACTCCTGGTCGGCTCCGAAGGCACGCTTGGCTATTTCGAGCGCGTCAAGCTCAGACTGACGCGCCAGCCCAGGCACAAGGTCCTGGGCGTTTGCCACTTTCCGACATTCTATCAGGCGATGGACAGCGCTCAGCATATCGTCAAGCTCGGCCCCACCGCCGTCGAGCTGGTCGATCGCACGATATTGGAGCTGGCGCGGGCCATTCCGGCCTTTGCCGGGCTCTTGCCCAAATTCGTCAAGGGCGAGCCGGATTCCCTGCTGCTTGTGGAATTCGCCGGCGAGGACCTCGAAGCCGAACGGGGCAAGCTTCAGGCGTTGCATGAGCTCTTGGGCGAGCTTGGCTTGCCGGGATCGGTGGTCGACGCCGAAGCCCCCGATTTTCAAAGCGAGATTTGGGAGCTTCGCAAAGCCGGCCTCAACATCGTCATGTCGATGAAGGGCGACGGCAAACCGGTCTCGTTTATCGAAGACTGCGCAGTGCCGCTCGAACATCTGGCGGACTACACGGCAAGGTTGAACGACGTCTTCGCCCGGCATGGCACGTCGGGCACGTGGTACGCGCATGCTTCTGTCGGCTGTTTGCATGTCCGCCCGATCCTCAATCTCAAGCTCGAGAGTGACGCCAGGAGAATGCGTGCCATTGCCGAGGAGGCATTGTCGATGGTGCGCGAATATAAAGGGGCGCATTCGGGCGAGCATGGCGACGGCCTGGTGCGGACCGATTTTCACAGAACCATGTTCGGAAGCCGCATCACCCGGGCGTTCGAGACCGTCAAAGACAGCTTCGATCCTCAAGAGTTCTTCAATCCGGGCAAGATCGTCAAAGGCTCCAAAATGGACGATCGGAGCCTGTTTCGCTTCAAGCCCGGCTATGCACAGACCCCTCTCGATGAGGCCCTGGACTGGACCGAATGGGGCGGGTTCCTGGGGGCCGTCGAGATGTGCAACAATAACGGTGCCTGCCGCAAAAGTGCTGGCGGCGTGATGTGCCCCTCTTATCGCGCGACGCTCGACGAGCGGGACACCACACGCGGCCGCGCCAACAGCCTGCGCCTCGCTATGACCGGCCAGCTCGGTGATGTGTCGCTCACCGATCACGCCATGTTCGAGACGCTCTCGCTTTGCGTCGGCTGCAAGGCTTGCAAGCGGGAATGTCCGACGGGGGTGGACATGGCGCGGATGAAGACGGAATTTCTTCATCATTATCACGCCAAGCACGGCCGGCCGCTTCGCGAAC
>CAYPOV010000102.1:0-13940 GCA_964412385.1 uncultured Geminicoccaceae bacterium
GGCTCCGCCAGAGGGGCAACGATGTCGCTAGCGATAACCCGGCGGTCCGCGTTTGTGATGGGCGGGGACTTTTTCCGGCCGCCAATAGCAATGATTGGGATCGGGAGGATTGGCCGAATTGGCGCCGATAAAGATATCGTTGCGCCGCCGCGCCGCGAGCTTACCGCGGGTTGCAGCCTCTGGGGCATGACGGCCTGCATTCTGGGGCTCGGACACCGCAGCCTTCGTGGTTTCGTCGACGCTCTCGGCCTCGACACCAGTCTCGGAAACATCCGAACTGCCAAGTTGAGCCTCGGAAACCGCATCCACGCTGCACGTCTCGACAATTTCAGCCTCGACGGGCTCCAAATGAGCAGCCTCGACAGGCTGAACGGGAGCTGTCTCAGGAACAGATTGAACCGATTTGCGGGTACCGGGCTCGGAAGAGTCCGAAGAAAACTCGGATGAGGCGGGGAGCGACGTCAAACGTCTTGGACGATCGCCTTTGGCTCGGCCAAGCGACGCCTCGCTGATGTAGCTGACGCCGTCGCCCAGTGCTCCGTCGTCGAAGCCTCCATCGTCAAAATCGCCATCATCGAGGGCACCGTCGTCAAAGCTGTCACCCATCAGTTCCTTCGGAACATAATCCGCAAACGGGTCGCAATCATCCGGCGGACCGGAGGCAGCAGGATCGCCGTAATCTGACGAAGACGACGGCGCAAACGACCGGCTTGGTCCGTCCAGCCCGCCGCCATCTCGGCGAAGCGCCTTGGCGGCTGCCAGAACGGCCTTGGCATGGCGCATCTCCAACAAGGAAACCTCGCCATCCTCGATCAGTTCACGCCGGTAAGCGGCCCGTTCCCCGTCGGACAGCCGAAGTTTTTCTTCGTAGCCCTCGACGAGATCCTTGAATTTCGCCTCTTCGGCAAGGGATTGCATCGCCTCGCTCGAAATCCCCGCAGCCGCAGCCACCACCACGAGCGTCTCGCCCCGCGCCAAACGGCGGGCCAAAAACCCCCATCGGTGTTGTGCAACAACCGGACTCGACACGAGAAAACGCATCCTTCAAAGTTGCGAGAGACATTACCTTATACGCGCAAATCCCTAGTGTCAAGCAAAAATAGGAAAATATATTGATATTACTCCTCTTGAAGGAATCAGAGCAGATCTGTGCATGCGGTGGTTCCAATGACGAAGATGTTTTGGATCAAGCGTCCTTCCCATCATTCGAAGCCGCCCTGCGAGCCAATTCACGACGACCGCTTCTCGGCAAGCTTTGAAAAATTTGTGAAGTACACACTTTTGACCGTTGACGCGCTCCATGCCCTTTCATCGAAGCCGATCTCCAAATGAAGCAGGCGGAAGGGATCATGTACGACGATCGGGAGGTGCTTCGAGCCCTGGCGAAGTGACTGGATAATGCCCGGTCCGGCCGAGAGCGGATGGCGCTGGCTTCAAGAAGCCGTCATCGTTGCGATTCATGACCGCCAGAATGGAGACATAGGCGAGTATCCCTCTTGCAGAGAGTGACGTTGGATGAGTGTTCGGTATAACCGCGCCTCCCGCTTGACCATGGAGGAGACATGACATGGAGCGGTTCACGGGCGGGTGTTTGTGCGGGACTGTGCGGTTTGTGGCGTCGGGGCGGCCCACTCGGGTGGGGATTTGTCATTGTCTTGATTGCCGCAAGCATCATGGAGCGCTGTTTGAGTGCGCGGCCATCTTTCCTGAGGATGCGGTGGTGATCGAGGGCGAAACGCGGGATTTTCGTGGGCGGCATTTCTGTCCCCGTTGCGGCTCGTCGGTGTTCGGCCGTTCCGGTGACGAAATCGAGGTGAATCTGGGCTCGCTGGACGATCCTGACCGATTAAAGCCCACTTACGAGATTTGGACGATCCGCCGCGAATCCTGGTTGCCGCCGTTTCCGGTCACCCAACACTACGACCGCGACCGCCCCGCTTCGAGCCACACCGAAGCTGAGTAGGCCTCCCCCAAAAGACCAAACCCTAAAGTCCGCGGGAGAGCCCGAGAGGGTTCATCAAAACCCTCTCGGAACTTCTTATATGCGCCATGCTTGACGCTATGATGTGTCAATCGATAACACCATTCGGCAAGCATCGGGCAGGGAGAGTGAGATGGCGGGACGGTTAGCCGGCAAGAAGTGTTTGATCACGGCGGCAGCGCAGGGCATCGGCCGGGCGTCGGCGGAGGCTTTTCTTGCCGAGGGGGCTGAGCTCATCGCTACGGATCTTGCCGAGGACAAGCTCGCCGGGTTGGAATGCGAGACGCGCAGGCTCGATGTCACGGATCGTGCTGCGATCGAGGCGCTGGCCAAGGAGCTGGGGGCCTTGGACGTGCTCTTCAATTGCGCCGGCTTCGTGCATCACGGCACGATTTTGGAGTGTGACGAGAAGGCCTGGGCGTTTAGCCATGAGCTCAATGTTCATGCCCAGTATCGTATGATCCAGGTGTTCATGCCGGCGATGATCGAGAATGGCGGCGGATCGATCATCAATATGAGCTCGGTTGCGGGCTCGCTCAAAGGCATCGTCAACCGCTGTGTTTACGGCACCACCAAGGCGGCGGTGATCGGTCTGACGAAATCTGTTGCGGCGGATTTTGTCGCCCAGAACATTCGCTGCAATGCGATTTGCCCGGGCACGGTGGAGACACCGTCGCTGCAGGATCGGATTTCGGCCCAGGGCGATGCCGAGAAGGCGCGGGCCGCCTTTATTGCGCGCCAGCCCATGGGGCGGCTTGGCACGCCTCAGGAGATTGCAGCACTGGCGGTTTATCTCGCCTCCGATGAAAGCAGCTACACCACGGGCGTTGCCCATGTCATCGATGGCGGCATCTTGATGTAGCCTCAAGCGAGGCGTCATGCTCCAACCAATCAGGATCACACGAAGGAAGGGACTAGGATGAAATTGTTGCGTTATGGACCGGTGGGCCAGGAAAAGCCGGGGCTCTTGGATGGAAGCGGCACGATCCGCGATTTGAGCGGCGAGATTGCCGATCTCGATGCTGCGGCCTTGCTGCCTGACAGTATCGCCGGGCTGCAGGCGCTCGATCCTTCGAGCCTTCCGGCAGTCTCCGGATCGCCGCGGATCGGCCCTTGTGTCGCGTCGGTCGGCAAGTTCATGTGCATCGGCTTGAACTATTCGGACCATGCGGCCGAGACCGGTGCGCAAGTCCCCTCCGAGCCGATTCTTTTCATGAAGGCTTCGAGTGCGGTTGTGGGCCCTGATGATGATGTCGCCTTGCCGCGCGGCTCCGAGAAGAGCGACTGGGAGGTGGAGCTCGGTGTGGTGATCGGCAAGCCCGCCAAATATGTCAGCGAGGCCGACGCCTATGATCATGTCGCCGGCTATTGCGTCGTCAATGATGTTTCCGAGCGCGCTTTTCAGGCCGAGCGCCAGGGGCAATGGACCAAGGGCAAGAGCCCCGACACTTTCGGGCCGATCGGGCCATGGATCGTCACCAAGGACGAGGTGCCCGATCCCCACAATCTCGCCATGTTCTGCGATGTCGACGGCAAGCGCTATCAGGATGGCTCGACCAAGACGATGGTCTATAAGGTGCCGTTTCTGATCTCCTATCTGTCGCATTTCTTCACCCTGCATCCGGGCGATCTCATCTCGACCGGAACACCTCCGGGTGTCGGCCTTGGCCAGAAACCTCCGGTCTTCCTCAAAGCCGGCCAGACCATGCATCTCGGGATCGAGGGCTTGGGCGAGCAGACCCAGAAAGTGGTGCAGGGATAGCGTTGATGGCTGATCACTCGGTACTGCGCCATGTGGTGATGTTTCAGTTCAAGCCCGGAACCTCGGCCGAGGACGTCAAGGCGGTGGAGGAGGCTTTTGCAGCACTGCCTTCCAAGATCGACGTCATCACCGGTTTCGAATGGGGGACTGATGTCAGCGTCGAGGGCAGGAGCCAGGGCTTCACCCATTGCTTCGTGGTGACGTTCAAGGATGAGGCGGGACGCGATACCTATCTGCCCCATCCGGCGCATCAGGAATTCGTGGCTCTTGTCGGCCAGCACCGGGAAGCTGCTCTTGTGCTGGATTATTGGGCGCGAAGCTGAGTAAGATCGACCCGATCGAGACTAAGATCCTCGAGCTGACACACGCGCGCGGCCCCGGCAAGACCCTCTGTCCTTCCGAGGTCGCGCGCAGTCTCGAGATCGAGGATTGGCGGGCGCTGATGCCCAAGATTCGTGAAAGCGCAGCGAAGCTTGCCGACCAAGGAGCGATTCTCGTGACGCAAAAAGGCAAACCTGTCGATCCCCGCACCGCCAAAGGCCCGATACGGTTGCAGAGATCGGGACCCATCACAACCATCGCTTGATGGGTCCGTAGTCAAGAAACAAAGCCTAAATCAAAAAAGGAAGTCGCTTTCATCCAGCAACAGGTGGTTAACGCCTTCGATCGTGATGCTGTTATTGCCGACGAGGTCGATGAAGGTGTCGGACCCAACCGTCGACATCGTCAGATCACTCGTCTTTGTGTAGCCGGCAATCGGCCCGTAGGCAGAGAGATCGATGAGATCGTCACCCTGAATGCCGTATTCGAAATCTCGAATCATGTCGTGATCATTGTCCACATCGAATACAAAGATGTCGGCGCCCGTGTCGCCGATCAGCCAATCATCGCCGGCACCGCCATTCAACGTATCGAAGGTTCCGGGCGCGTTGATACCGCCGTAAAGGGCGTCATCATCGGCGCCTCCGATGAGAAAGTCGCTACTGTCACCGCCCCAAATGTGATCCACGCCGTCGCCGCCATCGATGACGTCATCTCCCTGTTCACCGTAAAGAAAATCCTCGTCTTCACGGCCGCTTATCGGGTCGCCGTGCAGTCCCCTGTAAATATGATCGTTACAAGTATCTCCATTTAGAATGTCGAAGCCATGACCGCCATAAATATTGTCATTGCCCTCCCCACCATGTATTTCATCGATTGCCGCGTCACCGAATAAATCATCGTCTCCGTTGAATCCGAGTATTTGATCTTGACCGTAACCGCCTTCAATGATGTCGTCGGCGCTGCCTCCTCGAAGGGTGTCGTCACCCTCATAGCCAAAATAGTGAAGTGTTGCGAATGAACTCGTGAAATGACTGGCGTCAATTATGTCGTTGCCCGTATTCCCTTCGACGGTGACCTAGTTCTGTAGCCAGGGTGGTTGGCCGACAGAACCATTTCTTCATTGAGCGTGAGGTTGTTGTTCCCGCTGCCCCAAAGCTCGATCCATTCAACATTGTTCACACCCGCAAAATCCGGGGCTCGTTCGTGGGCCGTGTCGACAAAGATCAGCCGGTAGTCTATCGTGTCGTCGCCCAAAACAATATCCGTTTGATGCAGCTCCTTTTGTTCGAAGGAGAATAGATCATTTTGGAGAAGGGAATCCGCTAAACAATCAAAGTAAACCGTGCCGAAATACCTGGCCATCGGTTTCTCCCATGATCAAACGTGAAAATTGTGCTCATCTCAAGATACCGTCGAATATTGGGAAGAATTTTGACAGTAACGAAAGTCACTGGCTATTTGTTTGGTGTATGGGTCTTGAGAAGGGATACCGATAGAATTTCCATTGGCGGCTTTGTCGTACACAGATGTTGTTACGTAGTCCTGTCTCGATCCCGCGTGACCGAGCCTTCCGGTGGATAGGGCAATGTGTCGGAAAGCTCGCCGCGTTGGCCTGGGTCGAAATCCGGGAAAGGAAGATTGCCCGAGCGTCGCCAGTTTTCGATGCGCTCTTCCGCCGTTCTGCGGGCGGTTTCGTCAAGCGGCTCGTCGCGGCGCAGGTAAAGAGTCCTTGACGGAAAGGCGATCGAGCCCCCATTGCGGGCTATAATGTCCATGATCCTAAGCATGAGATCTTCTTGGATTGCCATGGAATCATTGTAATCGATGGTGCGGATATAGGTAAAGAGCTCGATCTCGAGCGCGCTATCGCCGAAACCCTGAAAGCGTGCCCGCGCCGGATCAGGCGAGACCTTGGGATGGGCGATCAGCATCGAGCGGACATCGGCGAGAATGGCGCGCAGTTGATCGGGTGTCGTCTCGAAGCGCAGGCCGATTGTCTTGCGCACCAAGACCATGTCGCGGCGCGTGTAGTTCTCGATTTGGAGATTGGCGAACTCTGCGTTTGGTATGGTTATCAATGTGCGATCGAGACTTCGAATGCGGGCCGAGCGAAGGCCGATATTCTCGAGCGTTCCGAGTGTGCTGCCGAACCTGCAGAAATCGCCAACCCGAACCGGGCGGTCCGCCAGCAGCGCCGCCCCGCCCAACAGGTTTTGCAGGGTCGTTTGTAGGGCCAGCGCCACGGCGATGCCGCCGACGCCAAGACCTGTGACAATGCCACTTACCGGTACGCCGAGGCCTTGAGCGGCAAGGACCAAGAGACCGATCGTTAAGACAACGGCAAGGATTCGAAAGAAAAGATGGACGTTGAGCACTGTTGCCGGACGGTTGTGAAGATTGGCAATACTGACGAAAAAACGGGCCGCCAAATTCAAGGCGGCAAACGTCAACAAGATGGCACCAATCACGAATGTCGCCGTCCAGGTGATATCGAGAACGACCAGAATCGGTCCCGTAAGTCTCAGCTCCTGGCTGCAAAACCACTGGGACAGTGAGGCAATTGCCATGAGCGTGATCGGGAACAAGAGCTTGCGCAACCATAAGAACGTGTCAGTTTGAATATTGCGTCCGTAGCCGCTCAGGTAAAATGCCAGCGCTGCAAGTGCCGTTCCGATGAGATGGACAGCAATCGTGGCCAGGAGCTTCCAGGCCGGTACGAACAAGACCTCGACACGAGCCCATGGCGGTGTCACGAGACCATTTTTCTCGCCCATGAGCCTCGTCAGAACCGGCCCGACACCATCACGAAAGGCCTCGAATGTATCGAATTCTAATTTTCCCCGTTGTTTGGGGTGCTCGGTGATGACTTGGTAGTATTCACGAAGGCGCTGAATGGTATCAGGCGTAAACAAAAAGTCCTTTGCGCCCGGATTGTCTTCTGGCAGAGCCAATGTAATTTCGCTCAAGGGAACAACCCAGCGCTCAATGCCGGAAGCGTCGACCACACTCCTGTCCGGGATCTCGCTGATTGGCATGAGGTCTATGCGGCTCAAGATCTCATAGAGCATCAGCAATGCGTCGACGCTGACATCGGCACGCAACTGATCCGGCACGCCGCTGAGGTCCAAGAGGACGACGGCGCGTTCATTCAAACGCTCGTCAAGGCCCGTCAGGCTTTCATCACCATCCACACCGAAGGCACGCTCCACCTCGCCGAACAGCGATTGGATCGTCGCTCGAGGGCTGTCTGTCGGCGGCGGCATGAGCGGGTGGCGCTTGAGTTGCGCCTGCGATGACCCGACTAGGATAAAGAGAGCCCCGAGAAAGGCGACCAGCCCCATGCGCCGGGCGGGGTTAACCCCAAGATTAAAGCTGATCCGGCGAGATTCTGCTATGCCCAAAGCTCCCGCAAGGGTCCGTCCTTCCCATAGACGGGATCCTGGCTTGGATTGGGAACCGAGCCAATGTTGCGTTCGGCATCCTCATACTGTTCCGGGTCGTCCCGCATGAGGTCCCAATCCTGATTGTCGGGATAGGCGCCGACGACGAGAAGATCAGGGCTGGCGCTGAGCCTTTTGTGGCCGACGCCAGCGGGTATGACCACGACGTCGCCGGCCTCGACATCCTCCGTTTCGCCGTCCTCGCCGCCGAACAGGACGCGTGCGCGCCCTCTTGCGATGCCCAAAACCTCATGGGCCGTGCTGTGGAAATGATGATAGGGGAAGATCCCATTGCGCCAGCTCTCGGACCATCCATTCCGGTCAAATAGACGCTCAAAGGCTGTGGCAGGGTCAGCGCCGTCGACTGCAACTGCTGACTGATAGGCCAAGAGCGGCAGTCTGTTATTGGGAATGCGGCCATCACCTGCAAAGAAGAAAACCAGCGGCTCACGCTTGGTTTCGGACATTTGCGGCTCCCTTTGTTGTCAGGACTGCAGTAAGACTATTGGTGTCTCGCCAATTCAACAAATGAAACCGCATAAGCCTCGGAATGTAGAGAGGATAAGAAATGCTTACCTTGACACGTCGACTAGCGCTCGCCCTGTTTTTCGCTCTCGCCATGCAAGGCCAAGCGGCTGCCCAGGACAATGTCCCGACCGCCGCTGAACTCAACGAGGACTCGCGCAAAGCGCTGAAAAAACTCGTGAATGAGAGCCAAGTGGCATCCGCCGTCTATGACAAAGCGCTAGCCGTTCTGGTGTTTCCCACGATCGTCAAGGGAGGCTTGATTGTCGGCGGCGAATATGGCGAGGGAACGCTGTTCAAGGATGGCGGCGTGGCAGGACACTACAATATCGCGGGCGCCTCGCTCGGCCTGCAGGCTGGTGCACAAACCTTTTCGCAAGCCATCTTTTTCATGACCGAAGAAGCTCTCGAAGTCTTGAACCGACGCAATGGTTTCCAGGCTGGTGTCGATCTCGGATTTGCCGTTGGCATTGAAGGGGCAGGTGCTGGCGGCGCCACAGGTGTCTCAACCGAACCTGCCATCGCCTTTGCGTTCGGTCAGCAGGGCCTCATGGCTGGCGTCACGCTACAAGGTGCGAAAATCACACCCGTTGACCGAAAGTGAGAACAGATGTGGTATGGCTCCGAGAATGTGGGAGTGGACGACCAATGAAACGCTTGGTTTTGGCCGTCAGTTTAGCGTCTTTTCTGGGCGCTACAGGCGCATCTGACGCGCATTCTCAAACGGGTGCCGGCGCAGTCATCGGTGCAGGCGCCGGAGCACTCTTGGGTGACGGACTTGGCGACGCCCTCAAAGGCGGGCTTTTGGGGGCTGGCGCAGGTGCCGCCATCGAGAGTGAGCAGGCCCGATCGGATGCGGTCAAAGGTGCGGCGGTGGGTGCAGGTGTCGGTCTTTTGACCGATGGCCTCGACGGCGCCATGCGAGGCGGACTGTTCGGTGGCGCCTCCGGTGCTGTCATTGGCAAAATTCGCGAGTAACAAGGATTTCAAGGAGACAGGGGATGGTGCGTGGATTGGCATTGAGCACGGCGTGCTTCGCTACGCTCGGTTTAGCGGCACCCACCTCGGCTCAACAGGCCTATGAGTTTGAGGATCTGGTTTACTTGAGCTGTGCCGAAGCTTGGGAAGAGGCCGAGCAATCGGTCGACAATGCGGTGGCCATGATCAAGGTCCTCGCCGAGTTTTCGCTCGACAAGCGCCAGTTGGAGGTTCCCGAGAACGAACCGAACCTTGCCGATCAATTCGGTGAATTGGTCAAGGCCTATTGTACAGCCGAGCCCGACGATCTCTTGTACAATGCGGTTGATCGTTCAATCCGCCGGCTTCTCTGAGCCAAACGACGATGCGACCTGCCTCGTACAATGAGAACATTTCGACTGCTTTGAATACTTATCCATTGCCTTGCCAAACAATGGCGTGACATCTCAAAACGAGAGACGATGTCAACAGGCATTGTTATGGCGATCTTTTTTGAGTACCAATGCAACAAAGGACACTTTTTGTTGTATTTCGAATAGCCACGCGACGTCTTTGGTTCCGTTTATTGTCGTGGCTGAAGCCGTCTGTTAATTTCAGGAGGATGCGAGTTATCCCTTATCCTAATTGATCACAGATGACTGGTGACAGGTTGTCCGAGGAAGGGTCGCTGCATCGCGATCGATTGCGCGCTACGCACGCCATTACTGCATACCTGCAATGGTTGACGTTTGAGGGCCCTTACGCGACGTCGCCGATGCTAGACAAACTATTGCAAACGGTTCAGCAACGATAATGTCAATGTGATGCCAGGATACAATCCTGGTTTCGTTTCGCGTCCCATTTCTCATTGGAGGGAGACCCCATGCGTGCACCAAGCGCTCCACCATTGATCGGTGTGTCTGCATGTCTCAAGCCGAGAGATCATCACCTTGTGCATAGCGTTGTCGAAAAATACGTCGACGCAATCATCGATGGTTCCGGTGGCGTCCCCATTATCATTCCCGCATTGGCGTCCAGACTCGATATCGACACTCTGCTCGATCGAATCGATGGAATTTTTCTGACGGGCAGTCCCTCCAACGTTGATCCGAAACACTATGGCGGACCCAAACCCCGCGAAGGCAATATCGAAGATCCTGTAAGAGACGGGACAGTGCTTCCGCTCATCCGAAAAGCAGTCGCGAGGGGTGTGCCGGTTTTTGCCGTTTGTCGGGGCATTCAGGAATTGAACGTCGCCTATGGTGGCACGCTGCATCAGCAAGCCTGGGAAGTCCCGGGACGTGCCGATCATCGTTCCGACAAGACCAAGCACCCGCACGATCGCTACGAGCTGCGCCACAAGATTGCACTCACGCCAGGAGGGGTGCTGTCGGAGATCCTGGGCGGCAAGGAATCCATCGAGGTCAATAGCCTACATGGACAAGCCGTCGATCGTGTAGGTCAGGGTTTGCGGGTGGAAGCTGTCGCCGATGATGGCACGATCGAGGGGCTGAGCGTCGAGGATGCGCGCGGATTTGCTCTCGGCTTGCAATGGCATCCCGAGTGGAAGGTCAGAGACGATCCGAACTCGCTTAGGATTTTTCAAGCCTTTGGCGCCGCCTGCGCTAACAAGAAGGCCGACGTTCGTTAGCCAACCGCCACGTCAAATCCAGCCATGAGGACGTCCGATGACGACGCCACAGATCGCCATCCTCTTGCTGCTGTGCGCCTTGTTCGTTCTGTTCCTGTGGGGACGGATTCGTCACGATGTTGCGGCTGTCGCTGCGTTGATGGCTGCTGTCTTGATAGGCTTGGTGCCGGCTTCGGAGGCGTTTTCGGGTTTGGGTCACACCGCAACCGTCACTGTCGCCGAGATCCTTGTCTTGACGCGCGTTTTGACAAGAACAGGCGCCACCGACAGTGTCGGGCAATTCGTCAATAGGTTCTCCGGCACCACCCATGGTCATGTGGGGGCGCTCTCAGCAGCAACCGCGTCAATGTCGACCTGCATGAACAATGTTGGTGCATTGGGGCTCATGATGCCCGTTGCCATGCAGACGGCTGCGAGTGTCGGGCGGTCGCCTTCGCTGCTCTTGATGCCGATTGCATTCGCGAGCTTGCTCGGCGGCTTGGTCACAATGATCGGAACGCCGCCCAATATCATCGCCTCGACAATCCGGCGTGACCTCGAAGATTCGCAGTTTGCCATGTTCGATTTCACCTGGGTCGGCCTGCCAGTGGCGATTGCCGGCGTTGCTTATCTGGCATTTCTAGGATGGCGATTGGTCCCCTCGGCGCATCGACGATCGGCCGGATCCGAGGATTTCTTCCGCATCGGCGACTACGTCACGGAAGTCCGAGCTCGACCCAAGAATGAGTTGGTTGGCCGGACGATTGGCGAGATTGGCGATCGCTTCGCGGCACTCGACGTTGCCATCTTGGGTCTTTTGAGGGGCGGACGAAAAATCCCCAACGTGCCTCGCCGCTTCCTCCTTTGGCAGGACGACATCATGATTGTCGAGGTCGCGCCGGAAAACCTCGAGAAGCTTCTCAAACGGTTCGATTTGGAGATCGTGGGGGCGGATGATGAACGCGTCGTACCGCTCAGCAGTGACGATGTTCGTATGATCGAAGTAGTCATCAAGCCCGATTCGGAGCTTGACGGCAGGCGTGACGCGCGTGATCGGCTGGCCCATCAATTCAACGTGAATTTGCTCGCAGTCGCACGCGAAGGTAGTCAATTGCGGGACCGGCTTGACCGGATCTGGTTGCGCGGCGGCGATGTGCTCTTGCTGCAGGGCGAGAGTGTTCGTCTTGCCGAGGTGACGAGACTCTTGGGCCTGTTGCCGCTAGCCGTGCGCAAGCTCACCGTTACCAACAAGCTGGCAAGACCGGCGCTCTTGCTGTTCGGCCTGGGAGTCCTGGTTTCTGCCCTGGGGCTCGTTCCTATTCAAATCGCCTTTGGTTGCGTCATCGTGGCGATGGTGGTTCTCGGGATTTTGCCGACGCGTGAGATTTACGAGGACATCGACTGGTCGGTCATTCTGTTGCTCGCAGCGATGATCCCCATCGGCACAGCACTCGAGACTTCAGGCCTTGCGGCAACATTGGCATCGGGTCTTGCGATGGTTGCAGGGCACACTTCGCCAATCCTTCTTCTTGTCCTCATGTTTGTCGTCACGATGGCGATGACCGACATCATCAACAATGCTGCCACGATCGTTATTATGGCGCCGATTTCTATCCGATTGGCAGAGACGCTTCAGGTCTCGACCGACACCTTCTTGATGGCCGTCGCCGTCGCCGCGTCATGTGCGTTCCTGACGCCGATCGGGCATCAAAGCAACACGCTGGTCATGGGCCCAGGCGGCTATGCGTTTGGCGATTACTGGCGGGTCGGCCTACCGCTTCAGCTGATTGTCGTGATCACCGCCATTCCGCTCTTGCTGGTATTCTGGCCGCTTCACCATTGACTGCTGCAAACGGGCGCAGGCGCTCTGGAAGGCACATTTCCCTCGTGCGGGCCGCGCAAAAGCGTTATAACGCTGTTGTCGTCTCACGGATCAAGGGTCGCCGCCGTTATCTTTTAGTTTTCGCTTGTGGGGATCGGAAACCACCCGGGTTGAGGTGTCGGGATCTCCCTCTGTTGGGCGTCGGCCAGATGTGGTGCATCCGCGTCCGGGTTATACCGGTGCCACAAGCCAAATACCTTAAGATTGCATGCTTTGGCCTAATGTGACGAGAGATCGCTCGCTTGTGGAATGCCGTTGGAGCACGTGAATGTCGCGTAAGCTTTTCGTCGCCAACTTTCCGTTCTCGACGACAGAGGACGAGCTTGGCCAACTCTTCGAACAACATGGCACCGTCGTCTCGACCAAAATTGCGACTGACCGCGACACCGGCAGGTCCAGGGGTTTTGGTTTCGTCGAAATGGAAACTGCCGAAGAAGCGTCTGATGCCATCAAGGAACTCGATGGGTTCCAAATGGGCGGTCGCCCGCTTGCCGTTCGCGTCGCCGAGGATCGCTCCGGCGGTGGGGGAGGCGGTCCGCGCCGCGGCGGGCCCGGCGGCGGTCGGGGCGGACCTGGCGGTGGCCGGGGTGGTCCGGGCGGCGGTGGTCGTCCACCACGGCAGGACCGCTACTAAGAGCGAACACTGGTACGTCTAGGTTCGGCCGGCGGTCGGCCGCACGCTTCTTACAATTCGAAACAAACAGTGATTCGAGCCTAGCCCGCGTCCTGTCTACACAACAGGCGTTGCAATGCGGGCGGTATGCGGCCGTCGGCATGTGTCTGGGTTCTCAAGAAGGAACGCCGCGTGTTGAGAGTGATCAAGAGCCGTCCCCCCTTGCATGGAACATTCGTTGCGCCGGCCTCCAAGCCGGAAACGCAACGCGCCATCTTGATGGCATCCTTGGCGCAAGGCACGTCGACGATCGAGCACGCCCTGGTTTGTGACGAAACACGGACCATGATCGAAGCCTGCCGCTCGCTGGGTGCGGTCATCGTCGAAGAGGGACACTCCCTGCAAATCGCCGGCGTCGCCGACAAGCTCTTCGCCGCTCAAGACGGGCCTCAGACCCGCTATGTCTGGTCCGCAGGCTCAGCACTCGTCGGACGCATCTTTCTTGCCCTTGGCTGCTGCATTCCGGGTCAGGTGATCGTCGACGGCAACAATGTCCTGCGCGGCCGGCCTTTCGCTCCGCTGTTCGAAGCATTGCAATCCCATGGCATCGATCTGCAATTCTACGACAAAGGCGAACGTCTGCCGGTGATGCCGGTTTCCGATGGACTGCCCGGTGGCGTCTATCGCCTGTCGACCTCGGTCTCGTCCCAGTTCGCCACCGCCCTTCTCATCGCCGCACCGTTCGCCAAGGAGCCGATGAGCCTCGAGCTGGTCGGGCCGACCTACTCGATGCGCATCGACGTCCAGTCGCGGGGCGACCTGCAGC
>CAYPOV010000103.1:0-13800 GCA_964412385.1 uncultured Geminicoccaceae bacterium
AGCGGGGGAAGGCGGCGTCGCATGGCAAGATCTCAAGGTGACTCCATCGAACGATACCCTGACGCGAATATTCAGCAAGCAACTTCTGGCAATAAAGATGTTCAATTTTTTTGATCGTCGGACCGGTCGAATCAATTTACGACTAGGGTTTGCACCCAATCAATCGTTCGCAGAGAGTGATGAATGTGATTCAAGTCAGCATTGGCGATGACTTGGATGACGAACGTGACGCAGAATGTGTTTTGGCTTGACGACAAGGCTTGGAGGTTGATTGAGCCCTTATTGCCGGAACAATCAACTCGGGGCTCGGCGTGTCGATGATCGTAGGGTGATCAGCGGCATCATCTATGTGCTCAAATACGGCTGTCGCTGGAGCGATTGTCCTGAGGAATACGGTCCGCATAAGACCAACTATAATCGCTTCAATCGTGGGTCGCGGCGTAAGACCTCGCAGCAATTCTTCCAGACCCTGGCCGATCGGAGCCCGTGATGCCGACGCCTTGCGCCTCTGGCTCGCAAACAAAGGAATAAAGTCAACTATCCCCGGTAGACACAACCGCAAAAGCCCCATTCAGCATGACCAACGACGCTGTCGTGAGCGCGGGCACATCGAAGCGGCTATCTGCCGCCTCAAAGACTTCTGCCGTGTCGCCACTCGCTGCGACAACCTTGCCCGTACCTTCGGCGACGTCTTCACCCTCGCGGCAGTTACAGCATTCAAAGTGTAATTGTGTCTAGACCCCAAGCCCCCTCCACAGGGCGTTTTAAAGTCCTTTTGGAACCACAACACATCGACTTGTCTCTTACTTCGGACCAAACTCCGCAGCGTATGCATCATGGGCCCCTGCAGCCAATCTAAACATGGCAGACGCGTCGACGACATTGGGTAGATCGGCCAATGCACGTTGGCCGGCCTCACTGGCCAAGGCGGCATCATGGTCTGCCTCGCTCGCAAAGGTTACGCGCGCCATTGCGTCACAGGCTTGAGCCTCTCCAGCCTGGGGCGGAAAAAACATAAGGCGATAGTCTTGAAGGCCAGGCAGGTCCATGACGAGAGGCGCATGGGTTTCGATCTCGTGCGTGCGAAACTCTTCATAGGATATGCCGGAATTCTTTTTCACGAGGCAATAAGCCACAAAGCCACCGTAACCTGTATCCGTTGAAAGGGTCTGCGTCTTGGCTTCAGTAAATGTCGTCATTGTCAATAACCCCAGTGTCGCCAACATTTTCTTCATCTCATTCCTGTTGGGTTAGTTGCGATAGCGGCATTAGAATCCGCGACATCGAGCAACGGCGATAGCGCCTGAAGCGTCAGAATGCGGGCAGAGGTGACAGCATGGACCACAATGAGTCGTGTCTTTGGCGGCAGACAGATCTTTCGCGCGAGGTGTTTGAGGCGGCGCATGTGCGCGTCGCGATTTTGGCACTGCCGCAAGCGAGCCTGGCGACCATCGCCACAGTAATTGAAGATTTGGAGGCAGTGAACCGGCTGTCCGATGCACCCGACCAACGGCCACGCTTTGCCGCGCGTGTGGTTACACGCGCTGACCCTAACCCTCTAACGCTGAGCGGCTTGCCCATGCCGCACAATGCGGACCTCGACGATGAGGTGTACGATGCCGTCATCGCACCGTCGCTGTTTGACGACGGCAAGCTGTCGGATCCGACTGCAAGGCCGATCTTGGAGCCGTGCGAAATTGGCTGGCTGCAACGCCAGCATGCGGCAGGTGCTGTGTTCTCGACCATGTGCACCGGCACGTTTGTATTGGGTGAGGCACAGCCTCTCGACGGCCAACGCGGTGCCGTTCATTGGCTCTATGAAAGCGCATTTGCCGCGCGTTATCCGAAGGTCAACGTCTTGTCGCGGCGGTCCCTTGTTCTGTCAGGGCGCCGGCGTGAATTCGTGACGGGGGGCGCCGCGGTCCATTCTTCGGACGTCAGTCTGTTCAACATCACACGGTTATTCGAGACGGCTGTGGCTATGAATTTCGCGATCTCCTACGGCAAATCCTGGAGTGATGCACTTCACGAGATGCCACCGGAGGACATCAATCGGGGAGATCAGGACGACCGGATCGTCGCCATGGCGAAAAAGTTCTTCCACGATCACCTGGCGGAAGCGGGGTTGGTTGCAGCCGCAGCAGACCTCGCGAATCTGAGCCCTCGTACCTTGTGTCGCCGCTTCCAGCGCAGCATTGGAGTTTCCCCTCGAACCTTCATCGCCAACAAGCGGATGGAGCGGGCGCGTGATCTTCTGGTGCAAGCGCGATTGCCGGTGGAAGAGGTCGCCTCGCGGGTCGGCTTCGCGGATCGATCAACCTTCACAAAAACCTTTCAGACCAGCTCGGGCTTGTCTCCAGCAGCGTATCGGCGTCGCTTGCAGGGCGCAGCAGGGCTCCGCGCACGACGAACTTCAAACTAGGGCCGATTCTGTCATTGCGGACTATGGTTTTGCACCACGATCTACAATCGCTTCAATCGCTGGTCGCGGCGCAAGATCTGGCAGAAAGTCTTTTAGACCTTGGTCGAAAACGCCAAGCTCGGCGGTACGATTGCGATCGACTCCAGCTATATCCGCGTGCATCGATCGGCTGTCGGTGCCCAAAAAAGCCGATCTGAACCAGGCCGTCGGTCTATCCCGCATTTTTTGGTGAACTGATCGGCCACTGGCCGATCGCGCCTAAGATGCCGATACACTGTGTGATTGGCTGCAAGTGCGAGAAATTCACTCCGTTTCACCGGCAAAATCAAATCGCACCGTCCTCGCCGCAAACACAGCTTTCTGGATCTGTTTGAATCTACACCCTAGAGTTTTATATCTAAAGTAAAGGCAAATCACGATTCTTTATAAATGTATAACGATGCCAAATCGAATGATTGACGCATAGTTTTTCTTATTCGCCGTAAACAATATCTCGCTGGCGAATCTTTGCCCCAATGATCAGCATACAGCATCCGATTGCGGCGTCGCCGTTTGGAGCGCGGCGCCATGGAAACGTCAATCATTGGTGGAAACTGTCATGCTTGGATTTGAATATACGTTGATCAGGCTCGACCCGGCGCACCAACACTATGTCCGGCAGGCACAAAGGGAGCGTGCGGCTTTCCAGTGTGCTGCGATTCGCACGATCGGGCGTGTTCTCCTCTTACCGTTCAGGTTGTTGTGGAAAGCGCTACACCATTATCATCCAGCGGGCGCTACACATCCAACGCCCAAGAAGACATGTGCCGATACACAGGAATGTTTTTCTTCGGGATGGCCTTACGCGAGACATTAAGCCCTCCCGTGTCTGCTTCCAATTCCGAAGGACCTTTGATATGCGTCGCCTGAGTGCTTTCGACCGTCTCGACAGATCGCAGACTTCTTTTCCGCTACATTGGTTGTTCATGCGTCTTCACGCGATGGTCAAGGTGATCGCCGAAAGGCGACGTTTGTCGCAGCTCACCGATTACCAATTGCGCGATATTGGGATTTCAAAGCATGAAGCAATCGGCAAAGCCATGAGGCCGCCTTGGGATCTTCCAGCCAATTGGCAGGAACGCGATCGATCTCGGCGCTAGTCACGGCTCACGGCAACAGGCAATGGCAACAGAAACAGCACTGAGATGACGCTTCGAGAACGTGTGAAGGTTAAGGCCGTGCGGCTGCTGTCAGACGATTGGTACGTACTCAAGAAATCAACATTCGACTACCGCCGCCGTGATGGCACCTGGCAAGAACTTTCGCGGGAAACCTACGACCGCGGCAATGGTGCCGTCATCCTGCTCTTCAACCCGGAGGGACAGTCGGTGGTTCTGACCAAGCAATTCCGTTATCCTGCCTTCGTCAATGGGTATGACGAAGTTCTGATTGAAGCGCCGGCGGGTTTGCTCGACCAGGCGTCGCCGGAGGATCGCATTCGAGCTGAGGTTGAAGAGGAAACCGGCTATCGAGTAGCGAATGTCGAGAAAGTCTTCGAAGCCTTCATGAGCCCAGGCTCCGTTACTGAGAAACTTTATTTTTTCATTGCATCGTATTCCGCCGAAGACAAGCAGTCTTCAGGTGGCGGCAACAGGAAGGAAGGTGAAGATATCGAAGTATTCGAAATCCCGTTACACGATGCCATGCTAATGATCGATGATGGTCGAATCTGCGACGCAAAGACAATCATGCTTTTGCAAAATCTATACATTCGTCAAATGAAATCCCAACGACTGAATACAGAAAGACCCTGATCGAGATTGGTGGACAAGAACGGCCCGCTCTAGTGTGCCTGCATCGCTCTCAGATGTTTTTGCGCGAGGTTGATGCCGATCTCGTCGTCAAGAGTGCGCGCGTGGTCCTCCAAAGCGGTGAGAAGGGGAGCGAGGGTTCCGGCAATGGCTTGATTGTGCCGGCGCCCCACAAGATCGACGCGTTCCTCGGGATCACTCCGCATATCGTAGAGCCTCGGCGCCTCGTCTTCGACATTGACGACAAGCTTGAAACGATGCGTGCATAAGGCCCGTTCATGAATGCGTGGCCGAACCGGCTGATCGCTTGCTTCCAAAAGATCGTGCGTTTCGTTTTCGATATAATAGCTCTGCCGCCACGCTGCCTCACCGGATCCTTCCGTCAGAGTACGCAAACTCTCGCCATGCAAGCCGTCGGGACGCTCAATCCCGGCATAATCGAGTATCGTCGGCATAAGGTCCTGAAGGCCTATTAGGGCCGAGGACCGTTTGCCGGCGGGAATATGACCACGCCACATCATCAAGAACGGCACATGGACGCCATCCTCGGTGCAGACGAACTTGCTCGAGACACCATCGCGCGCGTGAAAGGTTTCGCCGTGATCGGCGTAGTAGATAAGAATTGTGTCATCCAAAAGATCGCTTTCCTCGAGCGCTGCCCAGATTCGGCCAACACAGCGGTCCAACGCTGTCACGGACCCATAATAGCCGGGAAACGGAACGCCCAGGCGCCGATATTTGTCCATGCAGTCGAGCGGCGATGAGAAGGGATCGTGCGGCGGGTAGAATGACATCACCGCGGCGAAGGGATTGTCGTTTCGACGATTGCGGAACCAATCGATCATCTTGTCGGTATCCTGGTCCGGGATGTAGGTGCCGCCTTGAAAATTCTGTAGGCTGTCGACCCAGTGGCCGCCGAGAGAATTGAATGATTCCCAGATATCGAAGGGGCCCGGATTGTCCTCGCCCAGATGCCATTTGCCGTAATACGCGCACTCATAGTCGTGGTTCTTGAGATGCTGGAAGAGGCTTCTTGACGTCAGATCATGCGCGCCTAGGAGATCATTCTCGCCATAGACGTTGCGAATGATGCCATGGGCATGCGGATAGATGCCGGTCCACATCGAGGCACGCGCCGGTGTGCAAACCGGAAACACGGTCCGGCAATTGGTGAAGCACAAGCCTTCCGCCGCCATGCGGTCGAGATAAGGTGCCTCGACAAATCGATTGCCGTAGCAGGGGAGCGTGTCGGCACGTTGCTGGTCGGCAAGGAGCAGAATGAAGTTGGGTCGTTTGGCCATGGAGTCGTCTCTGATCTCAATAATCTGATCTCAATAACATGCGGTTGGCACGTCAGGACATCGGCTCGCCGGGGCCGAGGGCTCCGAATGCGGGATCGGAAACCGCGGCTTCTGCAAGCTCGATCCCGAGCCGGTCATCCACCTGCTGTGCTTCCGTTTTCAGGCTCTGGGCGAGCTTGATCACTTTTGCACGCTGGTCTCGAAATTGCTCGAAGAGCGCTTGCGAGGACCGGCGAGGGACGTGATAAATGTTGAATTCCTCTTCGGGATCGATGGCTTGATCGAAGAGAAAGGCACAACCGTCATCGGCGCTTAGAATGAATTTGTGGCGGCCATCCCAGATAGCGCGCTGGCGCCATGCGGGATAAACACGAAAACCCGGCGTTGAAGGGTCCCCGCTGGAGCGAATATGGCGACGATGCTGGTTGGAGATATAAATTTGCGAGCGCCAGTGATCGCTTGCGCCGTCGTCTTCGATTAAGGGTCGAACACTTCGTCCTTGACGTTCCGGTAAATCGACTTCGAAAAAGTCCGCCAGGCTCGGCACGAGATCATGATGGCCGATCAACGCATCAAGCGTTCGCCCACCTCGAACCGCTCCGGGCCACGAGACGATCACCGGGACCCGGATCGCGTCGTCATGACAGCTATTGGCGTGATTGACGGAGTCGCGATAGCGGAAGGTCTCGCCGCTGAGCGAAGTATAAATCACGAGCGTGTCTTGGCGCCGATCGTGATGCTCGAGTGCCGCGATGATCTTGCCGACGGCATCGTCATAGGCCGTCACCGCGCCGAAGTAAGCGGCGAGCGGTACCCCGGTTCCGCGATAAGGTGCGAAGCAGTCGTCCGCAATATCATCGAACTTGCCGATACCCGGAAAGCGTAAAACAACAGCACTGGGCGTGGTTGTGAGGCGATCGACTGTATCACAAGCCTGATCGAGGACGGCTTGAAGGCTTGTATTTTCTTGATGGCCAATTTCCACGAGTTGATAACCTTTCTTCGCCAACAGGCCGCCAAGTGTCGATTGGACGAAGCTCGTAGTGTCGTCCGAGCCCAATTTGTGGGGATAGACGCCTTCCAACAAGACGCAATAGGCAGTGGCACTTTCCGGGCTGATAGTCACGGCCCGATTGAAGTTCACACCCTGGCGGCAAAGCATGTCGAGATTGGGTGTATAGGCCAGCGAACATCCATTATGGCCCATAATGTCGGCGCGATGATGATCACCGACAATCATGACAATATTAGGAAGAAGTGCCAATTCTTGATTGCTCCCCTGCGGATGACCGCCATTTCTAGCCGAGGGCGCGATTGAGCGCTAGCATGCAATAGCCTTTCTCATCACTGGCCTACACACTGTGGCAGGCAAGCTGCGTTGGATGCACTTCGAGCCAGGCGGAAAGATTGCGGCCTGTGAGTTCCTGGAACGCGATGACATCGTCATGGAAGAATGCGACCAGCTTTTTTTTGCTCCCCGACATGACCGGTAGGCGCGCTCACGCCCGGCGCACCATGCAAATTAGCGCGTCACATGGAGACCGCTCATGGCGACACCGGGGTGCTGGCTCAAATACTTAAGCAGAAAATTTGTACGGCTTCGTCTGGCACCGATAATCAGAACGTTGGCAAGGCTTACGTAGCCGTCGGTAATTCGAGACCGGCGCGGGTATAATAGGTCTCGTAGGTGCAGTCAGGCCGGAACGAAACCACCAGATAGCCTCTCTGATCGTTGAAATTGATCCAGGCATTGAACCCCTGAAGCTTCGGATTGCCCTCGCTATCCTTGCGCTGCCGGACGTCGTAGCGAACCGATTTGATGGTGTCAGGTGCGAAGCCCAGGGTTTCAAGGACAGAAGCCGCACCGTCGGTGCAGGGGAAGTTCTCGCGCACTTTTCGTTGCGTCGTTTTTCGGTAGTCGGCGAACATCCCGATGGTCACATCATAGGCGCCATTGGCCGTGACCGGCTGTCCTGTCGTGCTCTGCCGCCGCGCAAATCGCACCGTGGCCTCATCGACAGCCGATACCATGGCAGGGCTCGGTGCGGCCAAGTCCACCGTTTGCGCTGCGCAGGCTGCGACGGAAAATACCAGTGCAGTCGCCATCAAGAGACGTTTTTTTCGAATGCCGAGAACTGAATTCATCGCAAGCGTCCTTTCATGACCCAATGCGATCGACCTAGCACGCGCACTGGGCGTGCCCATGCCTTGTCTCCAAGCCCCTGTAAACTAAGCCGCAATTCTTCGTGAACAGCTCAGTCATTTCCCACTTGGTCATCATCCTGTCACGGGATAGGCTTATTAAAGAAGCAATAATCAAGTCGGAGCACAAACCATGGCGATTTTTACCGTCACGACCCGTGACGACGAGACGTTTGAGGGAACCGAAACATATGCGGCACCGGATGGCGCCGGCCTCAGCCTTCGCGAAGCCATCGGTCTCGCCAATGCCACAGAAGGCTTCGACACCATCAATTTCGCCATCGAAGGCGACGATCAGACCCTCGCATTAACTAATGGTGAACTCGAAATCACCGGCGGTGTCCTGATTGACGGCGAAGGGCAGACGATCGACGCGCAAGCTGCCTCGCGGATCCTTTCGATTGCACCCGGTGCCGTTACCTTCGCCGATGACCTCAACCTGATCAACGGCTTTGCCGGCGTCGGTGGTGCCATCATCAATCAGGGAACACTGATCCTCAGCGACAGCACGCTCTCCGGCAACCGCGCTGAAACCTTTATGGAAATCGGCGGCGAGACCGTGGGTACGGGCGTTGGCGGTGCCATCTTCAATCCCGGCACACTGTCGCTTGTCGACGTGGCGTTGACCGACAATTCCTCCAATCACCGAGGCGGTGCGATCAGCAATACCGGCTCGCTTTCCATTAATCAGTCGACGATCGCCAATAATACCGCTGATACATTCGCAGGCGCCGTCGACAACGTCTCCAATCTTGGCGACGGCGCGGCCAGTATTTTTTCAACGACGATCAGTGGCAACAGCGCAGGCAGTTTCGGCGGAGGCATCCTCAACGGTTACGGGGATACGATTTCAATCTACCAGTCGACCCTGGCCAACAACATCGCGCTGCGTGGCGGTGCTCTCTACAATTTCGGCGGCGGTGCATCACTGACGAACGCCACTGTCACCGGCAATACGTCGTCCCAAGACTACGATACGGCTGCTATCCACAGCCGCTTTGGCACGCTCGCTCTCAATAACTCTATTGTCGCGGGCAACAATGCGGTTGGTGCCAACAGCACGCCGGATGTCTTTCTCGGATCCAATGAGGTGCTCGAGGCTACGAGCGGCACCAACATATTCAGCCAGGCCGCCATCGCTGGATCGACGGGCACGGATCTTCTGGGGATCGCCGCAGTCGACCTGTTCGCTGCCATTGATCCCACCACCAATGGCGGCCTACTTGCCGACAATGGCGGGCCCACGCAAACGGTTGCACTCAGCTTGACCAGCCCGGCAATTGATGCGGGTGACGATGCGGCACTTGCTCTTGTCGGCCTGATGACCGATCAGCGGGGCGAAAGCCGGATCGTCGACGGCAATGGCGATGGCATTGCGGCCATTGATATCGGTGCCTTTGAGGCCGACGAGGTCTTAATCGGAAACGTCATTCCTTTCACAACGAACGCTGTCGTCTGGGGTGAGGCCGCGACAGGTGATCAGTGGGCACTCAATGGCGGGCTGACCCCCGAGATCCTTGGCTTGAACTCATTTAGCCTGCTCGGCCTCGAACAAAATCAGATGGTCTATTCGGGCGGCGACGGCGTCACTGATATCCTCAGCGGAACCGGGGCGAGCGAGGCATTTCTCTTTGACGACGCCGGCACCGCGAACCCGGGGGCGAGCGCCAGCCACTTCGCCAACATCGAAATCTTCGACGCTGGAGCCGGCAACGATATCGTCAATCTCTCGAGCGGTGCCAATGGTGCCACGAGCTACGCAACGGCAGCGAGGCTCCTTGGTGGCACCGGCACCGATGTCTTGATCGGCGGATCGGCCAATGATACGCTCGATGGCGGGGCGGACGGCGACCTGCTTGATGGCGGTGCCGGCGACGATGCGCTTTGGGGACAGGGTGGCGACGATATCTTCGTCTACACTCCCAGCGGCGGCAACGATACGATCGTCGACTTCGTCAATCTCGACGATGCCATACTGTTTGCCGGATTTGCCGGTCTGGATCTCGCGACTCTCCAGCCACTGGTCACCGATGACGGCATCGATGCCACGATTGACCTCACGAGCTTTGGCGGCGGAACACTGTCCATTCTCAACACCACCACCATCCAGCTCGATTTCACCGTGGTCGGATCAGACTTCGTCTTCGTTTGAGATGGCATTTCGAAGGGCAAACAAACTTGGCGGGCAATTGTCAAAGCGCAGAGGCGATATGGTCTTCGCGAAAGAGTCGCCGACAAGTCGCAGGCGACAATCACGTTCATTGGCGACCTCAGATGAACGCCTCCGCGAGAGTGCCCGCTGAGATCACAAGCTCCTCCTCCGATTCAAGAATTTCGGCGCATCCGTCTCCTTGGGGTTTATCGAGTAAGATCGTCATCAACGTCGATGTATCGACAACGATCATCCAGGCAGGCCATTGTTGTCATAGAGGAAGTCTTGGCTCCGGGCGGCGTTTGGACCTGGTGAAGCCTCAGATCGAGCAAAGGCTCAAACGACGTGGCCATGGCGCGCGAGAACGACCTCCTCGCCTGCCTCGGCACGGCCACACAAGCTCTGTCAACTGAGCCTTTGCTTCCCTCACAGATACCTGCGTGAACAACAACAACGTAGTCCGTCTAACAGTCCAACTTTTTGACTATGTGGACCGTTTGATGGGCCATTTCGTTATCGTGTTCTCCCGCGACCGCATCAAGCCCCCAAACTTAATCCCCCGATCGTCGAGCGGATCAGGGTTGTGGGCGATTGCTGCTGTCGGTCCAGGGCTGCGAGCTCGTAACTGATGGTTTCTTGAGAGCCCCAAGCCTGATCGGGATCGGGCCAGGGGATGCTATCGACAAGAAGCTGCGTGTAGGGGTGCTTGGCATCTTTGATGACGGTCTCCGCCTCGCCGGCCTCAACCACACGTCCCTTATAAAGCACCAGAATATAGTCACTTACCTGATAGGCTGTCGCCAGGTCATGGGTGATATAGAGGATCGAAACGCCCTGTTGATCCTTCATCTGCTTGAGATTGGTGAGAATGGTCGATCGCAAGGAGGCGTCGACCATCGAGACCGGCTCGTCCGCCACCAAGAGCCTTGGTGCCAGCATGATGGCGCGCCCCACCATCAAGCGCTGACGCTGACCGCCGGAGAGTTGATGGGCAAAGCGGTGAATTGTTTGCGACGGATCGAGCCCGACATTCTGACAGGCATCGTGCATTTTTCCGTAAATCTCATCACGGCCGCGCGCTAAGCCGAAATTCGTGAGCGGCGCCGATAGCGCATGATCGACCTTGTAAAAGGGGTTATAGGCGGCATAGGGGTCCTGGAACACGGCTTGGACTTCCCGCCGATAGGCTTTGGATTGGGCGGCGTTAAACCCTGCAATGTCCTGTCCGCGGTATCGGATCGCGCCCGAACTCGGTGTTTGAAATCCTAAGATCAGCGATCCGAGTGTCGTCTTGCCGCTGCCGCTCTGCCCGACGATCGAAACGACCAACGGCCGGTCACCTTGAAGCGTGAAGGTAAGTGGGTGAAGTGCTGTATTTCCGGAACCACGAAGGATGCCGCCGCCATAGATCTTTGAAGCAGCATCGAGTGCCAGCAAGGGCGTACCATTGACATGGTTGGTGGCGCTTTTCGCTCTCATTGGCTGCACATTGTCGGCAACGCGCGCATGTAGTGACGGAACACTATCGATCAGTGTACGCGTGTAGTCGTGCTCGGCCTGCTTGAAGAGCGTGCGTGCGGGACCTTGCTCGACAATGCGGCCATTGCGCATCACCATGATATCATCAACGAACTGCGCCATCAGGCCCATATCATGGCCGATGAGAATGAGGCTGGCGCCGAGCTCGTCTTGAAGCTCACCCAATGTCTCCATAACACGTCTTTGAGTGATGACATCGAGTGCCGAGGTAGGCTCATCGGCGATAATCAATTTGGGGCCGAGTGCAATCGCGATCGCTATGCAGGCACGCTGCTTCATCCCGCCTGAAAGCTCATGCGGAAACATCCGCGCGACCTCGGGTGCGAGGCCGACTTTTTCGAGCAGCGTCATGGCGCGCTCGCGCTTTTCCCGGCGGCCGAGCGCCAATCCGTGATCGATCATGCCGTCAATAATTTGATCGGCGATGCGCATCACGGGATTAAGAGAGTTCATGGCCCCTTGCGGAATATAGCTGATCTCGGTCAGCCGAACGCGCTGATACTCATCATCGCTAAGCTTTAGAAGATCGGTATCATCGAGCAGGACTGAGCCGCCCGTGACTTTGCCTGGCGGCTCGATCATTCCCATCAGGGCTAGAGCGGTCGTGGTCTTGCCCGAGCCCGATTCGCCGACAAAGCCGACACGCACGCCCGGTTTGATCGTGAAATCGACACCATCGACCGCACGGACGATGCCTTCATCGGTGAAGTACTCGACCCGCATGCCTTGAGCGATGAGACGAGACATCAGCTTCTCATGCCAGCTCAGGCGCGGCGGCGGCGGGTGCGCGGATTGGCAAGCTCATCCAATCCGGCACTGACGAGATAAAGCCCGACGAAAAGCACGACGAGAGCAATCACGGGCGTCAAAACCCACCACCAAAGGCCCAAAAGAAAGGCACCTTCATACATCGCCCAATAAATCGTCATGCCGAGGGTCGGCTCATTTTGCGGTCCGAGGCCCAACGCTTCGAGGCCCACAGAAGCAAGCATGGCAGTCGCCGTTGCAAGCACGAAGCTCGCCATGAGATAGGGAAGCAGATTGGGCATGAGTTCCTTGAATACGATGCCCAGAGTCGAGGTGCCGGCAAGGCGGGCGGTTTGCACATAGCCCATTTCGCGCATGATCAGAACTTGGCTGCGAATTTGCCGGGTGGGTTCGCGCCACGCCAGCAGCGAGACGATGATCGCCATTTGATCGGTATTGAGCTTGGTGTTGAGATTGGCGGCGATGACAACCAGCACCAAGAGCGGCGGAACCGTCAACAGCACATCGGTGATGGTGCTGATGATGGTGTCGATCCAGCCCCGATAGAAACCTGCCAAAAAGCCAAGGACGCTTCCCAAAGTGACGCCGATCAAGCCCGCAATGACGCCGACTTTACAGGTGAGATAGGTGCCGACAATGAGAATGCCGATCATGCTTCGCCCATGGCTGTCGGTTCCCAAGAGGTAGTCGAGCGAGGGGGGACGCTTGGGCGGATTGGCGAGCGGATTGACGATCTTGGGATCGATGATGAACTGGCCGCCCAACGCGATGAGCGCCAGAAGCACCAACAGAACCAGTCCCACGGTGAGATTGGGATTGCGCTTGAAGTAAAGCCCGATGGTGCGGAAACGGCGTCGGCACGTTCCCCAATCCGAGGTCTGTTCGACCCTGCCTGTGGGTGCGACGGGCGCCTGAGATCCGAGCTCTCTAGCCATGGGTCGTTCGCAAGGAATTGAGGGCGTTGGAGAGCGCGCCATGAAGCAGCTTGACGTCGGCTGACATCAAGAGGAGGTCAAAGCCCGCTTCGATTGCGTTGGTTGCAGCCTTTGCATCCGGCACCAGGCGTCCGGCGCGCTTGTTCGATCCTTTCGCCGCACTCAAAATTTTGTCGACTGATTGCCTGAAGTTATCGCTCGTGAAATTTCCAGGATCGTCTAGCGACATCGAAAGATCGCCATGGCCAAGCCAGACGACATCGATGCCGTCCGTGGCCGCGATCTCCTCGACCGCATCGACTCCGGCCCGCGATTCGATCTGCGCAATCACCGTCGTTCGCTCGTTGGCGGCTGCCGCATAGTCGCTCATCGGGCTCATATGGTAGCGATCATGGCCGACCTGCTGGGCCATGCCGCGCTTGCCCCGTGGGGCATATTTGGCGGCAGTTACAATATTTCGTGCCACGTCGGCACTCTCGACATTCGGCACCATGATGCCATCAGCGCCGATATCGAGGGCGCGCGCGATGTCGGATGAGTTCGAGGTCGGAACTCTAACAATTGCAGGAAGATTGGCCGCTTCAAAGCCTCTGATCACCCAGCGCAGTTCGGCAAAGCTCACGCCCGAATGTTCCATATCCAGCACAGCGAAATCAGCACTCGCATCCTTGAGGATATGCCCAATGCCCGG